>SLOD01000090.1 GCA_007132725.1 Candidatus Sumerlaeota bacterium
GTAAGAACTTTTGAAGGTATGCAAAAACCCAAAAGTGCAAATGGCTGATTTAAGAGTTTCTTAAGGACTTATTTTTCCAGTTTGCCGACTATCGCCATTCTTTTGAGAACAGAATTCCCATGAGGTGATTTTCTCAACATTCCGCTGTGATCTCTTCCCGCTCTTAAGCCTCTTTTGTGTCTTCCGTTTTTCCAGCTTGAAATATTTGTTACATCATAAACTATGCCGTCAATAGCGACATATGCTTTGTTCCCTTTACTCCCATCAAAACCGGCAAGTTCCTCAACAGTAAAAGTTTTTTCAGGAACAGGTCGTTTGTCTTCTGCAAAAAGGGAAAAATAAATATAAATTACAGCCACCAAAGTAAGAGTCATGAGGACAACTTTTTTCATTTGCTACCTCCTCCATTGAAAATTTAACAAAAAGAACTTTTTCAATAAAAGGTAACATTTTTTCAAGAAAGTGCAAACAATCTCCTCTCTATTTTGTATTAGATTTAAAATCTTAAAAATAAATAAAAACTAATATAAATTTGACAAAGAGCGGAGTATGGGATAAGATAGAATGAATTTGTTTTGGAGGGGGAAAATGAGCAGACCTATTTTTATTGCATTACTTCTTTTAATTTCAGGAGGTTGTGTAGAAAATTCTCCTTATGGTTTTGATTTGCCGGAAGAGTGTGGCAACAGATGCGAAAAAGCAAGTGACATAAACTCTTTTTTTGATGCTATAGCAAATTCTTCCGCAAGGTTCTCAAATTGTATCTGTATAGAAAGCGGAGAACTCGAAGGAGATTTGATTGTTGGCAAACCTCTTAATATTATTGGAAGAAAAGATGGTTCCAGCAAGCTGAAAGGGGTCGAAACCGGAATCTTTATAAGTGCAGACAGGACTATGTTGAAAGATATAACAATAAATAGCGGAACAAAAGGGATAACGATATTCGAGGCGGAAAATGTTATTGTCCAAAATGTTAATATTTCGGGAATATCTGTTGAGAGTTCAGTAGTTACAGTATCTGACAGCAAAGTTTATTTTGACAACTTTTCTGCATCTAATATTCGTGCCGGATCCATTTTCGGTGGAAGAGGGGTGGTGATCACAGGTAAAAGATCGGAAGTGGTATTTGAAAACTCAAAAACAGATAAAACTGATTCAACAGGATTATTGATAGACGGGGAACATCAGGTTTTAATAAAAAACTCTGTTTTCTCCAATAGCGGTTTTGCCGGAATATGGGTGCAAAACCTAAGCAACAATACAGGAACACTGGAAATAACCGGAAGCGAACTGTCGGACAATGGAGCAGTATCTTTACAAGTGCTTGGGAATACCCGGCTTAAGATAGACAACTCTGTACTGACCGGAGTAAGCGGGAGAGAAGTCAATATGGAGTTCGTAGGAGATGGAATCGTAGTTAAGAACGATCTTTTGTCACAACAGGATGCTCTCCATATTTCAAACCTTGAAGTATTAAACTACTATAGAGCCGGAATTATATTAGACGGGATAAATGGAGATTTAATAGAAGGGGTGGTTCTTGAACAACTTAAAACAATATCTGACACAGGCATGTTCGGGGTCGTTGTCCAAAACGGAAAAGAACCGGAGTTTTTAAGAGAAGGTGTAGTTGAAAACCCTTTTACCGCAAACGATATTGGTCTGACAGAACCGCTGTTTATAATTGAAACTGTTCTGGAACTTTAAAGAGGGGGACATGTATTCTTTTTTCACAGTAGTTTTTTTGTTGTTTATCTCGTGTACATCTGAATATGAAACAGCTTTAGGAGAAGATCGTAAATCGATAGAAGAAGATGTTCCTGCAACAGAATGCCGGCTTCCAAAGATCGATATCAGACATCCTGAATCTCCAAAGGAGCCTGAGATAAAAAGAAAAAAGATGTTTTCCGGTAGTTTTGACAACTGCAAAAATATTCCTGAAGCAAAAGAAGGGAAAATTGTTCTGGGGAACGGTTGTTTTAAAGGATGTTTATATGTGCAGGGGAACCTTGAAGTGAGTGGTACAGGAACTGAGGAAACAGTGATGTTTTGTAGTTGTGAAGAAACACCGGGGGTAATTGAAATAGCGGAAAATTCTAATGTGATATTAAAAAACTTTTCTATAACAGGTCATACCCGGGGAATATTTGTCGGGAATAAAAGCTCTTTGGAAATTGAAAATGTTGTTATATATGATGTTGTCAGGGGAGGGATAAATGTTTGCGGAGATTCTTTAGATTGTGGAAGTGAAGTGACCGTTAAAAGCAGTTTGATATCAAATGTCGGAAAATATCCTTCAAGTGGTATAAGTTACGGCATCTCAACGGGTCCCGGTATTTTAAAAATAAAAGAAAGCGAGTTAAGCCACTTCAGTTCATTCGGAATATTACTATGGGGAGGCAGCGGAGTTTCCCGGATGATACAGACTGAGCTTAAAAACACAATTATTTCAGAGGTTTCAAGTGGGACAAAAAACTATGAGGGTCACGGTATCTATGCAGAAGGAATGACAGATATTTCAATTGACAAAAGTATTATAAGTAACTGCTCAACTTCTTTTCTTTTTGTCTATGCCAATGGTGAAAACCCACACCTTAAATTAACCGATCTCTCTGCAGAAAATATTATTCCTGTTTCAAAAGAGCAGGGGGGGATCGTGCTTGAAGGAAAAATAAATGCAGCCATGGAAAGAGTGAGGATTAAAAATTCGAGAGGCAGTGGAATCTTTTCAAAAAATGCAGTGATCAAAGGAAAAGACATCACTATTGAATCAGTTTTTCCTGATGGACTGGGAGAAAACGGATTTGGAATGATGCTTTTTGATGAAAGCACCTCTTTTTTCGACAGAATTATTGTTACAAATACGGGGACTGCCGGTGTTTTAATGGATGGAGACAACTGCACAGCAGAATTTGAAAATTTTGAAATATCAAATACGAGATCTGATCCTGAAATTTTTGAATTCGGTGTCGGAGTAGCAGTACAGGATAAAGCTCAGATAAAGCTTAAAACGGGTGTTCTTGGTCAAAACAGAGAGTGTGGAGTAATGGCGGTAAATGGAAAGATTGAACTTCAAAATGTTATGGTGTCCCATACTTTGCAAAGAGAATGTATAGAAAAAGGGATGTGTATTTTTGCCCCGGGAGTACCTTTTGGGCATGGAATTTCATTGTATAGTGGATCTGAACTTGTTTTTGAGGATATTTATATCTCAAATAACAATAACGGTATAAACATTGAAAATTCTAAAGTTATTAAAAAAAGTTTAGGGGGTGCAAGGTTTGTAGAAAATATAAGTGCTGTTAATGCTTGGAATATTAAGGATTACAGTACTCTTGAAAATAGTTTTTCCAGCTCTGAATTTTGTGACAACAGATCAATTTTCACAACCGATCTCCAGCCGGTAAGAGAAAAATTCTAAAAATAAAATAAAAAACTTGATTTTTTCACAAAGACAGTGTAATAAAAGATTATATTGCTCTCGGCGGCTCTTTTATATTTTATATATCTTTGACAAAAGTTGACAACACAAGCCCACACACACCACGCTTCTCTGTGTTTCCAAAACACGGAGGCAGTCAACATGCGACAATACAGGGGTGTCATCAAAATCCTTCCCGACGCACAGCTTTTTATTGACACCCCTTTCGCTTTTAAAACTATTATACTTGACTTCGTAAGGTAATTTTGCTAACTTTCGATATGAAAAGGAACTTTGTGTAAAGGAGCTTTCATGAAACCGGTGAAGTTGATAGTTGCTGTGTTTGTAATGGCTGTTCTTTTTTTCCCGCTAAGCGGAAAACAGAGAATGGACTTTCTTCTTTTTAATCTGGGCAAAGGCAACCAGAGTGATTTTTTAAAGATGAGCAAAGAGTTCTCGGCAGTTATGGCTCCGATGTTTTACGGAGAAGCTGAAACAAGAGGTTCTTCAGGATTTCAAATCGGGTTAGGTTATTCGCTTACCAAGATCAATGTGGGTGCATATTACTGGAAAGAGGCATTATATGACAAGCCTGTTACGATGGGGGTTCCTCCTTTTTATAACAGTGCGGATCTTCACTTTTCCAAAGGATTCGGATTCGGTCTTAAACTATTTGGAAATCTAAGATACTACTTTATGACAGAAATGGTTAGTGGAGGGGCCGGATTTGAATATGCGATAAATGAAGGGATAAAATATGCTCCCGATATTGCAATAGGAGCCGGATACAACAGGCTTTTTGGTGCTACAGACCTTAACATGCAAATGATAGATCTCAGGCTGAAGATATCAAAAACATTCGTAGCAAATCATCAAGTAAAGTTAATCCCGATAGTTGCCTACAGCCATCTATTCAGCTTTGCTTCATCGAACAGGCTGGGGGGGTACTTTGATTATTCTGATAAAACAGACGGTTTCGTATGGGCTGACGAATCGGGTGAACCTTTTTATTTCAGTCAGGAATTTATAAATATAGACAGAATATTGCTCGGTTTTAAAACTATTGTCGGTCGCTTCGGTTTTGAAGTTGAAGCGGTGCTTCCTATAAATGCGGGCAAAACCTTTTCGTTTAACACTGGATTTTCTTTTATTATGTAAATCCATGATAGATCTCCACTCCCATATTATTTACGGTTTGGACGATGGTCCTGATACTCTGGAAGAAAGCCTTGAAATAATAAGACATCTTTCTTCTTTCGGATTCACTGAACTTGTTCCTACACCCCATAAATTTCACATGCTTTTTAATCCTTCTCCTTCGCAAGTAATGGAAAAGATCAAACACCTTAAAAGGAGTATTATAAAACGGTTCAGTTTTGAGTACAGTTGCAATATTCCTTTGATCAAAGAAATGAGCAACACATATAACATCGGTTTAACGAGTGATGGGATGCAGGTGATACTTATAGAGTTCCCGGTGATGATCACAAGAAAAGGTGATGTTGAAAAAAGTATTTTTGAACTTAACTCGGCTGGATTTGCTCCTCTTATCGCCCACATTGAAAGATATGGAAAAAACGACATCTTCTGGTCAGAACTCAAAAAAAAATACAAGGTTTATCTGCAGGGAGGAATGAGGGCTCTTGCAAAGCCTTTTTATGACAGTTCAAGAAAGCAGATCATAAGAATGATAGAGTCCGGTCTGATAGACAATCTTGCCACTGATATTCACAGAGCCTCCCAGCTTGGAAAAATTGAAAAAGCGATCAGTTTTATTTTTAAAGAATATAAAGAATCTACTGAAAAGTTTTTTGCAGATTCTTTTATCTGACAAAACCTCTACCTTGAAAATA
>SLOD01000156.1 GCA_007132725.1 Candidatus Sumerlaeota bacterium
AACTCACCATCATAATGGATCACAAAAACAAACTCTCTTTTTTCCTCCGGAGCATCCACAGCAGAACGGACAAAAACCTCCGTATCCTTCATCTCATGAGTAAATTCAACAAAAGGAAGCCACTTGCCCAGATACTCCCTTTGCGAAATGACCGTGTTAAAAATATCTGCCGTATCTGACAACTCTATCTGCTTTAAAACCGTGTTCCTGTTAACAACTATTGTTTTTGTCATTGGGTTTTCCTCCACCGTCCTCAATATCTCTTCAAGCATGAAATCTATGAAGATGCCGGAATCGGTTTTTTCGGTGCTTTTTTGTATTGCTTCATAATATTTCTGTTGATTTGAAAAGACCATGTTTTCAACTGGGAGGTGTTCAAAGACGGGATTGAGTTTTCCAAGTATGAGTGACTGCCAAAGTCTCCCTATCCTGCCATTACCATCACTAAAAGGATGAATAAATTCAAACTCATAATGGAACACACAGCTTCTTATGAGCAGATGATCTTTTGAGGTTTTAAGCCACTGAAAAAGTTCTTCCATGAGATATGGAACTTTGCCGGCAGGAGGTGCAACATGAATAGGAACATTCCCCTGAAAAACTCCGACTCCTGTTTTTCTGAACTTACCTGGATCATCAACGAGTGCTTCCATCATCAACCCATGAGCTTTGAGCATATCTTCAATGGAAAAAGGATCAAAACTGCCATATCTGTCATAAACTTTTATCGCATTTTTTGCTTCCTGTATCTCTCTTATCGGAGCAACAACATTTTTTCCATCAATAATATCACTTATCATACTTTCAGAAAGAGTGTTCCCCTCAATTGCAAGAGAACCTCGGATAGTCTTTATGCGGTTTATTTTCCGGAGCAGTAAACCGTCAGCCTGCTCAAGACGGATAGCAAACCTCTCAACAAGAGCAGAAATCTCAGCTATCATGTTTATCGCTTTTGCACTAACTTCAAAAGGGGGAATATAGCTCATGTTCTATTTCTCTTCAGTTTTGTGTTTATCATTTAATTTTAATTCTCTGCCTTTTTCTGTAAGGCGGTATTTTTGAAATCTGCTGTTAGGTTTGTCAGGAATTGTCATTTCTATAAGATTTTCTGTTAATAATTCTTTTAAAATGACTTTCAATTGACCTGAAACTCTTGATTGTCCGAGTTTCTCAGAAATTATTGAAATGGGGAACTCATCATTTGATAGAATGTTGAGAACTTTTTCTTTTAATGACTGGTACTGGTCTGGTACTGAACTGGTACTGGACTGGTACTGTGACTCTGGCTGTGGTCTCCATATCGTGACCTTAAATCCCTCACCCAAAGATATATCCGGAGAAATCAACCCTCTTTCTTTGGTTAAATTATACATATCTATTATGCCTGTGCCGTATCTTTCAATATCACCAGTTAAAAACAGACATCCAGCTAGCAACGGATTTCTCGGATATGAACTGTGAGGTTTTTTCAAATCTTTCAAACCAAGTTCTGGTGGCAATTCTCCTGGATTGCTGACTTCAATTCGGTCTTTAAACACCGAAACTTGCACGCTTGCTCTACTATAATAATCCCTATGAGCAACAGCATTTATTATTGCTTCTGCGACAACAGCTCTTGGAACCTCATAAACAGTTTCAACCTGATTGCTTTTGTCTCTTGTTCCCGTTGACAAACTTATTTTTGACAACACAAAGTCAACTGCTTCCTGGGCCATATTAAAAACTGTACCACCAAATTCTTTGTAATCAGGTATCGGTTTTTGAATGTTCAGTCCATGGAAATGAGCACATTTTACCGTGGCTGATGGAAAAAATCCCTGTGGATTTTTAGAAAAAGCCAAAACGCCGCTATTAACAATTTTTCCTTTTTTTATCAAATTAAGATGTTTTAAAACTTCTTGAACAGATGCTGTTTCTTTTAAAGGAAAACCTCTTTTTTTTCTTGCTGTAACAACAAAATGTTTTAATAATTCCTTATCTATGTCGCTTATTTTCACGGAATTATTTATGCTGTCATCGAAGTCACTTGTTTCTATTTTACCATTTTGTTTGAGATACAAAACACATGAATTATAAACGGCTTCTTTTAATGAATTTTTGTCTGAGAACATTTTTCTGGAGACATCCTGCTCAATTTTTTTAATAAAAACCTCTTCTTTTATCTCTCTCTTGTTTTTATCGACTTTTTTAATATAGATCCAGCGGGGAATAAACATCTTTTTAGCCAAATCATATTCTTTTTCTGTGGGAGAGATACCTTTGCTATCTTCATAGCCATAACTTTGCCCCAACAATCCGATGTAAATATCTGATAATTCGACCTCTTTCAAATAAACATTCTGAACAGAATGAGTTGTTGCCGGAACCTCTTCAAAAATAAAAGGTTCAAAAAAAGTTTTTAACAAAGGATCTGTCCGGAAATAGTCCACCAGAAATTCACGCTCTTCCGCAAACTCACTTTGAACACTACTGATGAATACTTTCTTTTTTTTCATTTCTCTCCCATAACACCTACACCAACTCCAAAAGAAGGAACGCAACTCATTATAACCTCAAACTTACAAGTTGAATAAATATAACTTTTTGGCAATGATTAATCAATTTAAAATGATTGACTCTCATATAAAAAAATACCTTTTTTCTGACACCAACCTCACAAAAATTAATGTTTTTTTGTTTTAGCGTCAAACCGTTTACTATAAAAAACATCCGGACAACTCCTTTTGTTTTCAACATAATTTTTATTTGACTTTGATCTTATTTAAAAGCATATTTTTTTGTTGTTGGGAACTCGTTGACGGAGAATTTTGTTATGGAATTTATGAAAAAGTTGAAAGAAAAAGCGAAAACTGCCAAAAGAAAAATTGTCTTACCGGAAAGCACAGAAGAAAAAACGCTCAAAGCAACTGAAACCATCATTAAAGAAAATCTGGCAGAAATAATTCTTGTCGGAAACGAAGAAAAAATAAAAACATCCGCCTTAAAAACAGGGGCGGACATAAGTGGTGCACACATTGCAGACCCATCTAAAAGCCCGCTTCTTGAAAGTTATGCAGAAACATTCTTTCAAATCAGAAAACACAAAGGTGTTTCCCCGGAATCTTCTCTTGAAATAATGAAAGACGAACTTTATTTCGGCACCATGATGGTACATACAGGAGAAGCGGACGGACTTGTAAGCGGTGCCGTTCACTCTACCGCAGATACTGTAAGACCCGCCTTACAGATCATAAAAACCAAACCGGGACTAAATGTTGTGTCAAGCTGCTTTATTATGATCGTACCCGAAAGTGATCTCGGTGAAAAAGGTATGTTCGTTTTTGCAGACTGTGCCATAAATATTGACCCCGACTCCTCTCAACTTGCTGAAATCGCTGTATCTTCTGCAGAAACTGCAAAAGTGCTCTGCAATATGGAACCAAAAGTGGCAATGCTCTCTTTTTCAACTTACGGAAGTGCAAAACACCAACATGTGGATAAAGTTGTAGATGCTTTAAAAATCGTAAAGGAAAAATTTCCGGACCTTGAAGTTGACGGTGATATACAGGCAGATGCTGCCCTTATCTCTTCTATAGGAAAAACCAAATGCCCGGGAAGCTCTATCGCCGGAAAAGCCAATGTTCTTGTTTTTCCCGAACTTCAAAGCGGCAACATATCATATAAACTCGTTGAAAGATTAGCGAAAGCCAAAGCTATAGGCCCCATCTTGCAAGGGATCGCCAAACCGGTAAACGATCTTTCAAGAGGATGTTCAGTTGAAGATATAGTTAACTTATGCGTAATTACATCGGCACAAGTGTCCTGATCTCAAAAGTTTTTCTTTATTTTTAGTTGTTTTTCTTGTTTGAATTGTATTTGTATGGTATTTTCTTGATGTTGCTTGAAGCATCTTAGAACTTTGAAAAATTTACTTTGAGGGAACAATATGTTCATGAAAAGAGTCATATCATTAAAATCACTTTTTTTAACAGTGTCTTTTATCTTTTTGCTGCCGGGTCTTTACGGACTTAATCCTGAACAAATGATGAACAGGTTTTCCGTTGACTGTATAGACTCAGGGAGAGGACTTCCTCAAAACACAGTACAGGACATCTTTCAGGACAACCGCGGCTTTATTTTATTTGCCACTCAGGAAGGAATCGCAAAATATGACGGAAGAAAGTTTGATATCCTTAACAGAAAAAAACACCCTTTCCTCAATTCCGATAACATATCTTCCATACATTTTTTGAAAAACAATACTATTGTTGCAGGAACTACATCAGGCATCAGCTTTTTTGACGAAGAAAAAACCATTCTCGAAGACTTTTTTATAAAGGACTTTTTTATTGAAGATGATGGAACTGTATGGGCTGCTACCCTTAACTCAGGTGTAATAAAGGTGCCTCCATCAGGAAAAGAAACTCACTATAACAGGGAAAACAACCTTTTAAACACAAATACCACTCTATCTATTCTCAAAGATTCTGACGGAAGAATATTTGTTGCAACTATTGACGGGATAAGTATTTACAAAAACGGTAAGTTTGTCTTACTTGACAAAATATACGCCTATGTCAATCAAATAACAGAAGGAGAAAAAGGGGTTGTATGGGCGGCAACCAACCGTGGTCTCGCTTTAATAAAAAACGGAGAAGTGGATTATATTTATTCTGAAGAAGACGGACTCCCCTCTGAGTCACTCAGGTCTGTCACCGTTGATTCCCACGGAGCCGTATGGATCGGAGATGAAAATGGAAGAATAATAAGATTTTACAAAGGAAACTTTGCACTCCTTCCAAAAAATCTTAAGTTCCATACCGGGTCGGTCATATCTATTATGGAAGACAGGGAAAGTAACATCTGGTTTGGAACAGAAGCAACCGGAACCTGCATCATAAGAGAAGGGAGAGTTTTTCAGGCAGGAATAAACAGCGGAAATGTAAGATCTTTAACAGAAACACCTTCCGGGGACATCTGGGCCGGAACTTTTGGAGAAGGAATAAAAATATTAAAAAAAGATGGAACTGTAAAAACCCTTGACACATCAAACGGACTTAGAAGCAACTCGATAACCTCTGTTTTTGCTGATGATTCAGACAGAGTATGGATTGGAACAAGAGGAAGCGGTGTCCAAGTTTTTCAAAATGAAAGAATTGTCGATCTGGATGCCATAACAGCAGGATTTGTTCAAGCTCAGCCAGTTTCCCCCACTCTTTTTTTCCAGGATTCCAGAGGTAAAATATGGATAACGGACAGACATTCCGCCCGACCTGTATTTACATGGACAGACGGAAAACTCCAGGCACATACTGTTGCTGAAGGAGAGTTGAGCATTCTTGATATCGCAGAAGACCAAAACAGTCTTATCTACCTTGCTACCCTAAGGGACGGACTTTTTGTGTATGATGAAAACACTTCAAAGTTCAAGTCTGTTCCCATACCCGGAAAAGTAAATATTACTTCACTCTATATTGATCCCGATAACAGAATATGGATGTCCACTCTTTCAGATGGACTGATCATAAAAGCTGATGAAGACTTTATTTTCATGAATGAGGAAACCGGTCTTTACACAAACTCCATACATGACATTATGATGGATGACAGGGGGGCGTTCTGGTTTTCTACCAATAAAGGGATATTTACCATAAGCAAGGATTCTTTCAGTGACTATATTTCAGGTTTAACCGACAAAATTTCTTTCAGGCTCTTTAAAGAGGAAGACGGGATGCCGGCTGGAGAATGTAACGGCGGTTCACAACCTTCGATATTAAAGGCATCTGACGGAACCATATGGTTCCCTACTATCAGAGGAGCAGTAACCATAGATCCGCATACTGTGGATGTTGCTACAGAAATCCCTCCTATAATGATAACTGAGATCGTCATTGATAACTTTAAAACAAAAATACTTGATGAATCAGGCTATGTAGAAATAGCACCGGGAACAAAAAGTGTAGAGTTCCACTTTACATCGTTGTTTTTCTCCCAGCCTGATAAAATAAGATTTGAGTATATGCTTGAAGGTTTTGATCTCACATGGAACAGAACTTCCGGCAGAAGTGCCTTATACACCAATATTGATCCGGGATCTTACAAGTTTACTGTAAGAAGTTTCCTTGCAGACTCCCCGGAAAGCTATTCGAAAACTTCTTTAGATGTAGTTTATGTCCCGTTTTTTTATCAGAATCCTGTCTACCGTGCTTTTGCCTTGATCCTGCTTCTGCTTTCCGTCATTGTTTTTATGAGAGTAAAGATCCGGATCCATAAAATAAGAGAAAAAGAGATGCAGGAACTGATAGACATAAGGACGGAAGAACTGAGAAGTTCTAACGAAAAATTGAGAGAATCGATGCTCAAAGACCCCATGACCGACCTTTGCAACAGAAGATATCTTTTCGAAATAGAACAACCGCGTTATGAAAGGAAACTTTATGCCATATCAAAAAAAATAAGAGAAAAAGGTGAAAATGAGTTGCCTGATGAAGGGAAAGTTACCGGAATTTTTCTTATAGATATATGCGGATTAAAAGACATCAATGAAAAGAAAGGTTACGAGTTTGGAGATAAACTGCTGCTTAGTTTTGCTAAAATGCTTAAAGACAGTGTCAGAAAAGATGATCTTATCGTACGCTGGGGTGGAGATGAATTTCTTTCGATCCTGAATGCCACAGACCCGTCTCATCTTCCTGTCTATGCAAAAAAGATCATTGATCTTGCTAAAAAGGGAATCCCTGTTGAAGATCAGACAATATCCCTCTCCCTTTCGATAGGTTACTCCGCAATGCCTTTTTACAAAGGAGAAAAAAATCTGAGTTTTGAGGAAAATCTTTTGATGTCCGATATGGCACTGTTCAAAGCTCTTACAGCCGGCAGGAACAAAATAATGCAAGCTGTTCCGGGAAATACGGTTCCCACTAAAGAAGAAGTCGAAGTTTTCATGAAAAATATAGACAAAGGCATTGTAGAAGGATTTTTCAACATTATTGAAATATAAGAAGTATTCTTTTGTCAGTCTTTCAGAGCATTTTTAAGTGAAAGGAATGTTCCCGTGAAAAGAAATGATCCTGCAAAAAGAAATATCAGTATCCCTGTCAGCGGCAAACCATCAAAATAAACCGACCTCTTAACAGAACAAATTTGCTCTCCATCCATGTCATCAATTATCAACTCAATAATCCCCGCTCTTTCAGGAACAAACTTGAAAGTTTCACTAAAAGGAAAGATCGATTCCCTTACCGTATCACTGTCGGGTCCATATACAACCCTGATATTAAGCGGGTTTCTTTCTGATAGAGATGAAAGATCTATCATTGTTTCCTTTCCTTTTGTAAAACTTTCAGAAAAATCGCAGTCTGATGCACCCAGAAAAAAAGAAAACATAAATATGAAAAGAAAAAAGAATTTAATCATTGGTCCCTCCTTTCATTTTTGCAAGCAGAAAACTGCCTCCTGCGGCAAAAAATATCCAGAAAACAAGAGCATAAATATGTAAATTATCAATACTTCCTGTTGATGAGTGACCATAAAGCCCCGAAAATTCAGAAAAAATACCGCTCCCGAGAAGAAGAGCTATTATTCCCGGAATAAGGAATTTTATCAAAGGGTTAAACCATACACCTATTGTCCATTTTGAGTTTTCATTCAGGAGCGTTCTCAGTCTGTCAGCACCGAAAACCCATCCTATAAAAATAGTCTGAAGAAATCCTGTTAACAAAAGACCGTATCCAAAAGCCCAGTGATCAAGGAAGTCGAGCAAAGTAAGCCCGAGCGTTCCACTTGCATTAAGTTCAGGATCTATGACATGGGGAAGAGAAAACATGATAGAGCCGGAAAGCCCCACCACGAAGATGATCAAGAGAGCCTTTTTCCTTGATATGGAAAACTTGTCAATGATAGCAGAGGCAACCGTCTCAAGCAGAGACATACTTGAAGTCAATCCTGCACTTAAAAGCAGTGTAAAAAACAAAACTCCGAAAATAGTGACCGTAGCACCCGGGAACTGTGCAATTCCTTCCGGCATTACAAAAAACATCATACCCAAAGTGGAAGCTCTGGGAGAAATGGAAAAAGCAAACAGCAGAGTAAATATGGCAATCCCTGCTATCATCTCAAAAGTACAGTTCATAAATGTGACAGAAAGCCCGTCATTTACTATGTCTGATTTTTTAGGAAGATAACTGGCATATGTGGTCATGATCCCAAACCCGAGAGAAAGAGTAAAAAAGATCTGACTGAAAGCCCCTTTCCATACCTCTGCGGAAGTGAGTATTGACATATCGGGAGTAAACAGAAGAAAAAGGCCCTGAAACCCTCCCGGAAGCGTCAATCCTCTGATGATCATAATTATCATGAATATCCACATTGAAGGAACAAGTATCTTTACGATCTTTTCAATCGTCTTGGTGCCCTTCAAAATACAAAAAATATTCATTATCCATACAATAATAACGAGACCCGCTGTTCCCGGACTTGAAATTATTGAAAAAAAGTGAGATATCCCTATTGGTGCCGTTCCAGCTTCAATACCGAATTCAGGCACAGCCACCTGCGTCCATAAAGAGCTGAAAGATCTTATCAGCATCCCGAGAACCCACCCGAGAATTGTTATGTAATACATTGTTATGACAGATGAATTAAGGATTGCAAACCAGCCGGTCATCTCTCCTTTAAAGCCGGCCACCTCTTTCATAGAAGAAGGAAACCCTTTCTTAAAAGCCCTTCCTATTCCCAACTCCATAATTATTATAGGAATACCGAGAAAAATAAGAGCAATAAGATAGGGCAGATAAAAAGCTCCTGCACCGAATCTATAGGCATTGGCCGGGAAAAACACAATGTTCCCGAGGCCTATAGCTGACCCTGCTGCCGCCATCAAAAAACCGAATTTACTTTTCCATGTAGTTCTTGTCACAGAAACCTCCACTGGCTGTTAAAATATCGGGTATAGACCTATGCTTATAAAAAATTTATCACTGAGCCAGACAAAACTATGCTTTTATTTAACTCACAAATCAATTTTACTGTCAAATTTTTTATTTACCCGTTTTTACCTTTTCTCATAAGAATAAAGATAAAGAACGGACCCCCGGACATTGCAGTTATAACTCCAACAGGTATCTCCGAAGGAGGTATTATTGTTCTTGCAACAGTATCACTGAACAACAAAAGTATCCCCCCGGACATCATGGAAGAAGGAATAAGATACCTGTGCTCTCTGCCGATAAGTTTTCTCGCGATATGGGGAGCGATCATTCCCACAAAACCTATCGGGCCTGTATTTGCAACTGTAACCGCAACAGCAAGTGAAACCACAAAAAATACTGCTTTTTCAGTAATGGCAAGATTGACTCCCCTGCTGACTGCTATTTCTGTATCAATTGAAATAAGATCGAGATCCCTGTGAAAATAAAAAAGGAGAGCCAATAGAAAAAACAAAGGAGGGATAAGCTTAAAAACAGAACCGTAACCGATGAAATCAATACTCCCCATCATCCATCTCACCATTCTTGAGCTTTCAGACCCGGAAGCAATGTACTGTATAAAGAGGATGGCCCCTGTGCAGGTAAAATTGACTGCGATACCTGCAAGCAAAAGAAGATAGGTTGACTCTGCCCTCTTTTTGAAAGTTAAAAGATGGAGAAAAATTACAGTCAAAAGAGCGGTAGTGAAACTGAATACCTGTATTACAGAATAGTGGAATGTTCCGCTCAGTGTAATAAATTTTATTGCGATCACTGCTCCGAGAGCAGATCCGCTACTGATACCCAGAGTATAGGGTGTTGCAAGATCGTTCCTGAATAAGGACTGAAAAGCCATACCTGCGAGAGCGAGTATGGAGCCTGTAATAAAAGCCCCAAGCACTCTGGGGACTCTTATGTCCCAGAATATCTTACTTTTAACACTATCTTCAAACAATGAGGAAAATGGAATGGAAACAGTCCCTGCAAAAGGAAACAGAAATAAAAAAGCAAGAGAAATCAGCACCAATACTATTAAAAAGGTTTTTCTTTTCACTTTAATTTTCCCCCGGAAAAAGAAGCGGTTGCCTCCCGGATATCCAGTCTGCTGAAATGAATTCTGTTTCAAACACTTTGTCAAGCACTTTTTTCAGTGAAGTATCTCCACATGAACCATCAAAAGCTATCTTCCCTTTGTCAATTACAATAATCCTTGAAGAATTTTGAATAGCTTCATTTATCTCATGAGTTACAGTTATCACAGTTTTTTTTCTTTCAGAAGATATGACAGAAATAAGTTTGCTCATTTTATTTCTTTGAACCGGATCAAGGTGGCTGAGAGGTTCATCAAAAAGAATTATGGGGGTGTCTTGAGCAATTGCCGCCGCAATAAACACTTTCTGCCTTTCTCCGCCACTGAGCGAGCATATCTGTCTATCCATAAAATCAGTACATCCGGTCAATTGAAGAGATTCTTCAATAATTGATCTGTCTGCTGAAGTGAGACGCTCCCACGGTTTTTTATAGGGATACCTTGAAAGTTCCATAAAAGTTTTCACTGTAAAATCTGCATCAATATCAGGATGTTGAGCGACAACACCCAGTTTAGAAGCCCTCGTATACGGAGACATCAAAGATATTTTTTTGCCGTTGAGAGTTATATCTCCTTTAAACCCGATAGTTGAGGCAATGGCTTTTAAAAGTGTTGTTTTTCCGGCACCGTTAGGTCCCAGCACTGTGATGTTCTCATTTTGAGAAACTGAAAAAGATATCTCATGCAGTATCGTTCTATCTCCTATACTAACTGTGAGATTACAGACACTTAGTTCATTTTCTCTCATTTGATCGCCATCCCTTTTTCCGAAGAAATAATTTCTTGAAGATCAGTGACTATTTTTACAAATCGTGGACCGGGAATTGACCAGTAATCTTTGTTGACAACAAAAACCTTATCTGAAGACACAGCTTTGACATTTTTAAGGGACTGCCACTCCTTCCTTATCTTTTCGAGGTCTTTTATGCTGTAAGAACGATCCGTGATCACCTCTATTATTATATCGGGATCCATTGTCATCAATCCTTCTACCTGAATTTTAGGATACGAAAGTTTTCCTTTATAGCTGTTATTCAAATTGAATATTTTCAAAATTTCATCATAAAAGCGGTCTCTGCCGGCAACATATATGTCTTTTATCCCCTTTTCAAGATACTCTCTACCAACAACTATCAAAACTTCAGGAGAAGTTTCCACAGTTCGGGCTTCCCTTTCAGAAAGGGCACTTTCAAACTTTTTTCTCATTTTTACCGCAATTTCTTCTTTTTTGCATTCCCGGGCAATAGTATCAATCGAGTCAATAAAACCATATAAATTCGAATGATCTACAACTATCGTTCTTATCCCTGCTCTCTCAAGGTTTAAAGCCCGGGAAGCATTATAGTCAGACAAAATAACAGTATCTGGTTTCGATAAAAGGATCGCCTCGTAACTGAGATCAAGAACCTTACCTACTTTAGAAATACCGCTCACTTCATCAGGAAATGTACAGTTGCTGCTTACTGCCACAACTCTACTGCCCAGTCCCAGAGCAAACAAAGTTTCAGTAATACTGGGGGCAGTTGAAGCAATCCTTTGACATTCGGCATCAGTTTTTACGGTATCACCTTTTTCAGATCTGCATGAAAAAAAAAGGGCGGAAATAAAAATCAAAATAAAAAATATGAAAACCTTTAAAAACCCGGGCAAAACATCCTCCCGATAAAAGTGATTTATTTTACACCTCTAAAAGCTTTTATCAAATTAATATGGATTAATAAAAAAAACTCTACATCCTCTTGACTTCAGTGTCTCTTTTGCTATCATTCTGTCAGTTTTTTGCCATAGCTCTACTAGAGGCCGTCATTATGTACAGAAAAATTCTTAAATCAAAGATTCACAGAGCAAGAATAACAGGGGCAGACTTGGAATATCAGGGCAGTATTACCATAGACAAGGAACTCATGGAACTCGCTGACATCAAGCCATTTGAATTTGTTGATATTTGGGACATAACTAATGGAACAAGACTGGAAACATATGTTATTGAAGGGAAAAGAGGTTCCGGAGATATTTGTGTAAACGGTGCCGCAGCCCGCCTTGTTTCAAAAAACGACT
Organism: Candidatus Sumerlaeota bacterium; assembly: GCA_007132725.1. Taxonomy (GTDB): domain Bacteria; phylum UBP6; class UBA1177; order UBA1177; family UBA1177; genus SLGQ01. Next base: position 12,094 of record SLOD01000156.1, read on the forward strand.
TGATAATAATCGCCAGTCATTTTTACATAGATCAAAATTCTTCTTTCCCCGAACCTAAACTGGTGTTTGTTGATACAGATAATAAACCATTAAGCAGGCAATAAAATGGGCAAAGAAAACAGAAACTTTCCAAGGACCCCGGTTTCGATGAACATCCGTCTCAGTGAAAGCGGAGATGATATGAGCATAAAATTTGATATATCAAATCTCAGCGAAGGGGGTGTTTTTGTAAAATCATCTATTTTATGGGAACCTGAGCAGGAATTTGACCTCTCTTTTAAACTGCCCGGGTCGGACAAAGAAATAAAAGCAAAAGGAAAGGTTGCAAGAAGTGAAGATACTTATTCTATCTTTGTCCCCCATGAAGATGACTCAAGCATACCCGGAATGGGTATAAAATTTATTGAAATATCTGAAGAGGATAAAGCTCTCATAAGAGAGTTCGTTGAATCCCTGGAAAAAGACTGACCTGAGCTAAGAAACTTCTTTTTTTCTGTATTCTATCACTTTTTCACCAATTAAGGAAAGAAGCTCCTTAATCCCCTCTTTTGTGATACTGCTGATCTCAAAATAGGTATTTTTCTCAGTATAATCCCTGAGTTCGTCTCTTAATCTTTTATCTTCCCCGGCATATATATCGGTTTTAGTGAGAACAATGATCTGTTCTTTAGAAGCAAGATCTTTATTAAATAATTCAAGCTCCCTGTTGATGATTTTAATATCTTCCACAGGGGACTTCCTTGCAGGGTTTATTTCCACCATATGGACGAGAAATCTTGACCTTTCCACATGCCTTAAAAATCTGTCCCCGAGTCCTTGACCCTTATGAGCTCCCTCAATAAGACCGGGAATATCTGCTATGACATACGGAATAAAGTCAGGCCCTTCAACCATTCCAAGATTTGGAGTAAGAGTTGTAAAGTGGTAATCCGCTATTTTGGGTCTGGAGTTGCTTACAACACTTATAAAAGTTGATTTTCCTACTGAAGGAAACCCTATTATCCCCACATCGGCAAGAAGCTTCAATTCAAGTCTGATGTTTTTCCTTTCACCCGGAATACCATCCTGAGCATACCGGGGAGCCTTGTTTACACTCGTTTTGAACTTTACATTTCCTCTTCCGCCTATACCGCCTTTTGCCGCAACAACCCTTTGTTTCTTTTTTACAATATCAGCTATCAAATCACCGGTATCATTGTCATATATCATGGTGCCTACAGGAACCCGTATAACAGCATTTTTTCCCTGTTTTCCATATTTTTTTGCACCCATCCCGTCGTGACCATTTTCCGCCTTTATTTTTTTCTGGTATCTCACATCGTAGAGAGTTGAAACATTGTTGTCTCCTATAAAGACAATGTCCCCTCCCTTCCCGCCATCTCCACCGTCAGGACCTCCAAGCGGAACATACTTTTCTCTCCTGAAGCTGACTGCACCCGATCCACCGTCTCCTGCGATGATCTCTATTACTGCCTGATCAACAAATTTCATAAGAAACTTAAAACTCCTATCTAAAAAAAAACTCCCGATCACGGGAGTTTAAAAAATAAATTTTTAAGCAGAAACTTAAGCTTCTGCAGGAACTACATGAACTCTTTTACGAGCAGCCCCGTTTTTACGGAAGCTTTCATACTTTACAGTACCGTCACAAAGTGCAAAAAGAGTGAAATCTCTTCCTGTTCCGACATTTTTACCGGGATGCCATTTAGTACCAAGTTGGCGAACTATTATATTTCCGGCAAGAACAGATTCTCCGCCAAATTTTTTTATTCCGCGTCTTTGCCCGATACTGTCACGACCGTTTTTAGCACTGCCGCCGCTTTTCTTCGTTGCCATAAAAAACCCCTGTAATTTATTGTTATTTTGTTATCTCTATCACTTGAAGTTCAGTATAGGAAGGTTTGAATCCTCTCTTTACCTTGCTTGCTTTTCTTCTTCTTTTTTTGAAAACTATTATTTTCTCTCCTTTGAAGTTTCTAAGAACTTTCAGCTTTACAACAGCATTTTCAACATAAGGTTTTCCAACAGAAATATCATCACCGTCGGAAACAAGAAGAACATTTTTATTTTCAAGCACTTCACCTTCATCCTTGTTCAAATTGAAAACCCGTACTTTTTCTCCCGGCACAACTTTGATTTGATTACCACCGAAATCTATCATAGCATACATCACTCTCCTCCAACATAAAGAGCCTTCATAATATCGCCGAGGCATTTTACATAACACCCTTGAGCTGTCAAGCTTTTTTGTAAAAATATAAGACTATATTTTTCTTTTAGCGGGATCTGTTGAAGATTTTGTAAGCCACACAGCAGACGCTTTATCCTGACCTACAGTTATCTCTCTGACATGGATGCTGTTTTTATCCATAAAAGCGTCAAGAAGAATTCTCATTACTGTCCCGTTATACCACTCTTTTCTTTCATAAGAATCCATCCAGACAACTCTGAGAAGTTTAAAATCTTTATTGGTGGTTATTCTTAACGGTCTTTTCCCGCATAAAGCTATGATGGCATTTTGAAGATCATATGCCAGCTTGATCATTTCTTCTTTCGTTCTTTTTTTTGCGGGCATTTTCTTTTACCTTAAAAATAGAGTTCATACTCCTGAGCTGTGGGAGCATTATAAACATACTCCGCTTCCCCTTTTTTCAGTTTGACCCATAACTCTATCAATTCTTTTGGGAAAACAGGGGAGAGATATTCGTTGTCCTGCATCAGTCCATCTTGTACCAAATTAAGGTTGAGCGGATATATTTTCCCGTTTCGGGGGTTGTCGTAACCTTCTTTTACAGGATCTTTACCTTTTTTTATGCCATCAATGCCGGCAAGTATCATTGCACTCAAAAAAAAGTATATGTTCGCTGTCGCATCTCCTGTCCTGTACTCTATCCTTTCTTCACCTTTTCCAAGATAGGCTGGTATCCTTACTGAAGCCTCTCTTGAACCTTTTGCAAAAGTTGCTCCTATGGGAGCTTCAAAACCTGCCACCAGCCTTTTAAAAGAATTTGTACTCGGATTTGAAAAGGCAAGAAGTGAACCGGTCAAAGAGTGTTCAAGAAGACCGGCAGTATAACAAAGAGCTTCTTTTGTCAGTCCATGCATTTCCTCTCCTGCAAAAATGGAAACACCTTCTTTTTCAAGATATTGATGGACATGCATTCCGTTTCCGGCAACATTGTACATCGGTTTAGGCATAAATGTTAAATAAAGCCCGTGTTCTCTCGCTATGTTCACCGCCATCCACTTGGCTATGACAACCTGATCCCCCACAACGGCGATACTGTCAAAGTCAAGTTCTATCTCCAGCTGAGATGCACTTACTTCATGGTGATGGTACTTCACAGGAATACCAACCGTCTCCAAAGCTCTTACAATGTCATTTCTCACACTGAAATACCTGTCTGCAGGATAAAGTCTGTGATAACCTTTCTGGACATTGAAGCGGGGAGCATCCTCTTCCTCCCCTATACCTTCGGAACTTTGTACTTCATAGAACGAATGCCCTACAGCAGAAGAATATCTCACATCTTCAAAAATATGGAATTCAAGCTCAACAAGCATTTTCGCATCATGGGCAATGTTTTCTTTTCTTAAGTATTCCAAAGTCTTCTGCGCAATATGCCTGGGATACTGACTAAACTTTTGTCCGTCAGTCAAATAGACGTCACACAACACATGCAGAATATTATACCCGTCCTTGATTTCTATAAACCCGGTATCCATATCAGGTCTTGCTGTCATGTCAGATTTCGTCACTTTGGCAAAACCCAGATTAGACGCATCAAACCCGATACCTTCCAAGATAAGTTTTTCACTGATAAAACTTTTCGGGACAGTAACCTGGCGCACTCCTCCATAAATGTCGATCATTAATAGACTTAAAAAGTCAATTCCAGTCAGGTTTCCGTCAAATTTCTTTAATTCCATAAAGCTCCTCCATAAAAGGAATGATAAAAAACAAACAGGAACGCTCAGTCTATCACTTGTTATTATAATTTCAAGTATCCGCAAAAAATTATTAATTACCGATGCATAAACATCATTTTATAAACATTAGTAGTGAAAACTAATGACAGGGAAAATATTTTTTTTGCTTTTTTCTCTTTAATTATGCCGATTTTTATGTATACTCAAAAAAGTGTTGGTTGTGAGGGATGAATAGCTTCATAAGTTAGGTTTGGAGGTTCGTAATGTTAAAACAGTTTTTTATTATGTTAAGTTTCTGTTCTTTACTTGTTATTTTTCCATCGTGTATTGCGGACGACGACAATGGAAATGATACGGGAAACAGTGGTGATACAGGGGACACCGGGGATACAGGAGATACTGGAAATACAGGAAATACAGGAGATACCGGAAATACCGGAAACACAGGCAACTCAGGCGATTCCGGCAATACCGGTGAACCAAGCGGGGAAATGTGCGGTCCTAATCTGACAAGAGAAAAGTGGGAATCCGAAGAGTGGAAAAACGGTGATGATGACGGTGACGGTATCCCGAACTGGTATGAATGTCCTGAATGTCCGTGTAGAGACACCAGCGGAAACGGAATCCCTGACTACCTTGATACAGACAGTGACGGAGACGGTATCCCTGACTATGAGGAGTGTCCTCCGCTCAACTACGATACCTGTGAGCCGTTGCAATGGGAAGGTATGGAGTGTATAAATGATGAAGCTCACGGCATACCGGATGATTATCCTTACTGTGTTCCCCCATTCGATCCTGAAGTGGGATGCAGAGATACAAGCGGTGACGGAATACCTGATTACCTCCATCTTGACAGCGATCTTGACGGAATAAGTGATGCCGATGAAAGAAACGGAAAGTATGGATATGTGACATGCCCGTATCTTGCTGATACTGATGGTGACGGAAGTGATGACCTTGCAGAAATTGCTTATGGGTCAGATCCTACCGATCCTGACTGCACAATTCCTCCAGGAATTTTTTATGTTGTTCTCCCATATATGGCACCTGCTGATGTAACAAGGACTCTCACATTCAGTACACGAGTTGAAGCAATTGATGTTGTCATCGTTTTTGATGACTCAGGTTCGATGGGACCTCAGATCAGTAAACTGAAAGCGGAAGCAAAAACAAATATCGTTGACAAAATAGCAGATTATTTCAGTGACAATCCTAATTTTGCCGCATACGGTCTTGTCATGTTCGGCTGGGGGAATCCCTATGAAGTGTATCAGCATATAACCTACGATTACGAACTTGTTCATGACGCTATAGACAAACTGAGAGGCAACCAGGGAGATGAAATGGGTATTCCTGCCCTCTATCTTTCAGCAACTGGAGAAGAGTTCTTTTCTACATTGAAAAACTGTCTTCCACCTTTTATGGGAGGATGTGATCAAAATTGGTTAGCTCCAGCTCAATACAATATCCCCAGAGAAACCTGTGAGGGTCAGCTTGGAACTGTCGGGGGAGCCTGTTTCAGAGCTAAATCAATGCCGATATACATCATGATAAGCGATGAGAAGTTTATGGACTGTATTCCTTTCACTCACGAACCACCAAACTATGCCGAATGTATGTGGGATTATGGATCACCTGAAATAAACAGGAATATGGCTCTGGCAGCTTTGAACGGTATAGGAGCCAAATTCATAGGTATAGATTCCGGTTGGCCTTACAGAGACAACCCCGATCCTATTTATGAAGTTGAAGAAGACTATGAGTGGCTTGCAAAAATGACAGGATCTGTGGATGCGAATGGAAACCACTTCAACACTCAGGTTCCTAATCAGGACGGATCAGGCATGACCGACCAGATCACCGATGCTATAATTGACCTTATTACATTTATAGATATGGATGTCAGCGTAGGCAAAATGGCAGAAGATTACTGTAACGATATCAGTGTTGCTGAATTTGTAAAATCTGCAACAACAATTGCCGCCGACCCACCTGAAGGTGTATCAGGTCAGACTGAAGATAC
>SLOD01000058.1 GCA_007132725.1 Candidatus Sumerlaeota bacterium
AGAATTTATTTTAGAAACTCGCTTTTCATGACAATAATGGTGAAAATTAATTTTAAAAGCTCTGTTACAGCAAACTTTTCAGCTCTTTTAATTTATCAACAAATACTTTTTCGATGAGTTTATAGGGTTGTAGAGATGTCATGTCAACACCGGCATCTTTAAGGATCTCAATTGGCGGTTTTGAGCTGCCGGCTTTTAAAAATCCATCAATATACTGCTGTGGTGAAACAAGTCCTGTTCTCACACTTTCAGCAAGAGACAAGGCTCCGATAAATCCGACAACATACTTATAAACATAGTAGTTGTAGTAAAAATGGGGAACAAAAGCCCACTCATTTTTGTAAAGTTCATCTATTGTCATAAGCCCATATTCTTCACCGTAGTATCTACTTAAAGTTTCTCCATATATGTGGCTAAGGAAATCAGGTGTAAGCGTCTCTCCCCTTTCAACTTTTTTATAAATTTCATCTTCAAATTCAGCAAACTGCATCTGTCTGAAAACAGTTGATCTTATCTTTTCTATGAAATGGTTGAGAAGGAACTTCTTTTCTTCTTTGTCTTGAGTTGTTTCAAGCAAACGGTTTATCATCAAGATCTCATTGAATGTGCTTGCAACTTCAGCAACAAAAATAGTATATTGCGATTTTTCAAAAGGCTGATACCTGTTAGAATAATATGAGTGTATCGCATGCCCCATTTCGTGAGCGAAAGTTGAAGCGGAATTATAATCATCTATATGATTTAACAGAACAAAAGGATGGGTATCATAAGCTTCACCCGACATATATGCACCACTCCTTTTTCCCTGACTGGGATAAACATCTATCCACCCGTTTTCAGGCTTCATACTCTGTGCAAGCACATTGCGGTATTCTTCGGTCATCACACTCATTGCTTCATTTATAAGCTTCACAGATTCATTAAATTCATACTTTCTCCCTGCTCCCCCACTCACCATTTTTGCATAAACATCGTGGTACCCCTGATCGGGAATGTTGAGTACCTCTTTTTTAAGAGCAAGGTATTCATGAAGTGCAGGAAGTATTGACCTTATGTTGTCTCTGAGGGTATAAAAGAAATCATAAGGAAGCTCATTCCCTTTCATTTCAGCTTCAAGTGCATCATCATATTTTCTTATCCTTGTAACAGTTGTATAGTATTTTATCTGGTAATGAAGCATTTTCGCTATCGAATTTTTATATCCGTCGTAAGTGCTCCAGAAAGCATCAAAAACCCTTCTTCTTATATCCCTGTCATCATCCTGACGGTATTTTGCATAAGTTGGCATATTTACTTCAACAAGCTCCCCGTTTATTTCAATTTTCGGGAACTTCATATCTGTTGAAGCAAAAGTGCTGTAAGTTTCATATTCCGCCATTGAAATACCGCTGAACTGAGCAAGGATCATCTCTTCCTTGTCAGATAAAGTGTGGGGCTTATTTCTTAAAAGAGCATCGAAATATCTCGAATAAACCTCAAAATCGGGATCATCCCTGAAACCTTTGAGAAGTTCAGTGCTGCATGAAAGAAGTTCCGGCTCCATATATGAAGTTGCGGCGGCAAGACCTGTCTGAACAGATTCCACCATTCCTGAAAGTTCCTGCCACTTACCTTGTGCCATATCAACATCGCGGTTCCTGTGGGCGTAACTCCCAAGTTTCATTATCCGCCTCATCGCATCACTTGACATCTTTAAAGCCTCAAGAAGAGCCTCCTTTTCATTCAATCTGCCTGCAAATTTTGACAACTCACCCGATGCTGTTCCAACTATCAGAAAATCTTCCTGAACAGCCTCCTCAGATTCATAAATGTGTTGCGGTTTCCACATGAATTTGGGATCCATCTCACTTCTTTTTTTCATCTTAAACTCTCCATTATTTTGGAATATCATTAAAGGAATTCTATTCGTCATCCTTCCACTTAAGCGGGTTAACATCTATATATTTATCACTCAAAACCCAGATCACTTGCCTCTATTGTCAGAATATTCATTCCACCGGTGATGCGGGCTTCGTATCTTGTAACCTCCGCTGTTCCTGTAAGATGTCCGATAACTGTTCCGTTCTGTGCCCTAAGTTCGGCTGTATTATCTCCGGTGGCAGCAAACACCACATCATAGGGCAGTTTAAAGGGTTCTCTCTGAAAAAGGAATGAAAGGTGAATTGACATTCCGTTTAAGGAACCATAGAAAAGAGTGATTCTTGAATATGTACTGTCAACATTTACCCGTTCAGGTTGTGAAGGAAATTCAAAAAGATGTGTCCAATCAAAAGTTTTAAAACTGAATTCTATTTTTCCAGTAATCTTTTCATTAACTGGACTCCACTCATAGTCGTATTTTAAGGTTGCTGTTTCTTCCCCTTCAATGCAAGGTAGCGGGTAAAAAATATTTACTCCTTCAGCATTTGCATAGCATTTATTGCCATGAGTATTCCCGTCACAGCCACAAACAGGTTCATATATATCATCACAACCAGTCGGCCTTAAAACACACATCCCCTCGCCTTCACAATCGTCTTCCTCTTTTTCACAGTAATATTGGTCTCCGGGACACTGGTCATTGAAGTTACAACTGACAGGAACATCATCGTCCGGAGATATATGATCAACATCTTCAGCTTCATAATCAGCCATTTCATCAGGATATTCCGTGTCGGGAAACGGAGCATCCTTATCAGATGTCTCCATGTCACCTGTTTCACCATCAGGGGTCTCTGTATCAGGTTCTGAAATCTCCTTATCTTCGTTTTCAGTAATGTCTTTGTCTGCTACATCTTTTAAAGATGTCCGGTTTTCACATGAAAAAACCGTAAAAACTATTGAAATACAAATAAGTAAATAAATTCCTTTCATAACTTAACCTCCTTTATTTCCCGATTGCTCCAACATATCATCAAGTGTTATTTCAGGGTAACGATATCTTTTTCTTTTGACTGTCTTTTTTCCGTGCTGTATCGCTTCTTCAGGACACCACTGAATACAGGCCATACATTGTTCACAGCTACCCATCCACTGTGGTTTTCCACCTAAAAGCTCAATGTTTTCTACAGGACAAATTTTTCTGCACACACCACAGCCGGTACATTTTTCCGTTGCAAAAAACTTCTTATCCATGCCGGGAAGTCCCATCAGAAAACCTTTGTATATAAGTCCCGAAAATAGAAAATTCATAAGAAAATTGCTTTTTTCATGCAAACCTTCTTTACCTTGTGCAATATAATCAGAAACAACCTTTATTCTCTCTTCAAACCTTTCAAAAAACTTTTTCTGCTTTTCCTCCGGCCAAGCCCCATACAGAGTTATACAGTTGCCCGGCATCCTAACACCAAGACCTGCGGTAATTTCTCCCCCCCTTTTTTCAATATCTTTCTTTATGAAATCTTCTGTAGCACCGGCAAATCCACCGAAAGTGGTAACAACATAAACCTTCTTGTTTTTTACATCATTGATTTTTCTTGCAAACCGTCTTACAACAACAGGAGGACCCCATGCATAGACAGGAAAAACTATGACTATCTTTTGAGCATCCGTTTCAACCTTGACATCTCTTACAGCCACAGCAATGGACTTCAGTCTGCCCCCTGTATTTTCCGCTATCTTTTTAGCCGTTATCAGACAATTTCCGGTACCTGAGAAATAAAAAATATCAATCGTCATGCTTTATACCCTCCAAAAAAAACAATTTCAGATTATACATTAAACTGTTGTTTTAGCAAAAAGCTTTTCCTAAAGAGACTGAGTCCATCCCTCGATCTCATAAAATTCAACTGCTTCAGCTATTTTTCTGTATTGAGCTGAAGCCACCTTTGTATTCAGAACTTCTATATCGAGAGCTTTATGTGCCGGGAAATACTGGCTCATTAGACTGAGCTTGAAGTTAAGCCCCCTTTTTTTGAAATCATTAAGAAGTTCTATTACCTGCAAAGAGTTATCTATGTGATCAGGAAGCACAAGGTGTCTGATAATGACTCCTCTTTTCAACAACCCGAGATCATCCTCTATCCAGGGAATGTCTGCTTCAAGAAGCATCTCCAGACATTTGAGATTGTATTCCGTATAGTTTTGTATATTACTGTATTTTGATGAGAGCGTATTATCACAGTATTTCACATCAAAAAGAAAAATATCCATTGTTTTAAGAAGTATTTCAAACAATTCATGATTATGGCAGCCACTACAGTTGTAAATAAGAGGCAAATTAACAGCCTCTCTTACTTTCCACAAAGACTCTATAACCTTGCCCAGGAAGTGATCTCCTGTAACAAAGTTGATATTATGAACTTTCTTGTCAATAAGTTTTTTTATTTTTTCACTGAATTCGCCACTGTTGTATATTTTACCATTATTATTGTGGCTGATCGGCCAGTTCTGACAGAAAAGACATTTTGCACTGCAACCTGAAAAAAATATATTTCCGGCACCATTCCAACCACTTACAGGCGGCTCTTCTCCATCATGAATTGCAAAACTTGCAACTTTTATCCCTTCTTCCGGAGCACCGCAGGGACGGCTTCCACGCGGGGCTTGACACATTACCGGACAGCACAGGCCTTGTTCAAACAGTTTCAGAGCTCTGGAAACAAGCTTTTCCAGTTCTGGCTCAGATAATACATTTAGCAAATTTGTTTTCATAGTAAAGATGAAGTTTCTCTATCTCTTCAAACTGGAAAGGATCATAAAGTTTAGAACTTGAAAACCTCTCCTTTTTAATAAGCAAAAGAGATAAAAGAAACAAAAGATAAGATTTTGATACGAACATATTTTGTTCATAAAGAGCATTTTTCAACTTTTTAAAAAAACCTGTGTGCTTTTTAGAAATAAGCAAAGCAGACTGACTTTCCACAAAATGGAAACCGTCTTCCCTATCATGGAAAAAAGATAAAATACAGTCTTTTTCTTTATACCATGTAAAGGTGTTCTCTTCATCCTCGGCAAGGATCATCTTATCAGCCGAAAAAAAATCCTCTCCCTTTATCTTTGAAAAAACAGAAGGAACAAACAGCTTTATTTCAGCAGGTTCAAGGTTTCTTTTAACTGCCGGAGTTTCTCCATTTCCTGTATCGTAATGATAAATAAAAAACAGGTTTAAAAACTGTTGCCAGAAGTTAAAATTGCTTAATTCTTCTCCCGTAAAATAAAAAGCTTCTTTTTTAAACTCATGAAGCATTTCCGCTTCAACCCCGTCAAAAGAGGAGTAGACTTTTGTTTTAACTGCAGACATCACAATTCCCTCGAAAAACAACTTTACCATTAACAACAGTATATAAAACAGCCCCCTTTACATTTAATCCATGAAAAGGAGTATTCCTTGATTTTGAAAAAAATTTCTTTTTATCAATGGTCCATTCATAATCAGGATCAAAGATCGTAAGATCGGCAAGAGATCCCTCTGCAATAGCCCCTCCTTCTATTCCCATAATTGAGTATCCGTTTGTAAAAAGTTCAACAATCCTTTCTATTGATAAAATTCCTCCATGGAACAACTTCATAACTACAGGAAACGCTGTTTCAAGACCTATTATCCCGAATGGAGCATATTTAAGATCAACTTCTTTTTCTTTTTCATGGTGAGGAGCATGGTCAGTTGATATACAATCTATTATGCCGGCTTTCACTCCTCTGATCAGTGCCAGCCTGTCCTTTTCCCCTCTGAGAGGCGGGTTCATTTTAGCATCAGAATTGAAATTTTTGACTGATTCATCTGTCAATGTAAGATAATGAGGTGCTGTCTCGGCTGTAACTTTAACCCCTCTTTCTTTAAAATATTGAATAATATCAACAGACATTGCTGTGCTGACATGAGCAATGTGTATAGGAACATCAAGATATTCCGCCATCATACAGTCTCTTGCTATCTGGGAAGCTTCCCCGACAACAGGAACCCCGGTCACTCCTAAAGCAGTTGCGTGAACACTATCGTTCATCTGGGCACCTTCGGAAAGATAGAGATCTTCACTGTGTGAGATATATTTTAAACCAAGTTTCGAACCATACTCCATAGACCTTTTAAGAAGAGCTGTATTTTCCAAAGGTCTTCCATCATCACTGAAGGCAACAACCCCGGCAGATTTCAGCTCCTCCAAGGGAGCCAGTACTTTTCCTTTCAATCCCATAGTGGCGGCAGAAACAGGATAAAGTTTAACTCCATTACCCGAAGAAGCTTTTTCTGTCACATAGTTTACAGTATCAACGTTATCGGCAACAGGATCGGTGTTGGGCATGGTACAGACAGAAGTATACCCGCCTGCCGCTGCTGCCTGCAAACCTGAATGGATATCTTCTTTGTGTTCATAACCGGGATCTCTAAAATGAACATGTATATCAATAAATCCGGGAGAAACAATTTTGCCATCAGCATTAATTGTTTCATAATCGCTTTGAAGTTCTCCCTCTTTTATTTTTACTATTCTTCCCCCTTCGATCAAAACAGAAGCTTTTCTTCCTTTTTTTAAAACAGGGTCTATGAGTGTTCCATTTTTTATTAAAAGATTCATTTTTCCGTTTTATCTGTTTTTTTTATTTCACAAAACTTTTCCACACTAAATGATCTTATCAACTTTCGCTGCTCTTTTTTCAATAACAAACTCGTACTCTTTTATGACATATCCGAATATTTCTATACTGTCTTTATACTTCAAGGTCACTTTAGCCGTATCACTGTAAGGATCTTTCTCTATTTTGATATTATTGAGATTAATTCCTCTTTCTGTCCACTTGATAATTCTCCTTACATACTCTTTTTCTGTTCTCTCTACAGCATTAAGAGTTGCATACTGAGCAATGTTTTCAACTACTTTAGTTATTTGATATTTATCTATGAAAGGACGGGCAACACACCAGCCGCAATAAAGTATAAGGCCGATAATAATGATTTTGATTATACCTGAAGAACTCATGATATCCCTCCAAGAAAGGTTGTTGTAAGAAACCTTTTCAAAGTACCTGATAAATTTTTTTATGTCAAAAAAAACTTACTGTGACATCAGGAGGTAAAATAAAATTTTCACACCACTCTCAACCACTTTATCCGGCGGAAAAAAAGTCGGAGAATGGAGTTGTTCCGCTTTTTTCCCCGGCTCTCTTGTACCTATCCAGAAAAGCAGTCCCGGGTAACGATCGGTAAAATAACAGAAGTCTTCACCCACAAGCTCCGCCTTTTTATCTATACACCTTACACTGAGATTTGAACATACTTTTTTAAGCACATCAAAAAGTTCCGGGGTATTTCTAACTTCAAGATATTCTCCAAGTACATTTACTTCTGTTTTGCAGCCGAATACTGCTCCACAGCTTAGAGCAGTATTTTTTACTTCTTCTGAGCCCGTATTCATTATTTTCCTGTCAAAAGCTCTCAAAGTCCCTTCAATTTTTACTTCGTCAGCAATTATATTCCGTGCCTTTCCTCCTGAAATTTTACCGAAATGGATAAGAAATGTTTCAGAAGGATTAAGAACCTTTCTTATTTTATGCTCAATATTTGTAAGGAAAGAAGCTGCCGCGGCAAGAGCATCGCTCCCTTTTTCAGGATAGGCGGCATGCCCTGAATTCCCTTTAAATACAATATCCACCTCTTTTGGAATAGCAAAAAGGATACCACCATTAGATGCAACTTCTCCTAACTCATGGTTGTCGGTAACATGCAGGGCAAATGCAGAAATCACATTATATTTGTCAAAAAAGCCTGTCTCTATCATTTTTTTTGCACCCCCGGCTCCTTCCTCCCCCGGTTGAAAGACAAAGAGTATATTTTTTTCAGGAGTCTTCATAGCAACTTCGGCAATAAGTCCGCAAAGTATAGTCATGTGAATATCATGACCGCAGGCATGCATCACCCCATCATTTTTAGAAACATATTCATTTGAACTGCTTTCTGTTACAGGCAGGCCATCCATATCGGCTCTGAAAATATAAAAAGGGTCTTTTGTTGAACCACCTCTATACTCAACAACAACGGATGTTAAAAAAGGTTCATAGGTTTTAAAAGCACTGTTTTCTCCGGCAACATCTTTTACAAAATCTTTTATAATGCCGGATGTTTTATGCTCCTTAAAAGAAAGCTCCGGATTCTCATGCAGTTTTTTTCTTAACAACTTTAATTTTTCTGTCAAAGACATTCATATCTCCATTTTAAATTAACTTGTATTTATCAAAACACCACGGGACAGACAATATCTCCATCATTACACTCTTCTTCTTTTTTTCCCTCATCATTTCCATTGATCAGTTTTATTATTTTATGATTTGCAAAGACAGCATTGAGTTCTCTTCCGTCAGGAAGTATAAAGCGACCTTTTCCATGCCACATACCATTGCTCCATTCCCCGTCATATACAGCTCCGTCCTTATAACTGAAAGTTCCTGTGCCGGTAATAGAGCCATTTAAAAACTCTCCATAATAAGAGCTTCCATCTGTAAAAATAAGGGAACCCTGACCGTTCATCATATCATTATCCCACATGCCATTGTATTTTGTCCCATCTGCATACAGGTATATTCCGTGTCCCGATTTTTGCCCTTTTTTCCAGTTCCCTTTATAAATATCTCCATTTTCAAAAACAAAAGTACCTCTGCCTTCCTTCAACCCGTTTTTCAGGTCACCATAATATCCCGGAGCAAGCTTTTCATCTTCTGATCTTTCACATTCTTCAAGAGGCTTTTCTTTTTTTTCTTCAACGACAACCTTATCTTCAACTTCTCTCTCTTCTTTTGAAGACTTTTTTTCATGTTTAAATCTTCTGCCTCTCATTTTAACTCTGTCCGATCTCACCTTTTCATAATCATCCCTGTAACCTTTTATTCTTTTGTCAGTTACTTCAGGAAGTATAACTTTCCTGTCTTCACTCACCTCATCTTCAACATCTTTTCCATTGCTTCCATATAGTGGGAAAAAAGTTGTCATAGAAATAAAAACAAATGAAAAAATTATTGCTGTGGAAACTGTTTTCTTCAAAAAATACACCTTACAAGTAAAGATCCGTAGCTCCCTGTCTTATCATTTCTAAATTATGTCCGGTCTTGTTCCTTATGCTTTCTCCAGGGATAGTTTCCAACATTTTCCCTATCAACTCCCACCCGACATTCTGTGTCTGCAGGGAACCGTAATTTACAAGATATTCCGCAAACGAGGTCAGAGCATTAGGGAGACAGTAATGTTTAATGAGTCCCGGCTTAGCAAGATCCATAAAGTCGTTTCCTGTTCTTCCAAGACGGTAACATCCGGTACAAAAACTGGGGACGTAACCCATAGAAGCAATATCAAGAATAACTTCATCAAGGGATCTGTGATCTCCAAGACTGAACTGCTCAAGTGCTTTTTGCTCACTATATCCGCCGGGGCTTGTTTTAGATCCCGCACTTATCTGGGATATACCCATTGACAGGGCTTCTTTTCTCATTTTAGCACTTTCTCTCGTTGAAAGGATCATTCCTGTATAAGGAACTGTTATCCTCAATATCGCCAGTATTTTTTTAAAAGAAAGATCATCAACATTGTATGGTGGATGCAAAGATACATCAGAACCTGTTGCAGGTTCTATTCTTGGAACGGAAATAGTATGAACACCTATCCCGAATTTATTTTCGAGATGATCGATATGCTGGAGCAGCGCCATAATCTCAAAACGGTAGTCCTCCAGACCAAAAAGTATTCCCACTCCTACATCGTCAATTCCTGCTTCCATAGCCCTGTCCATTGCAGTTAGATGATAAAGATAGTCAGATTTAGGACCTGACCTGTGCATTTCTTTGTATGTTTTGTAGTTATATGTTTCCTGAAAAAGCTGGTATGTTCCTATCTTTGCTTCCTTGAGCTTTTTATACCCTTCGACATCCAGAGCTGCAATGTTTACATTTATTCTTTTTATAGATCCTTTCCCCACTTTTACGGAATATATGGTCTCTATAGTTTTAACAGTATAGTCCAGCACACTTTTCCCCAAACCTTCTCCACTGACAAGCAGTATCCGTTTGTGTCCTTGACTGACAAGTGCTTCCACTTCCCTTTTGATCTCTTCCTGGGTGAGAGTCCTTCTGGGGATCATCGTATTTGTTTTTCTGAAAGCACAGTAAAGGCACTCATTATTACAGAGGTTGGAAACATAAAGTGGAGCAAAAAGGACCAGACGCTTTCCATATATCTCTTCTTTAATATAGTTGGCAGTTTCGAAAATACTTTCAAGATGATCCCTGTCTTCCACTACCAGAAGCCTTTCCGACTCCTCAAAACTTATTCCTTTAAGCTCTTTAGCTCGCTCAAGGATATCATTTACCTCCTTTGTGTCCGGAGGCTTAGTGTTATCAAGGTAATCATATATCTTTTTATGATCGATAAAACCTGTGTCCATTATGCTACCTCATAAAAACAAATTATACGATATAATTTAACTCTCAAAAATTAATATGTAAAGGGTTTTGGGATATTTGTATTATTCTTCGGAAAAACTGTCCTTGCCAACTCCGCAGACGGGACACAGCCAGTCTTCAGGAAGATCATCAAATGAAGTTCCGGGAGCTATTCCACCATCAGGATCGCCAACACCCGGGTCATAAACATAACCGCATACATCACATACATACTTTTTCATGGAATCCTCTCTAATTAATTGTGTTAATAATCTTTTTTCCTATCTCAACACCGAGTTCGTAACATCTTTCCTTCACTTCTTCTGTCGGCGAATACTTTGCTTTGACCTCTCCGACAACATCGCATCCCATTTCTTCAAGATATTTTATAACCTTAGGGACACCTTCTCCACTCCATCCGTGAGAACCGAAAGCCCCGGCAAAAGGTGTTTTAAACTTAAGTCCTTTAACATAAGTAAGGGCATCTGCTACAGATGGAAAAAGATCGTTGTTCAAAGTAGGAGTTCCCACAATTATCGCTGAAGCTTCAAGCATTTCAGAAGCAACATCACTTCTGTTTGAAGAGTTAAGGGACATCCTTTTAACTGAAACACCGGTGCTAACAACTCCGTCTTCAATGTACTGAGCCATTTTTTCAGTGGCTTTCCACATAGTGTCATAAACAATAACCGCTTTCAAAGAGGTCTTTCTTGCCGACCATCTTTTATACATTTCAAACATCTTTTGAAATTGTGACCCGCTTCGCCATATCGGACCATGATCCGGAGCGACAATATCAAATTCAAGTCCGGAAGAAGCAACCTTTTCTAAAAGAGAAGCTACAAATTTAGAATAAAGAGTAATGATATTGGCATAGTAATCTTCCGACATTCTAAGGAGCAGGCTCCAGGGGAGCTGATCGTCAAACCTCTCGGAAGTGGCAAGATGCATCCCAAACGCATCCTGACTGAAAAGAACTTTTTCTTCAACGAGATAGCTGAACATGCTGTCCGGCCAGTGTATCATTCTTGTTTCCATGAACTTCAAAGTTTTGTTACCAAGAGAAAGCTCTCCTCCGTTTTCAACCTCTACAAGTTCCGCTCCCAAATCACCGAAGTGTTGTTCAAGAGCTTTAACACCCATTTTTGAAGCAAAAACCTTCTGTGGTTTAACCAGAGCACAAACTTCCTTCAAAGTTCCACTGTGATCGGGTTCCGAATGATTGGAAACAACATAATCAATTTTTTCAGGATCAACTACTGAAGCGATCCTTTCCATAAGTTCATCTTCAAAACCTTTTTTCACAGTATCAATGAGAGTCACTTTATCAGCAAGAATAAGGTAGGCATTGTATGTAGTTCCGCGATGTGTGGAATATCCATGGAAATAACGGACATTCCAGTCAATTGCACCCACCCAGTAAACAGTGTCGGTAATTTTAACTGCTTTCAATCTTTGAGTCATTTCAACCTCTTGTTACTCTGCAGGAGCTGTAAATGTTCTACTGCCAAGTTCTTTGTCAAGCATGTACATTCCGTGTCCCGATTCTTTCATCAGTTTAAGTTTTTTAATGATAGCATCAACACTTGCCTCTTCCTCTACCTGCTCATCAACATACCAGTTCAGGAAAGAGCGTGTCGCATGATCGTTTTCTTTTATTGCGGCATTCATTATATCATTTATTCTCCCTGTCACTATCTGCTCATGCTCAAGAGCATGTTCAAAAGCCGCTTTTACACTTTTCCAATCTTTAGGAGGTGCGGGAACTTGAGTAAGTACGGGACGACCGCCTCTTTCAAGAAGGTAGTTATACATTTTCTGTGCATGAAAAAACTCTTCCTGCCACTGAACCTTCATCCAGTTTGCAAATCCCGGCAGATCGAGGCTATCCATATATGCACCCATAGCCAGATAAATGTAACCTGAGTAAATTTCAAAATTCATCTGATCATTTATCATTTTTTCAACTTTTTTACTAAGCATTATGACCTCCTACTTTTTTGTTGTCCAGTTTCCATGAATGTTGCAATATTCCCTTGCAATAAGTTTTTCACTGTAAGGAACATAGAATTCAACGACAGGCTCATCACCCGGATTAAGATATTTTCTCTGGATATAGTCACCGTTAATAACCTCGATCCATTCAATATAGTGGTTGTCAACCATTGGGTGAAGTGTTGAACCTACAGTTACTTTTATCCCTTTATCAGTAGCTTCGATAACAGGAACATGCTTTTCAACTGAACTATCTGCATTCTGTTCTTCCATCAGCTTCATAGGCTCTCCGCAACATACAAGTGCATCCATTCCCTGATGAAGAACTTCAACAATATTGCCACATATATCACATTTCCAAACCTGTGATCTTTTTGTCATTTTTTCCTCCTTAGCCGCAGTTGTTTATTTCCATCCGCTCCATCTTTACATTAAGGCATTTAAGCCCTGTAAGTTTGGTGTAAAGCTCATCATGTTTTTCGGGATCACCGGCAAGTTCAAGAATTATGAGCCCCTCTTCTGTACACTGGTCCCCGGCGGCGGAGTGAAGACCGAGTCTCGTTTTTATTGAGCACCCATACTCTGTAAGAAGTTTTTGTACTTCAACAGCGGTTTCCCTTCTTTTGCCTACCATTATAAGCATTATGGTTTTAGTCATTGTGATCTCCTTACCAGTTGGTATTGTTTACTTCAAAGTATGCCTGTGGATGCTCACATGCGGGACACTTTTCCGGGGCACCTTTGCCATTATGAATGTATCCGCAGTTAAGACAACGCCACTCAACAGGTGTTTCTTTGCAGAAAGCTTCACCCATTTCGATCTCTTCAAGGAGAGCTCTGTATCTTTTTTCGTGGTGTTTTTCAGCATTTGATATCATTCTGTACATATTTGCAACATCTTTGAAACCTTCTTCATCGGCAATTTTTGCAAATTCGGGATAGAGTTCTGTCCACTCTTCGTTTTCGCCACCTGCGGCTTCTTTAAGGTTTTCAATGGTTGTTCCAATTTTTCCGGCAGGATACATTGCCGTGATCTCGACCATTCCACCTTCAAGGAACTTGAACATTCTTTTTGCATGTTCTTTCTCCTGATTGGCAGTTTCTTCAAAGATTACCCTCACTTTTTCATACCCCTCTTTTTTTGCCTGTTTAGCAAAATAAGTGTATCTCATTCTCGCTTGAGACTCACCGGCAAATGATTTAAGTAAATTCTGTTCTGTTTTTGTACCTTTAATTGACATCGTACACCTCCAAAAATGTGTTCAGTAAAGTCTGTAAAACAAATGTTTTATATTCAATCTCAATTTTCATCGCTTAAAAGATATAATCATCCTGGAAAAAAGTCAACACTATCCGAATTAAAAAAACGATTATTATTCTGAATCTTCATTATTATCTTCCGGAACTTCATTTTCAGGCTCTTTTTCAGCTTCTTTGAGTTTCCTTTCCTCCTCCTCTTTTCTTTTCCGTTCCTGAATTTCTCTGTATCCTCTGTCTCCTTCGGTTATGGTCTTTACCATACCGTTTTCTGAATCATAGTAATAATATCCACCGAAAACATCTTCCGGGATCTCGTCTATAATTCCTGCATCCACAAGCTTTTCCAATTTTCTATCCGGAGACTCTCCGGTTTTATCCATATATTTCTGAACAGCTTCTGTAAGAAATAGAAGATTTGAATAATGCTGCAGCTCTGTTTCAAAGAAATCTTTTAAATGCTCATCTTTTACACTTTCAAGCTTTGCTCTGGTGTACTCGTACCCCAGTCTGTAACCACCTCCCATTGTTGCAACTCTTGAAACCAGCCAGAAAAGCTGCTCGGGAGCGCCTTCCATTCTTGCACCCTGATACATAAGCGGATAGGCCTTTTCCATATCCCCAAGATACATATAATAGTTATAACCCTGATCAAAAATATAATAGTAGTTATCAGGAAACAGTTCGTGCCCCAACCTCAGGAGAGAGTTTGCCGATTCAATTGCCTCAGGAGTCCTCATGGAAGATATTGCAGATTGGGCAAAGGGAATGGGGTATTCAAGATCGGGATTAAGGGCCATTACGACACGGATCATTTGTTCAAGTAAGGGATATGTTCTTGTTGTAACATAATGAGTTCCAAAATAATAGGCCGCCCTGATGAAAATTATATTTGCCATAAAAGCGTTGAATCCCAGATAGAGAACTTTGGCAAAATCAGGTTCGGGATAAGTATCAATTGTTTCAACTATCGGTCTTTCATTTTCAATAAGATGACCTCTTACATGAATAAATGGAGGAATAACTGCTATCAGCAGTATAAAAGCAATTAACACAGAAAGTTTTTTCATAGCTCTACTCCTTCATTTTTTTTATTTCATCTCTCAACCCTACAATAAGTTCCGCCAGAAAACCCATGAATAGAAATATCAATCCTGACAGAAAAAGAGCAACAATGAAATACATAAGAGGCCTTGTCCGGAAGGAAGGCTCTCCAAGGACAAATGTGGCGTAAAGTAGCCACCCGGTTATCGTGAATGAAATAAACAACTGGAAAATTCCCATTGAACCGAAAATTCTCATGGGAGCTCTTGTAAAAGTAAGAACAAACTTCACAGCAATCGAA
Organism: Candidatus Sumerlaeota bacterium; assembly: GCA_007132725.1. GTDB lineage: Bacteria > UBP6 > UBA1177 > UBA1177 > UBA1177 > SLGQ01. The sequence goes on from SLOD01000058.1 coordinate 14,939, forward strand.
TCAAGAAAAGAAATGGGTATCCGTTTAAATCCGAAGTGACTTTTTCCGCTCTTCCTCGGATGCCATTTAACAGGAACCTCTTTGACTTTATAACCTTTTTCATGCAGTATCTGAACAATAAAACGGTGCCAATCACTCCTAAGGTCAAGATCATCAAGGCAATCTCTTCTAAAAGCTTTTATCCAGTTCATATCATGCAATTTGAGACCGAAAAGGAAGTTGCTTATATCGTTATAGATCCTGGATAAAAATATTTTAACTTCTTTTCTTTTTTTTCTCCGGCCGCATACAACATCCACACCTTTTTCAAACCCGTTTAAAAGGGCAGGAATATCTTCATCAGGATGGGACTGAAGATCGGATGGGAGAAAAATTATTATTTCTCCTTTACACTTTTTAAAGCCGGTTTTCATTGCTTCTGTTAAGCCAAGATTTCTCTGGTGCCTGAATATCTTCACCCATTCTTTGTTTGCAGAAGCAATTTTTGCAGACGAGTAACTGTTGTCATCAGATCCATCGTCCACCATTATCAGCTCTATGTCCACTCCCGCACTTTTCCCGCCTTTTTCAACCCTTTCAATAACTTCAGGCAAGTTTTTCTCTTCATTTACAAAGGGTATAAAAACAGAAACAAGCATCTTTATTCACCTGCCTCATCAGAAAGTTTAATTTTTCGCTTTGGGGGGTCTTTGTGCTGCCTGAAAAGAATTATCGTATTACCTATAATTCCGCATATATCACACTTCAGAGATTTTTCCGTTTCAAAAGCAATTTCTTCTTTTTCATCTTTAAAATCTATAAGTTTGATCTTTATAAGTTCATGCCTGTCAAGAGCATTGCTTATCTGCTCAAGAACCTGAGCTGTCAGACCGTTTTTCCCGATTTGAACAACAGGTTTTAAGGAATGGGCTTTTCCTTTCAGCATCTTTTTTTGTTTTCCGGCAAGCATTAAATCCTCCCTTTTCCTTGTACTATATTATTTTTTATAAGCCAGTCATCAAGTTTTTCAAGCATATATTGAAGATTTTTATTCCATTTCGGAGCTACAAGATAATTCCCCGGACTGGTGGTAAAAAGTCTGCTTATCACTATGTCTTCAGGTATCAAACTGATTATTCTGCCAATAATAGAAAAATAGCTTTCTTCATCAAGTAGCTTAAACTTTTCCTTGAAATAAAGAGATTCCAGTTCCGTTCCCTTATGTATCTGAAGATGATGGAACTTCACTCCTTTGACCACAGGATGGTTGACACTCTCAACAACAGTTTCTACCATATCATCAACCGTTTCACCGGGAATACCGAGTATTATGTGGGGAGCAACTTTAATGACACCGTTTCCATACTTTTTTATCCTGTCGAGAGCTTTAAAATAGGAATCAGCATCATGTCCCCTTTTAAGCCATCGGAGTGACTCATCCTGTATTGACTGTAACCCCAGCTCTATCCAAACCTCTTCTGTTTTTCCCGAAGCTGCTTCAACTATCATTTCTATCTTTTCTTTTCCAAGATGATCGGGTCTTGTTGAAATTATCAAAGCAACTATCCCCTCAAGAGAAAGTGCTTCTCTAAAAATTTTAAAAAGCAGGTTCAAAGAGCCGAAAGTGGATGTTCCATTTTGAAAGTATGCTGCAAAAAGGTTGGTGCTATATCTTTTTTCCAGAAAATCTTTTGTCTTTTCATACTGTTTCTTCCAACCTTCATTAAAAACTACTATGCTGTTTTCGGGAACGAAGCTATCATGACGACAAAAAACACATTTGTTCCAGGGACAGGTTATACCTGTATCAAAAGATATCCGGGACACTCTTTTCCCGAAAACCTTATTCATATATTTATTAAAAGTAAAAATCCTCTCGTCAAGCAAACCTATACTCTCCAATAAACTGACCGATTATAGTTTTGCCTCTCAATTTAATCAATTTTAATTCAAGATTATGAAAAGGCGGAAATGGAAAGCTGTTACACAGTTAAACTAAGTGGGAACTTTGTTTTTAAGAACAAATCTTATTTTTTTACCAAGCTCCTTTATGGAAAAAGGTTTCTGTATAAAGTTAACACCTTCGTCAAGCACACCTCTGTGGGCAATTACATTTGCAGTATATCCTGACATGAAAAGAGTTTTCAATCCGGTACATATCCTGCTCAGGTTGTCACTTAACTCTTTCCCGTTCATTTCGGGCATGACAACATCGGTGATCAAAAGATCAATTCTATCACAGTTTAAAGCATATTCCTGAGCATCCTGTACTTTATCAACAGACTTTACGCTGTATCCAAGTTTTAGAAGCATTTTTTCCACCATTTGTCTTATGACAGGATCATCTTCAACAAGAAGTATTTTTTCCCCATTCCCTATGATGTTGTTAACTTCTCCATTTTTTTTATCGACAGTAATAGCATCATCAGATTTTTTAAGATATATTCTGAAAGAAGAACCCTTTTCCGGCTCACTGTAAACATTGATAAAACCTTCATTCTGCCTTACAATACCATAGACAGTTGCAAGCCCCAGTCCGGTTCCTTTGCTGTTGGCTTTAGTGGTGTAAAAAGGTTCAAAGATAGATTCCAGCGATTCTTTGTCTATTCCGCAACCGTCATCACTGACAACAAGCTTGGCATATTCTCCCGGAATAAAACCGTAGTGTTCATAGCAGTACTCTTCATCAAAAACGGCAACGTCCGTTTCTATAGTGAGTTTCCCGATTCCTGAAATGGCATCTCTTGCATTTATGCATAAATTTACAAGGATTTGATTAAGCTGTGATGGATCCATCATAACTTTCCAGACATCTTTTCCAGGAATCCAGGCAAGGTCAATATCTTCTCCGATAACTCTTTTAAGCATTTTAAGCATACTTTCAATGGAAGAATTAAGATCGAGTAGAACAGGAGAAACAGTCTGTTTCCGTGCAAAAGCAAGTAACTGTTTTGTCAATTCGGCAGAATGAGTTGCCGCCTTTTTTATTTCAATAATATCGCCATAAGCAGATTCTGAAGGGGAAAGAGATTCAAGAGCAAAATCGGAATAACCGAGAATAACTCCAAGCATATTGTTAAAATCATGGGCTATTCCACCTGCAAGTCGTCCAACTGACTCC
>SLOD01000097.1 GCA_007132725.1 Candidatus Sumerlaeota bacterium
CTGAATGAAAATGAAATTGATTTCCAATGCCAGTCAGAAGTACGCAAAATAAAAAGCATATCTCCCGAAAAATTGAGGCAGGCAATAGCTGAAGTTCTGAATGTTGAAGAAAAGACACTCACAGAAAAAACATATCGGAATTATGCCAGAAAAACATACCTTTATCTTTTGAAAAAACACACTGTCTTTAAAGTTTCAGAAATAGCTGAAATTGTGGGCATGAATCAACACTCGGCTGGGGAGCTAATCAGAAGATTTGAAAAAGAAACCGGGCAGAATAAAGAGTTGAAAACACTGGTTGAAGAAATTGAAAAGAAGTTGCGAAATGGATAAGAATATATAAAAATGCTATCCTGACCCCTTCTTTCTGACCCCTTCTTTTCGGTCGAAGAAAAAGATCCTATTATCTCCAGCTTGATGTGAAAAACTTTTTCATGTCAATTGACAAGCAGATTCTGTTCAAAATTCTGGAAAAAGGATTAATGAGGCAGTTCAATATTCCCTTAAATTTCATATCATTTGATCGCAACCCCGATTTTGATGCTTATCGCAAACTGCTGAAAACAGTTTTGTTTCATAATCCGGCAATTTATTATGAACGGCGCTCTCCGATTGAAAAATGGAAGTTGCTTAATCCCGAAAAAAGTCTGTTCAATTGTGCCGGGAACTTCGGTCTGCCGATTGGCAATTTGACAAGCCAGTTTTTTGCGAATGTTTATCTGAATGAACTCGACCAGTTTGTCAAACATCAATTAAAATCAAAATATTACATTCGATATGTTGACGATTTTATCATTTTGAATGAAAACAAGTTTCTGCTTGAAAAGTGGCACGGTGAAACAGCTGAATTTATTAAAGAAAAATTGAAATTGACTCTGAAAAGCGATTTTTCACTTCGCCCGATAAGCTGCGGAATAAACTTTCTTGGATATGTCCAGCATGAAACTCACCGATTGGTAAGAAGACGAGTGATTGGAAACTGTGAAAGCAAAATATCAAAAAATGAATTTAAGTCGCAGGAAAAAAAACAGGAAACAATAAATTCGTATATAGCCCATTTTGAAAAAGCGGACAGTTTCAGGTTGAGGGAGAAGGTTTTGAAATTAGATTTGTAAGAGAAAAGCAGGAATACGAACTTTATTTCAATATTTAAAGATCAAGAAGCCATTTTATGATGTTTTTCTTTTGTACTGTAATATCTCCTTTACTTACTGTTTCGTTTTCTCCGTCCAGAACAAGGAGAATGTTGGGGTATAAACTCAGATTTCCGCCATCTGTGTGAAACGATGATATCTCCCGTTTTCTGTTTTCATCAGTCAGTTTTTCTGTCACCTGATATTTGGTAAAACCTTTTTCCATGCGTGTTTTTGCGATGAAGTCTATTTCTTTATCCTTTCTTGCGGATGCGAAATAAATTGTGTTCTGTCTTCTTAAAAGTTCAAGAAAAATAATGTTTTCAAGAAGTTTTGAATTATTTTTCACTGTGTGGTCAAAAGAATTTGTGATTCCTGTATCAACTGAATAATATTTTTTTGATGTTTCAAAAATCCTACCCTGCTTCCAGTCAAATTTAGGGACTTCAAAAAGAGCGAATGTTTTTAAGATAGAGCCAACATAAGATATTACAGTGTTGCTGTTTATTGAATGGCCGGTTCTTTTGATATAGTTTTCAAGTCGGCTGAAGGAGACGATATTGCCTACATTAAGATTGAGGTAATAAAGCATTTTCTCAATAATATCAGGACTCTTAATGTTAAATCGCTGGATTACATCGTCAATAATTACCTTGCTGATTATTCCCTGAATATATGAAAACCGTGCAAATTCATCTGAAATAGTAAATGTTTCAGGCAGTCCGCCTGTTGTTCTAAACTGATTGAAAAGTCTTAGCAATTCATCCTGTCTTCTTAAAAAAGCTGTTTCATTTTTTATTTCAATTCCTGAGTATTCAAGAAATTCCTTAAAGCTGAAGGGGAGCAGTTTAAATTCAATAAATCTTCCTGCAAGGTTTGAGCCGATCTCTGCTGAAAGAAGTTCTGAATTAGAGCCCGTCAGGATTATTTCAATGTTTTCACCTTTCATTTCATAAACTGTTCTGATAAATCGGTCCCATCTTTCAACTTTTTGTATTTCGTCGAATATGAGCAGCATTTTTGATGAGTTGTCTGCGATTTCGGTTTGAAAAAGCGTTAAGATTTTATCAAGATCCGCCGCATCATTAATTTCGCCGAGCCGGTAATGTTCAAAATTAAGGTAGAGAATGTTTTCAAATTTATAAACACCTTCATTTATCAGACGCAGAGCAATCTGCTTCACAAGGAAGGATTTCCCGCTTCTTCTGAATCCGGTGATAATTTTTACCGGCTTAGATCGCATTGCCGAGTAAACACTTTCCTCGCAATATCTCTTAACCCCTTGTGTTTTCAGGATTGATTCCTGCATTTCGAGGATGACTTTTTTAAATTTTGCGTCCATTCATATCTCCACAACAAGATAATATTCAGCATATTGTATCTCTATAACAATATAAATCAACAAAAAAATGAAAGATTCAATAATGTCATGGAAAGCACATGCCGGAAATTGCAGCACAAGAATTTTGCATACCTTTTTGACTTAAACTCTTTTGAAGTTATAATCCCTTTGAAAAAAGTTATTTGAGGAGTCAACTATGAATACGAACTTTATTTCAATATTTAACCTCTAATCTGCCCGGCCCGACTCAAATCTTGACATTTCTGGTTTTTGGAGTAGAATCCAAAAAAGTTGATTAAAATTTGGAGTGGAGTCTAAAAAAGCCAACCAATAGGAAAAATAAAAAGAGAAAACAGATAAAAGATGTCAAAAGATCATTTGTTGTCAAAGATGATTGACAATCTTGTCCTCTCCTATATAATTTCAATGCACTCACCGTTTTGCGGAGGAAAGTATGAAAAGGATGCTTCCGATAGGAATACAGGATTTTAAGGAGTTAAGAAGCAGAAACTGTGTCTATATTGATAAAACAGAAATTATTCACAAGCTGATAACTGAAGGGAAATATTATTTTCTTTCAAGACCCCGAAGATTCGGGAAATCTCTTCTTATTTCAACACTTAACGAAATATATGAAGGAAATCAGGAACTGTTTGAAGGATTATTCATTTACGACAAAATTGAATGGAAAAAAAGGCCCGTTATAAGAATTGATTTTACAAAAGGGAAGTTTAAAGATATCGGGTTGCGAGCCGCTGTTATAAAAATAATTCTTGATAATGCTGCAAAATATGAAATCCAATTGAGAGATGAAGAGCAGCTTCTAAAAGAAAATCTTGGCAATGTTTTTGGTGAGCTTATCACAAAACTCAATGAAAAAACGGGCGAAAAAGTTGTAATTCTGATAGATGAATACGACAAACCGATAATTGATTATCTCACAGATATTGATAAAGCTGAAGAAAACAGAGAAATTTTAAGAGATTTCTACGGTATAATCAAACCGATGGATCCCTACACAGAATTTGTAATTCTCACAGGAGTTACAAAATTTTCCAAAGTGAGCATATTTTCAGAGCTGAATAATCTTAACGACATAACAACACATCCTGAATACGGAGCATTGGTTGGACTCACTGAAGCAGAAATAAGAAAAGAATTTACAGAACACATAAAAATAACAACAGAAAAACTGGCGGTAACGGAAGACGAGCTTTTTGAAAAAATGAAATTCTGGTATGACGGATACACTTGGAATCTAAAAGACTTTGTTCATAATCCTTTTTCAATTCTTAGTTTTTTCGGAGCGGGTGAGTTTAAGAACTACTGGTTTGCAACGGGTACACCGACATTTTTGATAAATTTTATAAGAGATAACGGAGTTGATCCGAAAGAACTTGAAAATATAAAAGTTAACGAAATATTTTTCGACAAGTTTGAACTGAAAAAAATGGACATAAAAAGCTTAATGTTCCAGACAGGTTATCTGACAATAAAAGGGGTTGATGAGTACGGTTTTTATATTTTAAATTATCCCAACAAAGAAGTTAGAGATTCTTTCACAGGTCATTTGTTGAGTGGATTATCAGGAAAAGACCTCTCCTCAATGAGCAACATAACAAGAAATCTTTTAATGGCATTCAGAGAAAATGACATGGAGAGCTTTCAGGATAACATCAATTCTCTTTTTGCTTCAATTCCCAATGAAATCTTCATCAAAAACAGAGAAGCATATTATCATTCTCTGGTTTTTCTCACAATAAAAATGGTGGGACTCTATATTGATGCAGAAATATCAACAAACAGAGGTCGCCTTGATGCTTTAATAAAAACAGATGATTACCTTTATGTCATTGAATTTAAGATGGCTCCTGTGACAGCAAAAGAAGCAATTGCCCAAATCAAAGAAAAAGGGTATGCCGACCCGTATAAAGCTGACAACAGACAAAAATTCATGGTCGGAATATCATTTGACGGAGATTCTAAAAAATTTGAAAATATTGAAGTGGAAGAGTTTTAAAATAGAGTCAAAAAATTCGGGAACAGTGTGTAAACACATTAAACTTTTTCAGAAAAGAAATCTATGGCTCTTATGTGATTAACACCTTTGTCAGGGGTATGAGTCAATGGATCCATTGATATGACTGCTTTAGGAAAATGGTCCTGAGATCTCATATCTTTGCTCCGTAATGCAATACAGGGCAATTTTTGCCCATCTCTTTGCAGTATAATGCAAACGACATGTTTGTCAAGTTATGGGTTCTTGACAACTCATAAACAATCTTATATAAACTGAAGAGAAACTTGTTGGAACAAAAAATGATAGAAAATTCAAATAAAGCTTGCTTTTCCTGTTTTAAAGGGATGATTCTCACAAGACAAGACAAGACAAGACAAGACAAGACAAGACAAGACAAGACAAGACCGATTCTTTAGTTTTTTCAAAGACATTCAGAATATTTCAAGAGCTTTTATAAAGGGCAGGTTTATCATTTTTTTTAAGGAGTAAGTTATGAAGAAGATTATTTTTGTGATTATTGTTTTCTCTGCGATTGTGCTGGGATCGTGCTGCAGTGATAAATTCTGTCATTCCCATGCCGGCTTGAATTGGTCGGATGTTTCAAGTGATTATATGAGTTGGTATGATGCAGTTGATTATTGTGAAAA
>SLOD01000089.1 GCA_007132725.1 Candidatus Sumerlaeota bacterium
GCCCTTAACGACATGGTGGCACCTTATGCCGAGTCAGGCTCTGTTGAGGATGCAGAAAGGTACTTTAAGACTATTGTCAAAGAACCCAGATATTTTATCGCTGTTTTAAGAAGATTGGCAGAAATATACTTTGAGCAGGATAGGAGCCAGGAAGCCATTGTTATATACAGAAAGCTTATAGAAGAAGCTCCTGAAAGACCGGAAGCTCCCAGGTGGCAGAAGCAAATAGTTGAGTCTTATAAAAAGCTTAATGATCAGGATATGGTCCGGAACGAAATTATAAATCTTGTAAAAAACTATGCCGATCCGGAAGCAAAATGGGCTAAGGCAAACAAAGAGGATGATGTTACCCTTGAAAGTGCAAGACAGACTGCCGAAACCGCTTTGAGAATACTTACGGTAGAATACCATAATGAAGCCAGAAAAACCAATGATGATGCAACATGGCAGGTTGTAAGTGAATTGTATCCGACATATTTGAAGTACTTTCCTAAATCGGAAGCTTCCTACGATATGCGTTTTAATTTTGCAGAGTTTCTTTTTGATCATAAAAGATATTCAGAAGCAGGAGACCAGTATCAGATCGTTGCTGATATGAATCCGAAAGGACACCATTTTGAAAATGCTTCTTTTGGAGCTGTAAGCTGTTTTGGGATGCTTCTTGAAGCGGAACAGAGAAAAGCCGAGAGTTTAGCTAAAAAAAGAATGGCCACATCAAGGAAAGAAGGTGCAGGTGAAATAAGATCGGACAGGGTTTCCGTAGCTGATGAAAAAGCGCCTTCTAAAAAAGAGATGGTTGAGGATGAATTCAAACCTCAGGAAATTCCAGACCTTCACAGAAGGTTTATCAGAGCTACCGAAACATACATTGAGAATATTCCTCAATCTAAATACCTCGTGGACATTATTTATAAGCAGGCTATCACTTATTACTCTTTCAACCACTTTGATAGAGCTGTTCCTTCATTTGAAATGATAGTTCAAAGACATCCAAGACACAAATTGGCTGTTTATGCAGCTGACCTTATAATGGACTCTCTGAACATAACTAAAGATTGGGAAGCTATCAATAGTAAAGCCAGAGAGTTTTTAAGGAACTCCGCTCTTATATCGGGACGCAACAGGCTCAGGAACGATCTTGAAAGTTTTAAAGAAATGGCATCTTTTTATTCATCGGAGATCCCGGCTCAAGGTGGAAGGTACACAGAATCCGCCGACAGGTATATGGCTTTTGTAACTGAATTCCCGAGGTCTAAGTTTAATGATGTCGCGATGTTCAATGCTGTTGTCTATTACCAGAGAGGGGGAGACCTTTATAAATCAATAAGAGTTCAGGAACAGTTTTTAAGAGAAACAGGGGATATTTACAAAAAATCAGATCTCCGTGAAAGAGTAATGTTCGGGCTTGCCAGAAATTATGAAGCTATTGCTGAGTATGACAGAGCCGCCAGACTCTATATTGATTTTGTAGAAAATGCTCCTGACAGCAAAGATGCAAAAGATGCTGTTTATAATGCGGCTGTTTTATTTGAGGCTACTGGTGATACAGAGAGAGCGATAGATAACTATAGGCTTTATGTTGAAAAACATGCTGAAACTGAAAGAGAAAAGAGCCAGATAGCGTTACAGTACGGTTATATCTGGATGAGAAGAGGCAGAACTTTTTATGACCGTGCCGAAAGGGGTTTTGATAGGTTCATGGCTGACCATATTGAGATGTATGGTCTTGAAGAATTTGTTTTTATTGATGAAAAAGGAAGGAGAAAACCTTTGGAAACTCAGCCTTCTGTTGTTGTTGAGAAAGGTTCTCCCAATGTAATTTTTGCCGTTTACGGTGCAAGAATGAGAATGAGCGAAGAGCTTGGAAACAGAGAGGATTACTACCGGAATGTTGATAAAATACTTCAGATATTCAGAGGTGGTGAATTTAAGGATCAGGAAGATATCAATGAGATATCCAGAGATACTATAGCGAGAGCTCTTCTTGAAGAACTGAAGCCGGAATATGAAGATTTCATGGCTATAAGATTTGATGATATTGAAATGAAAAAGAAGATGCCGGGATATCAGTTCCTTCAATTTGGATTTGATTATGTAGATGGAGAGGTGATACATCATGGGGGAGAGAATCCTGATGATTATCTGATGCCTCGTGAAAAGAGGCAACTTATCGCGGCAGCTAAAGTGAAAGATAAATTTAATGAAATATCACAGGAAAGGATGACGAGAAAAGTTGAGCTCACAGTATCTTTGACCGATAAATATGCCAATATCATTGAGGCAACGAAATCCCCCAGATATACTCCTGCTGTACTTTTCCACATTGGTATGATCTATAAAGATCTTACCGACCAGATGTTCAATGCACCAGTTGCACCATGGTTGAATGAGGCTCAGATCGCTGAATACAGAAACTTTCTCGATGAAAGGGCTCTTGGTGCTCAGAAAAATGCAGTTGCATTTTTTGAGCAGGCTATAAGACAGAGCTATCAAACTTCGGTCTATAGCGAATGGATACTTAAAGCTAAAGCTCAGCTTAAGTATTTTCCAATGGTTACCGGGGACATATACTATGATGAAAATGAAATTGTTCCAAGACCTAACATGATAGAAACATCTTCTTTTATCGGTAGGATAGATAGAGACATTAAGTTTCCTGAAATATCACCCCAGGAAAGAGGTGAGTTGAAAAAAATGTTGAACAGACCCAAGGTTGTGGAAACTAAAGAAATAGCAGTGGATCAACAACCTGTGGAGGATTCTCAGGAAGAGGATACTGTAGATGATTCCGGTAAAACAGATATAAAAGAGGGAGAATAAATTATGAAAAGGTTAACACTGATTACAATTGTAATATCGGTTCTTATTATAGGAGCCTGTGCTACCACTCCCAAAGTTGAAGAAGATACCAAAAAAGAAGTGGTTGTAGAAAGAAAAGAGCCAAGAGAGCCAGAGGATTGGGCAAAATACTATACAGAAGAAGGGATAAAAGCTCTCGAAATTAAAGATGGCAGAGTTGATTTTGACAGAGCCATCAGAAAATTTGAGCTTGCTGTCAGAGCCTACCCTAAATCTCCTACGCTTTATTACAATCTTGGATTGGTATATCAGCGGAAAGGAGATGATCAAAATGCTGTTAAATATTACAGTAAAGCTCTGGAGCTGGATCCTAAGTATCCTATGCCCGTAATAAACAGAGCGGCTATTTATGCGAACAGGCTTGAGTATAACAGAGCTATCGAAGTCTGTGAATCCTTCCTTGATAATGAAAATGACAGGGATGTCATAGTGTTGTCTGCTTTGGCAGGGTTTTATTTGTTGAGAGGAGATCACATTAATGCTATTCAGGCTGTTAGGAGAATTCTCATTCAGGACCAGGCAAATGTTGATGCTTTAAAAAACCTTGGTATGATATATTTCCTCAACAGGGATATAGGTCTTGCAACTATGGTTACGACTAACTCTTATGACCTTAGACCGGATGATGCCGGTATAGCTAACAACAGAGGCGTTCTATATTCCGATCAGGGAGATGACTCTTTAGCCATGCTTTATTTTCAAAATGCTCTTAATAACGACCCTAAGAATCTCAGTGCCAACTTCAATGTCGGTGCTATTGCAATGACTTACGGTGATGCAGAAACAGCGCATGAAAGATTTTCGACAGTACTTGCTCAGGACCCGGATAACCTCAGGGCCAGAGTTGGACTTGCTATTGCACTGAGAGGATTGTCAAGGTTTAAAGATGCTGAAGAACAGTATAAGAAAGTTCTTGAAGTAAACCCCAATCATGCAAAAGCCACTTTTAATTTAGGGATACTTTATTATGACCATATGAACAAGCAGGTTGAAGCCAAAGCTCTTTTTAGAAGATATATTTCTATTGCGGATGGTGTAGATGAAGACCATATTGTCCATAAATATCTTGCCGATAAAGTAAAGATAAGGGTTGAGCAAAATTGAGAAGACAAGATGTTGTAAAAATAGTAATTAAAAAAATAGGTTGAATTTTATTCAAATTGGTGTAACATAATTAGAGTTGTTTGGTGAATGAAAAATAGCAGGAGGTTACGGTGATGAAAAAAATCATTACATTAGTACTTATACTTTCGTTTTTTACTGTAGCTTATGCTCAGGAAACTGACTCTGAAGGCAGAGTGATAGTGTACAGAGAGAAAACTGTTATAGATTTTGAAGATGTTATGCTTGAAGGGCAGATTAAAAAACCTTCAGGCTCATTTTTAATGGATAGAACAAGGACAAGGTTTAATTCTCTTATAAATCTGAAAAAAGATTTTAACAGGGAATTGGTAAGGTCTGTTGACTTATTAAACTGAATGGTATGTTGCATTATTAATAATATGATATTATGAGGCTGAGATTATGCCAGAAAAAAAGCTAAGAAAAAGACTGCTTTATGACCTTTCTCCTATCCCTGAGGTTCCGGTTAATGCGGAAGTCAGGGGTAAGCTTGAACCGGAGATCAGGGTCGTTTATGAAAAAGATGTTCTTTTGGAAACCAAGAGAGTTAAAAAAAGCTTTGCTGTAGGAACGGATACCTCTGCAGATTGCGTTATCGATGAATCTGTTTTTGCTGATAACAGCTATGATGTTGCCATTGCTACCGGTAAGCAATTTACAGTAAATCTTCAAAGCGGGTTTAAAGGAACCGTTTATAACGGTGAAGAAAAAACGAATCTGGAAGACTACATAAAGCAAGGCAACACCACAGTTGATGTTGACGACAAAACAATGGTGGTCCTTGAATTCGGTAAAGTTTCAGTATGTGCTTTGAAGTCTCCTGTCGAGCCGTTGAAAGGAGGAGGTCTTTTAAAAAATTTTGACCTTGCTTTTGCAATAATAGCACTGCTCGTTTTTGTAGGAGGTCTTTTTATTGTTAATATGATAATTGAGACTCCCCCCGTTGAAGTTGATATTTTTGAACTTGATAACAGGTTCGCAAAGTTGATAGTAGGTCGGGATGACGATGTTAAAGTTGAGGATCTTGAAGAAGAGAAAAAAGTTGAATTGGAAAAACCGAAAGAAGGTCTTGTGGAAGCCTCACAACAAAGAAAATCGCTTGGAGACGAAGGTCGTGTTGGGGAAGAAAAGAGCAAGGTAGCTAACGCACA
>SLOD01000027.1 GCA_007132725.1 Candidatus Sumerlaeota bacterium
GATATCCCTGCCGTGCTCTTGATGATGCCCCTTTTTCCTCCGCCTGCTTCAGTAATTCCGACATGTAACGGAGCATCGCTCCTTTCCCTTATTTTTCTGCATGCTGAAACGGTTTCATTAACATTTGTAGATTTTGCAGATATTTTAAAATTGAAGTAACCCAGCTCTTTTTCTATGAAATCAGCCCACCTCAGGGAGCTTTCAACAAGACCTTCAAAGTTCACTTTCCCATGTTTTTGAAGAATATCTTTTTCAAGAGAACCACTGTTAACTCCTATCCTTATGCACATTTCAGGCCGTTTTTTAGCAGATTCAACTATCTGGATAACCCTTTCTTTTCCACCGATATTCCCGGGATTTATCCTGATACCGCTGACGCCGGCTTCAATTGCCGCAAGAGCAAGACGATGATCAAAGTGGATATCTGCAATGATCTCTCCCTTGAAATTCTCAATCAGCTTTTTTAAACTTTGCTCTTCATCAGCGTTCTTAAAAGCAGTCCGCACAACCTTGCATCCAAGGTCGTAAGCTCTATTTGCTTCCGCAAATGCCTTTTCAAAATTTAAAAGCGGAGTTGTTATCATCGTCTGAATAACAGGACGATTATCTCCTCCTATCTTAATCTTTCCAAGAGTTATCTCGCGGGATTTTTTCATTATCATAAACACTCAAGAACAGTTTTTACAATATTCTCTTCGGTAAGTCCCTCTTTTTTTCTCAGTTCAGCTTGAGTTCCGTGTGTGGAGAAGGTGTCATTTACTCCGATAAGGCGGCATTTGACATCCATTTTTCTGAAACTGAGTTCTTCAAGAATGGCAGATCCGGCTCCTCCTGCAACAATTCCGTCTTCTATTGTAATGACACTTTTTATGTTGTTTCTTTCAATTATATCAAACATTTCATCCGGGAGAGGTTTGATGAATCTTATGTCGTAAAGAAAAACCTTCTTCCCTTTCTTTTTGAGTTTTTCCACAGCTTTTAGAGCAACATTTGTCATTATTCCGACAGAAGCTATTAAAACAGGTTCCCTTCCTTTTGCAAGAAGCTCTCCTTTGTAAAAGCGTACCGGAGCAAGTCTGTTGACAACTTTTTTCTTCCCTCCTTCTCCTCTGGGATACCTGATAGCGACAGGCCCGTTATTTATAAGTAGAGCTGTTTCTATCATTTTTGCCATGTCATACTCATCTTTCGGTGCCATGATAGTCATCCCCGGGATCATTCTTAAATAGGCAATATCAAAAAGTCCGTGATGCGTAGATCCGTCTTCACCGACAAGCCCCGCTCTGTCAATAAGAAATATCACAGGAAGCTTCTGAAGAGCGGTGTCGTGAACAATATTGTCAAAAGCTCTTTGAAGAAAAGAAGAGTATATTGCAACCATAGGTCTAACTTCACCTGTTGCCATTCCTGCTGCAAAAGTTACAGCATGTCCTTCAGACATTCCAACATCGTAAACTCTCCGGGGATAGACCTCCCTCAATTTTTGAAGACCTGTTCCGTCAGGCATGGCGGCAGTTATGGCAATAAGATTGTCATTGGACTTAAAAAGCTTTAGAAGGTAATTGGAAAGGGAGTTAGTAAAAGAAGGTGAGGATGATTCTGTTTTGCCTGTTTCTTTGTCAAACTTTCCAATGCCGTGAAATTTTGAAGGATTTTTCTCGGCTGGTTCATATCCCTTCCCTTTGACGGTGTGGACATGAAGAAGGACAGGTTCTCTATTTGGTTTAATATCTTGAAGAGTTTCTATCAGTTCCTCAATATTATGGCCGTCTATCGGACCTACATACTGATATCCGAAACCTTCAAAAAGAATGCCCGGAGTAAGGAAAGATTTTGAGGAATCGATAGCTTTTCTTATAAGTCCGGCAATCTTATCTCCCTGGAAGAAAGGGGGGAGTTTGGCAAGTATCTGTTTTACTTCGGCTCTTACAACAGAATAGGAAGCTCCTGACAGCTTACGGCTGAACCACTTCGAAAGCGACCCCACAGAAGTTGATATGAACATATCGTTATCATTCAGGATGGTTATTGTATTTTTCCCGAATTCATGAACATTGTTCATTGCTTCAAGAGCAAGACCGCTTGTCATCGCTCCGTCTCCTATTATGGATATCACTTTACCGTTTTCCCCTGCATAGTTTTGAGCTTCTCTTATTCCAAGTCCTGCTGAAATAGAAGTTCCTCCGTGACCTGTTCCAAAAAAATCGTAAGGGGATTCAGACATTTTGGGAAATCCTGCGATACCTCCGAAAGTTCTTAAAGTATGGAACTTGTCTTTTCTTCCGGTAAGTATCTTATATGGATAGGATTGATGCCCTACATCCCAGAGGATCTTATCATTTTTGAGGTCGAAAACTTTCAGCAGAGCAAGTGTAAGCTCAACCGTTCCAAGTGAAGAAGCAAGATGCCCCCCGGTTTTTGAGACAGAATCTATTATAACTTTGCGGATATCCGAAGCCAGAGAAATAAGTTCACACGATGAAAGTTCTTTAATTTTTCTATGATCCATATTTTTCACAAATTTTCCTCCAACAAACTCTCAGTTTTTTCTTTCAACTACATAACGGGCAAGTTCGCAAAGAGCTTTTTTCCAGCTGGAATCTTTAAACATGTCAAGTGCTTCAACTGCTTTATCTGCATAAGATGAAGCACGCTCTTCTGCTTTTGTAACACCAAGAAGTGCCGGATAAGTTGTTTTATTCATCTGAGCATCACTTCCTATAGGCTTTCCAAGTGTTTTGCTGTCTGAAGTGACATCAAGAATATCGTCGGCGATCTGAAAGGCAAGCCCTATGTTTTTTCCGTATTCTTCCAACGCTTTTATTTCTTCTTCGCTTCCGTCAAGCCAAGCCGCTGCTCCGGCAGTTGATGCAACGATAAGAGCACCTGTTTTGAAAAGGTTTATATCGTCAAGAATATCAACCGTTCTTTCATTTTGGGGAACAGTACAGTCTTTTATCTGACCAAGCACCATTCCTCTGCCCCCCGATGCTTTTGCAAGGTATTTTCCTCCTTTATGGAAATTTCCTTCTCCAAACTCAAAAAGGATCGAAAATGCATCACAATTAAGAGCATCTCCGGCAAGAATAGCCACTGTTTCTCCAAATTTTTTATGGTTGCTGGGCTTTCCTCTTCTCATGTCATCATTGTCAAGAGCAGGGAGATCATCGTGTATAAGAGAATAAGTATGAATGAATTCAAGTGCACAAGCATATGGCATTACAAGACTTTTTTCTTTTCCAAGGAGCCCTGCCACGGCAACGGCAAGAAAAGGTCGAAGCCTTTTTCCTCCTGCTTTAAGACTGTAAAGCATTGCTTCATGGAGAACTTTTTCAATTTGCAGTTTGTCAAGATATGAAAAAAGATGGTTTTCAATGTCCACTTTTTCATTTTTGATCAATATTTCCAGAGACATTATCCTTTCCTGCCAAGTTTCCCGGCTTCTACAACCTTTTCCCCCTCTGAAGTAAGTACCCTGATTTTTGTTCTTGCATTTTCAAGATACTCTCTGATAGAAGCAGCCGTTTTGACTCCCGACTCATAAAGCTTCAAAGCTTCTTCTATTTCAGGATTTGTATTCAGTTTTTCAACAATATTCTCAAGTTCTTTCATTTTTGAAGCAAGGTTCTTTTTTTCAACCATCGTATTCCTCCGCAAAAATTCTGTGAATGTTAGACCAACGGTAAAAAAAAGTCAAACTCTACTGGGTGTCAATTCCTACAAAGATAATATTCTGACCGGCATCTGAAGGTGCCATAAAAGAATTGTCTGAGTTAATAAATACTCCTCCGCCACCTCTGAGGTTGACAGAATTTCTTGTAAAAGCAGGGATCGTGAACTTAAAGGCACTTTCTCCAGCAAAACTGTAAGGCCCGGAATCGTCCTGCAAAATAAGAGTTATTCTGAAGTCAACAATAAAGTCGCTTAAAGTATATTCAGGATCAACATATTTTTTTACTATATTTTCGACACACCTGTAGTCGTTTGTAGTACATTCGATGATTTCTCTGTAAATGGAAGTCTTATTTCCGGACTGAATTCTCAGATATTGTATGAAAACATAGGCCATTGCGTAATCTGAATAAACCTTGTTATGATCGAAGTAGTCCCAGTAAAGAAAAGAGTTGCCGTCTCTGACCGGGCCATTATAGTAGTTGTGATTCAAAACCGTTAGCCATGTTGTCTGCGGACCTTCGTACATATGTTGAGCGGCCGTTGCCAATCCTTCATCTATCCACCTGTAAGACAGATTGTCGGAGTCCCAGTCCCCTTCGATAAGAATGTTTCTGTTAGCATGAGCAAGGTGTTGGAGCTCATGAACGATAGTGCTGTTGATATCAGAAGTGCTCATTGATTTTTCAATATAGACCAAATCCCTGAAATTTGATTGGGAATACTCTTCTTTTGTGAAAAGATCCCCCTTGGTTATATACCCTGCAGCACCTCCGCCCAGATCTGCCAGAAGAATTGAAACAACGCCGTTTCCATCAATATCCGCTACATCGTAAAAATTTTCTGTTACAAGATAGTATATGACAGAGTCAAACTCATCTACAATATCTTGAATTTTTGAGTCAGAAACAAAAACACCCTCATCAGTTACCCATACCTCGCAATATTTTCCGACATTCCTGAGTGTTGCCATAACAGCCCTGTTTCCACCGGTTTGAAAATTATAAATATAAAAAGTGTCTTTATCTCCGATAGCAAAAGACTTGACAGGTTCATGGAGTAACAGTTTTTCTGTAACTATTGAAGGTTTTCCCAGATAGTCTGGAACCGGAGGTCTAAAGTCCATTCTTGGAATATCCGGAATTTTATAAGAGAGGTTGTTGTCTGAAAAGAGAGTTGTTGTTGAAAGAGTCCCTGAAAAGTTGTTTTGATATCCATTCGTAGAATAGTGGTAAACAAGAACCTTATCTCCCTTAAAGACAGGTCCTTCAAAATCAAGTCGCGGATCTATTTCTCCATGATCTATACACCGGCCACCTCTACATACTTTTGATTCGTCAGAGCAGTCTGAAAACTCTGTCCACTTTCCAGAAATACACTTTTTGACAATACTGCCATCACATGTCAGGATGTTTTCTTCACATTCTCTGACACAAGTCGCAGTATTCCAGCCGGAACAGTCAGATTTACAAAAAGCAGTTCCTGAAATAAAGCCCAGTTCTTCGCAATCGATTGTTCCTCCGTCACAGACTTCGGTACCTTCTACTTTTCCGTTTCCGCAAACAGGGATGGTAATAAAAGAATTTTCATCATCTTGTTCTTCATCGGGTTCGTACTCATCAGTTATTTCATCATCAATATCAATATTTTCATCTGACTGTTCAAAGTCTGTTGTAACTTCATCGGGTTCGTCCAGATTTTCTGAAACTTTTATGCCGGAGTTTGTTGTATAGTTTCCACATGACAAAAAAATAAAAATAAAAACAAAAAGAAAAAAAGACTTTTTCATAAAACCTCCCAAGCAGCTTATCTATTGATTCTAACATCGAAAAAACACTTGTCAAGGAAGGAAACTTCTTGCCCTTACAATAAAAAAATGTAACATTAGGATAATATATCTGCTTTTTGGAGGTGAAAAGGGGGTATGGCAGAAAAACAGAAGGTTCAGACATCAACAAAAGTTTTGTGCTCAAAGTGCGGCAAAGATTACTATATATCTTTTGTAGCTGATGGTCACAGAGATTATTTTTGTGATAAGTGTCTTAAAGAAATGCACCACAACAGAAAAAAAGGAAACATCAAAAAAGTTTTTGACAAGCGGAAAAAAATCAATGTCTATGAATTTATATGTGATTTGTGTGATTGTTTCCGCAGAGCAGTCTATTCCCCTGAAATAATTAATGGCAATATCCTCTGTAAAGAGTGTGAAGCCAAAAAAAAAGCACAGGATCGTAAAAAAATGAGAAAAAATGTGATAATTGTTAAAAATGTAAAGTCTTAAAAATCACATGCTTTTATAAAATCGCAGAAAAGAAAAAAAAAGATGGTTTCTTGACTTGTTAAGAATATTGGATTAAATAGCAACCTGGAGTTGTTTTTTCAATTGTTTTTTTGGTAATTTAATAAACTTTGGAGAAAAATTATGAAAAAAGTTATCCTGCTTTCATTATCAACTGTTCTTTTTTTTACATTTGTATCGTGTCAGATGGGTTCGGGCGATGTTGATTCGGTACTTTTTCCAAGAGATGGAGGTCAGGTGATCGCTGAATTTAATGGTGTAAGAATAACAGACAGATATCTTGCCACCTATATTGATCAGCTCAACCCGTATTTGAAAAGCCGTTATAATACTCCGGAAAAAAAAGAAGAACTTATTTCAAAAATTGTTGAAGGAGAGCTTCTTGCCAAATATGCCATAAAAAAAGGTGCTCTTGAAGACCCTGCCCTGCTTTCCAAAATAAAATCAACCATTGCACGATATTATACCGGAACAAGAATGAAAATAGATATAGAGGAAAGTATACAGGTAACAGAAGAAGATATGAGAAAGTATTACGAAGAAAATAGTGATACCTATAATCAGCCTGAGAGAGTAAAAGCCAGCCACATACTTATAAGAGTGGATGAAAACAGATCGAAAGCTGAAGCAGAAAAAAAAGCCAGGAATGTTTTAAGACAGGCAAGAGCTCTTGATAAAGATCCAAGGAGTTTTAATCAACTTGTCAATAAATACAGCGATGACGAAGGATCTAAAAGAAGAGGTGGCGATCTCGGTTACTTTGTGAGAACGGAAGATGGCGGAAAAATGGTACAGGCCTTCAGCGATGCGGCTTTTGCACTTGAAAATGTCGGAGATTTAAGTGATCTTGTTGAAACAGAACACGGTTTTCACATTATAAGGCTCACTGGCAGAAGAGATCCTATAGAAAGAAGTTTTGATGATGTTAAAAGAAATATAGAGCAGACACTTCGTGGAGAGATGAGAAAAAATTCTTATGAAAATGCTCTTGAAAATATAAAAAAAGAAATGGGCTTTAAATTTTATACAGAAAGAGCTGCCGAAGTGGACCTTGGAATTCCTGATGATGTACAGCAGTCTTCTCAAAAATTTGATAGAGAGAGAAAAGTTCCTTCAAGAGAGCGGCCAAAACTGGATAAGGAAAAGCTTGAAAGAATACAGGAAGCAATAAAAAGACAAGCTGTTGAAGAATCGCCCTCTCCTGAAGATGAGGAAGAGTAGAGAAAGGTTTTGATAAGACATTCGTTAACACATAAGGCACTGAAAATCCTTGTTTTTTTTCACATCATGCTGGCTTGTTCCGTTCTTTTTTCACAAGAAAGACTTCTTAACAGGGCTGTTGCCAGAGTTAACGGCAGAGTTATTACTTTTTTTGATATGAAAAAATCATTGAATCCTGAGAATCCGCACTCCGTTTCAAATGAAGCTGTTATTGAAAGAAAGGATAGCATTTTAAAAGATGTTATAGCTGATGAGATAGTCAGGCAGGAAATAGAAAATCTTAAAATAAAAGTCAGTGAAAAAGAGATAGATCTTGCTTTAGAAAATGTTGCAATGCAGAACAATGTTTCTCTTGAAGAACTGAAAAAGGAAATAGCCCAACAGGGCTTAGACTGGGACACCTATAGAAATGAAGTTGTAAAAGATCAACTGAAAGTTCTGAGTCTTAAAAGACATATTGCCATAACGACAATTGATGTTGATGAGCAGATGCTCAGACTCGAATATGAGACCCAGTTTAAAAGAAGTGATCACTATACAGCATCCCATATAGTTTTGACATCTTCTCTTTCTCAGGACGGAGAAGATTCTGCATTCAGTAAGATTACAAAAATACACAGAAACATTATTTCCGGAGAAGTATCGTTCGAGGATGCGGCAAGGAACTTTTCTCAGGACGAATCGGCAATGCAGGGGGGGCGTCTTGGAACATTTCCCTTATCCCAAATGGTACCGGAATTTTCCGAAAGACTTCAAAAAATGGAAGAGGGAGAGATCAGCACTCCTTTTAAATCTAGGTTTGGCTGGCACATTATAAAGCTTGAAAAGGTAGAAAAAAAGGCTCCGCCTCCATACAGAGAAGTGAGAGACCAGCTTTTAAATTTTTACTATCAAAAAAATATGGAGAAAGCTTTTGAAAGCTGGATCCGGAAAAAGATAGAAGAGAGCAGAGTTGAAATTCTTTTCTGAACATTTTTTTTCCCCTGATAATCATCGTGGCACGGCTTTATTTATTTATTTTTCAGCACTTGTTGCCAGAATTCTTATGCTCCCTTATTTCATGCCCGTTTACGATGAAACAGCATACTCCGCAACTGCATTACGAATAGTAGAGACAGGAGAATGGTTTAATATTTATGGGTCGAACGATCTTTTTTTCTTTCCCCCTCTTTTTAAATGGTTTTCTGCGGTTTTTGTTTTATCCGGCTTTGAAAGATTGATTGCTGTAAGAAGTGTTGCAATCTTACTTTCTTCAGGAATTCCGGCAGTTTTGTTTCTTTTGTTGAAAAAAAGCGGATTAAATTCAAAAAAAGCTTTAACAGCAGCCTTTTTGTGGATCATGTTTCCGGGAGCTACTCATTTCAGCATTGCGGGACAAGTAGAAACACCTTTCATTTTTTTAGCCCTTTTAAGCTTCTGGTTTTTTGTAAAAAGAGATGAAACACCTTTTTTAAATCTTTTTTTGTTAGCTCTGTTCATATCTGCATCCATATGGACAAAAGAGACAGCTTTCGGGTTTATTCCGGTATTTGTTTTTATAATGGCGGAAAAAAAAGAATTTGCCAATATTTTTAAATGGTCATCTGTGACATCAGTTTTGGTTTTCCCTCTTTTGGTACAGTCTTTTCTTCCACATAGCTACGATATTTTTTATGAATTGACAAATGACCATATAACATGGAATGCTGTTTCTTTTATTCAGCCCTTTGTAAATATGGGAATTTTGATGGGTGTTACCGGCCTGCCTGAGTGGCTGACTGTTTTTTTGAATGTTTGTGTGGCAGCTTTTTTTATATACTGTGCAGTTTTTTGCTTTAAAAAATACAGAAACATTGAGTTAGTAAGGTTTTCTGTTTTTTCTATTGTGATCTTTTTTGTATTTTTCAGTGTATTCCCTAAAAAGTTTGACTACTATTTGCTTCCGGTTCTCCTTTTTTTCCTCGTATGTTTCATTTTTACAGCGAAAGACAGCAAAGTTTTTTCAGCAGTTTTCGCTATATTTGTTTGTATATTGAGTTTTAACGGATTATATAATATCAAAAGTTCTCTTGATATTAACTATGATGCTTCTGTAAAAATTATTAGAAAGCTTTCAGCAGAAGAGGTTCCTTGGGCGGAAGTTGTGTCTCCCACACCTGAAATATTTCGCTATATTGCAGAAAAAAAAGGTTATAATATAAAATTTTCCGGGATAGACTTTACCTCTTTGGAAGGAAGAAAAACTTGTATGAAAGCAAAGGATAGATGTATACTGAATTATGATTACTACATAACAGATGATATGTTTTTTGAAATAGTTTTCTGCTCCACATGGCCTATAAAAATAGAAAACTGTGATATAGAGGCGATGAAACATGTTATCAATCATACTGAGCTTATTCTTTCTGAAAGTGGATTGAAGCTTTACAGGATCAGGAAATAAAGTTTTTTATCCTTTTGGCCGCTTCTGTAATTTCTGTTTCCGGTTTTGCAATGTTTATTCTTATCCATTCAGATGACTTTTTTGAAAAATGGATTCCCGGAACAGTTGCAACTTTCTGATCATTATACAGGTTGACGGCAAAATCGAATCCGTTGTCGAACTGTGAAGGAAGTTTTGCCCATATAAAGTATCCTCCGTTTATGTCCGGAACAAAAAAGTTCAATTTAACAAGTTGTTCGCTCATTAGATTAAAAGATGTCCGGATTTTTTTTCGTAAAAATTTGACATATCCGGAACCGTAACAGTGCTTTGAGAGATATTGAAAAACAGCGTGCTGTAAAACTGATGGAGAAGATAATCCTGTATAATCGTGTATATCTGAAATTTTAGAAATATGGCTAGTGTGGGCAACAAGGTATCCTACTCTCCAGCCGGTCACTGAAAGCATTTTAGAAAATGCCGAAACAACAAAAATATTTTTATCAGGTTCTAAAAGGGGAATAAAAGGGGGGGCATCGAAATAAAGGTCACTGTAAACAGCATCAAATATTATAAAGCAGTTGTTTTTTTTGCAGATATTTACAATGTTTTCAATTTCTTTCTTGCTCATTATCTTTCCGTAAGGATTTCCCGGTGAACATAAAAAAACAGCCCTGATCTTCTTGCTACGGATCGTCCTTTCCAAAAGTTCAAAGTTGTAACAGCCGGTTTTTTCTGCAGTAAAATTGATAAATTTATCTCCGTGAATATTAGGCAGGTTTGAATGACTTTCGTATGCCGGATCAAAGCCGAGCACATTGATCCCGGTTTTAACGATACTTTTAATGTAAAGATAAATAAGCGAAATAGCTTCTGTTGCTCCGTTTGTTATAAGAACATTTTCCCTTTTAAGGTTTGCTCCGGGAGAAAAGTTTTGAGATATTATTTCTCTTAACTCGCCAAGACCTTGACCGGGTGCATACTGGTGACATTTTTTATTTGCAACAATTTTTTCCAGTTCTTCAAGAAGTTCGTCCGGGGGGGCAAAACCGGGAATTCCCTGAGCACAGTTTATTCCTCCGTTAGATTTAACGAGATTGCTCATATAGCTGATAAGGGAGCCAGGAACCTTTTTCATTTTAAATTGTTATTAAAGCTATTTGGACATTTTAATTATTTCAAGTTCTTTCTGAATTGACTCAAAGACTTCTTTTTCTTCTTCAAGAATGGCGTCTATCGTTTTTCTAAGCATTCTGTTGGCCGCCGCTATTTTACCGATTATTTCTTTGTTGTTTTTGCTTTTTACAGCTTCGTTCCTTGCACTGTTCCAATCGTTGAAAGCTTGTTGCATTCCCTGTGTCAACGAGTGAAGTGCAAGAACTTTTGCCCGGTCTCTTTTAAAAGTTTTTGCTTTCCAGTCATCATCCATGTTCAAAAAGTGAGGCTGAGACCATCTTTTTTTAAAATACTCAATGAGACTGGTATTAGTATCGTAATAAAGCTTGCATTTGCTCATTATGATTTTTATGAGATTTGCACTTTCTGTAAAGGTTTTTTCTTTGTGCTTTCTTGCAAGTGTCTGCATTTCTCTTATTGTTCTGTCATATATGGCATTGTTGGGCCTGAATTCCTGAAAAAGTTTATATCCGTCGTTGTGGAATATTACTGCCTGAGGTGACTGGGATTGAGAAAAAAGCAATTGAGTAAAAAAAAGAAAAATAAAAAGCAACAATAGATTTGCCAGCTTCATAACTCCTCCGGAGAGCATTAACACTAATACCGGAAAAGTATATATCGGAATTAAAATTGATGCAACCTTGTTATTGATTAAAAAATGTTTTTGCAAAAGCAATTAAAATGTTTATGATTTCCCCGTGACTTGATAAGCGGAGAAAAAAATGTTTACAGGAATAATTGAAAGTACGGTTAAAATAACAAGGTTTATAAAGAGCGGAAGTGAGTGCAGTTTAACTGTTGAAAATTGTTTTGGCAGTTCCATCTCAGCGGGGGATTCGATTTCTGTTGACGGGGTATGTCTTACAGTAGAAAAATTTTCTCCTAAAGAAATGATGTTTTTTGTTTCTGCGGCGACAGTTAAAAAAACTATTGTTTCCAGTTACAGTCCTGGGAATGTTGTAAATTTGGAAAGAGCAATGCCGGCAAATGGAAGATTTGATGGTCATATTGTCCAAGGTCATATTGACACTTCAGGAGTTGTTGCCGGTGTGAAAAGAGTAGAAAAAGGAATTGAGATCAAGTTTTCTTTTGACAAAAAATACTCTCCGCTTGTTGTGGAAAGAGGGTCAATTGCCGTTAACGGGATAAGCCTTACATGTTCGGAAACAGGAGATGATTTTTTCAAAGTTTCCTGTATCCCGGAAACTTTAAGAAGGACATCTTTTTTTATACCGCCTTCTATTGGCCGGAAAGTAAACCTTGAGTTTGACATAATTGGTAAATATGTTTCAAAAGTTCTTGAAAAAGGAAAAAAAGATGGAGACATAAGTTCTTTGTTGGAGAAAATGTGATGATATGGGGAGAGTTCGGGCTACATCTTGTGTTGATAATGTTTTTTGGCTGGAAAATTTCTGTTCTGGCGGAAAAATTAAGCATCGCTAAAAACCTCGGGAGAGGTTTAGTCGGGTTTGTTCTGCTTGGTTTTACGACCAGTCTTCCCGAACTTATAACAACAATGACATCAGTTCTTCATATTGAAAATACACAGCTTGGAGCAGGGAATATTATCGGCAGCAATAATGCCAATATGCTGATTTTGTTTTTTTCTGTAATTTCTGTTTCAAGCTTAATGAAAGAGGACAAAGTAGATCGTGAAAATCTTGTGGCCGTAGCTTTTCTTTTTATGATGCTCGGTGTTTTTCTTGCCGGAACCGCAATGGAAATATCTTGCGGTTTTTCAATATACGGACTTATTATAGCGGGCTTGTTTTTTTTCAGCATCAAGGCAATCAAAAAAGTTGGAGACCAGGATAATATAGAAAACAATACCGCAGATAAGGCCGGACTTGGACCCCTGTTTTATTTCAAACTTTCTGCTTCGGCTCTTTTTCTGGTTCTTGTAAGCTGGAGAACATCTTTTGTGGTTGACTCTATGACAGGGTTATACAACTGGAACTCAACTTCTGCAGGAGCCCTTTTCCTTGCATGGGCGACAAGTCTGCCGGAACTGGCAGTAACGGTATCAGCCATTATTATAGGAGCCAAAGAGCTTGGGATAGGTAATATACTTGGCAGCAATATTTTCAATATGTTCGTTCTTGCATTGGCAGATATTTTCTCCGGAAAAAAGCTTACAGTGTTCAGAGCTGACAGCAGGCTGATGGTTTTTACAGGAATGTTGATCATCATGTCTTCAGGACTTATAATAATGCTTTCTGCTAAAGAAAATAAAAAAATCTTTGGTATAACGGTTATTCCTGCTATAATGATAATGCTTTATTTTGCAGGTATGATTTTTTCTTTTTGACACTATTTTTCAAAGTGAGGAGATAAAATGAAACTTATAAGAAAACTTGCTTCAATACTTTTGATAGCGGCACTGGCGGTTATCATTTCTTATTTTGCGAAAGTAAATGATGCAAGAGTAAATCTTGATTTTGTGTTCTATTCTTTTTCTTCTGTTCCTTTGTGGCTTCTTGTTCTGTTCTCGTTTCTCGGTGGTATTCTGTTTACCGTAATTCTGGTTTTTGTTGATATTCTGGTAGTGAATGTAAAAGAAAGGAAACTTCGTAAAGAAAATAAAATTCTCAGAAAAGAGCTGTCAAAAATGAGAAATCAGAAACTGGAATCTATTGATGATCCGGAAGATGCCGGATACGAGAAAAAAAGCGAAGAAGATGATATTGATGAAAACGAACAGGACAGTGTTGATGAAGAGGAGATAGATTAAGGAAATGATGGAGGTGCTTCAAACCAATCCGTTTTTATTCTGGTCGTTTGTGTTTTTTCTTTCATTTGGGGTATTTTCTCTAACTATCTCTACAGGTCGCCGGTTTTTTACAAAAAAGATTGACGGAGGCAAGGTCCCTGTTCATTCAAGACTGATCTTTGAAGCTTTGAAAGAGTGCCACTTCGGTAATTATAATCTATATCTGAAAAAATTGAGAGAGCTTGCAAGACGGTATCCGGAAGAAACGGAGTTTTTTCTTATGGCAGGAGATATTGTAAGGAAAACAAGTGCTCAGAAAGCACTTGAAATACATAGAGACCTTCTTTTCAGGTCTGGAACGACAGGAAAGTTAAGAGCAAAGGTTTTAAAACATACAGGAGAAGATTATCTTGCTTTGGGTAAAAATTTAAAAGCAGTTAACGCCTTGAAAGAATCAGTTAAGATAGAGGATGACTTTAAAACACACCTCTTGCTTTCAAAAGCCTACGAGCGGTCAGGAGCCTATGACCAGTCTATTGAAGAAGTGAAAAGGAGTGTTAAGCTGTCAGATGAGCCGGCAAATGAAAAACCCGTCAAAAATCTTATTTCAAGAATAGTGATAAAAATTCTGGAATCTGATGAAAAAGAAAATGGAGTAAAATACATTAATGAGCTGAAAAAATACTGTTCGAAACCGGAAGCACAGCTTCTTTCTTTAAAAAATGCACTTATTGAGGGAAAACAGAAAAAAGCGGCATCTGTTTTAAAAGAAATTGTTGAGTCTGTGCCCGATCTTGAAGTTGCCGCAAGAGGTCTTTTGACAGGATATGAGTGGGGGAAATCCATTAACTCTTCCATAGAGGGCAGATACAGAAAGCTTTTTGATGAAAGCTTGAAAAATAAAAAAGCTGTTTGTTCTGAATGCGGGAAATTTTCAGATATCACCTCCCCTGTTTGTGACTCATGTTTTAAACCCTGTGGCAAAAAAGTATACGATCTTTTGGAGGAATGAATGAAAAAAAATCTGTTTCAGTTTTTACTGTTAATATCTGCTGCAGCCCTTTTTCTTTCCTGTCAAAAGGAAGAAGAAGAAGAACATTACGATGTATCCAGATTTTTTTCAGAATATCTTAAAATTATTTGTGATAATGCCGCAAGCTGTGAAGCCGGTTTTGTCACAGCGGAAAATCGTATAAACTGTCCCGATATAATAATGTACCATCCTTTTCCATTCCCCGCATTTAAAAGGGAGGAAAAGGTAATTTTTAAACAAAAGTTCGAAATGTTGAGAAGTGATGAAGAGGTAGGATGGATAGAGGTTAACAATAAAAAAGTGAAGGAATGCTTTGATGCTTTAGAAGAAGTGGCCCAATGTGATCCTATGGAGACAAGTCTTTTTGAAATAGTGGCATGTGTGAATGTTTTTGAGGGCACAAAGTCTATCAGACAGGATTGCGGACAGGATGAAGAATGTTTTTATGGCTGGTGTGACACAAGAGGTGGGAGATGCCCCGGTAGCTGTGTTGAATATAAAGAGCCCGGTCAAAGTTGCAACGTAACTTTGGACAGATGTGTTCCGGGCTATACCTGTCGTACGAATGGGTGTTCAGAAAGCTCAATAGGTGTTGCCGGAGATCCCTGCTTGTCTGATATAGATTGCAGTCCTTCGCTCTATTGTAGAAAAAGCAGTGAAAGCGATGCTACAGGCCGGTGTTTCTGGCGGAAAAGCCATGGTGAACCGTGTATTGATGTGAATGAATGTATGATAGGCCTCGACTGCATTAACAACCTTTGTTCAAAAGAAAGAATTTCAGATGTGTCCGGCGGAAAATGCGGAAAAATAGAGGATGATGATGGAAATGAAGTAATGTACTCGTGTAATGTTTATAACAAACTTGAATGCGGTCCGCAAAACACTTGTCAAGCCTTTCCTCAACAAGGTCAACCTTGTGCCTCTATTTGTGACAAAGGAATGTATTGCGATGAAGGTTCCGGAACATGTCAGTTTCAAAGAGCTGTCGGAAGATCTTGCACTTCGAACACTCAATGCATGACATTTTACTGTCACAATGAAGTGTGTGGTATTCCGGAATGTATGGATGTCTATGATTAAAATTCTTCTTTTATTTTCTGCCCTTTTATTTTTTTCATGCACAACTGTAAGCAAGGTTGATACTGAGGAGCCTTTTGACGAGAAAGAAGTTTTTCAACCTTCACCTGTTAAAAAAGAGTATGTTTCTGATAAAATAATTTTGCAGGATTTTTATAGTGGAAAAAAATACACTTTAAGGGATTTGAGCATGAACCGTCAGATTTTTATGGAGGTGACCGCTTCATGGTGTGAAGCTTGTAAAGATTTGAAGAAAGTGTCTCAAAAACTGAAAGCTTATTATAAGGAAGCTGTTTTATTTGTCAGAGTTTATTTGCCCGGGGATACTCCCCCTGAACATGGCAAAAAAGGTGATATATTGGAAATGGAAATAGTCTCTTCTCCGGAAGATCTTTCAATAGAGTCGGGTGATACTTTTCCGAGAGTCTTTATTTTCAGTGCAGGCGGTGAAGATGTAAAAGCTGTCGTTGACGGTATATACCCGATCCTCATTTATCATGGAATGTTGGCAAATTGAAAGTTTCGGTGTCAAGAGGCTTCGATTATAGAGATCTCTTCCTGTGTTAACTTAAAGAGCTGATAAAAAAATCGATCAAGCTGGTTTCTTTTGCTTTCAATATTTGGTGTCTGACAGCTTTTCTCTTTAAGGGCTAGAGAACAGTTCATCTCTCTTATTTCTTTGACCAGATCTGAGATGATTTTCTGAATATTTTTTGAACACAGAAGAAAAGGTATCGTGTTGAAGTTCTTTTTAAGGAATTTGTTGTGATGGGGGAATTTTGTTCTGTAGTAATAATCAATAATTTTTGAATTGAAATAACCTTCGGCATAGAGAAAGTCTATTTCTTTTGTTCTTGGGATCACTGCCGCCACATCATTTAAAAAGTAAAGCCCGGAGTCATCGTAAAAGAAAACAGGTTTTACAGAAAGATATCGTAAAAGAAGTTTGTCACTTTCAAAATTTTCTTTAGGCGGTATCTGAAAAAAGGTTTCTTTGTCAGGAATGATCCACTGCTTTATTTGAAAGGCTGAATATGCTTCAATTTCTTTTGAGCGGATAAATGGTTTAAAACGGCTGCTCCTTCTTAAAGTGTCAATTACAGGATCCATGCCGCTTTCTTTGAACATTCCAATAAAAAACTTAAAGCATTCTCCTGCCTTATGAGTAGCTTTTGATTCAATTTTTGTTAAAAGACTAATTTGTTCGGGCTTTATTTTATCATTAAATGTAAGGAGGTTGTTAAAGTCAAGATGTGATTTTTCAAGTTTTAAAGTTTTGTTGTCAACATGATCTTTTATAACCATATTTGAAGTTTCCGCATGAGTAGAGTCTCCAATCCTTTCAAGCTTCATGTAAAGATATTTTGAAAAACGGTTTATCTCCGTAGCTGTAAAAAGAGAGTAAAGAAGCTTTTTATTCTGCTTTGTAAGAGGAGAGGAAAGAAAATTCTTTTTTACAAGAAGATGGTAATCCCCTTTGTGTTTTAAAAGCTGAGAGATATTTTTGACAAGATTTTCCGTTGGAAAGGGGTGCTCTACTGCATCATCAAGTATTATATCAAAAGAAAACGGTCTCAGTTTTGTATTATCTTGTGTAATAAGGTCAAATATGGTTGACTGAAGTGATATTGAAAAAGGAGTTTCTCTCGAAACAGGGTAGTATTCAAGGTTGGAAAACAGTGACGGACATCCTTTTTCTCCATGATATGCTATGTGTATTTGACTTTTCTTTTCAATTTCCCAGGGGAGAACAACAGAGTCTGATAAAAGAAGGATCGAAGGTTTCAATGCCGGTTTGAAATAATTAGCTTCAAAAACCTTTTTTGAAGGGAGAGAGAGTATTTGTGAAAGGGAGAGAGATGTAACAAAGTCTCTTTTAAGGCGATCCTCAAATTTTTTTCCTATAAATGAAAAATCAGATTTGCTTATGCCGCAGAGAGTAGAAGCTGAAGCTCTTTTGTTGTTGATGGTCAGGTAGAATCTGTTTAGAAGAAAAGTATAGGGAGAGACATCAAGCTCATTTTTTACGATGTAGGTTTTAATGTCGTTGAAAAGCTTAACAGCCTTTTTTCTTTTATCCATATTTTCTGCCCTTTTACAAGTTCGATAAATTATAGAATCAGGAAATAAAAAATCAAGGTAATAGAGAAAATAAAAAAAAGGACACCCGGAGGTGCCCTTTTTATTAAAAAATCAAATGTAGGATTAAA
>SLOD01000005.1 GCA_007132725.1 Candidatus Sumerlaeota bacterium
CACTTCTTTTATCTCACCTGCTTTAACGCTATTGTAGAACTCGGTCATGTTTATTTCCCGAATCTCTTTTGTTGAGGTAAGTTGAGAAATGTTTATGAGGAAAAAAACAACAACGATTATACCAAGCCAGATAAACAGGCTTTTGTAATTGAACTTCATTTTAACTC
Source organism: Candidatus Sumerlaeota bacterium (assembly GCA_007132725.1). Lineage (GTDB taxonomy): Bacteria > UBP6 > UBA1177 > UBA1177 > UBA1177 > SLGQ01. Next base: position 168 of record SLOD01000005.1, read on the forward strand.
CGGTCAGTAATTATTACTTTTCCAACTCTCACAGCACTCCCATGTCAGCACACTGACTCTTGTAAAGATCTGACACCATCATAGAAATATCTTCAGGAATTTCAACTGAAACCTTTTTTATGTTGTTGTCTGTCAACCACTTCCTGAAAACTTCTTTCGACTTATCAGGAATGAATCTTGCACTATCTGAAGTAAAGGTTTCGTCTATAAGAGAAAGCTGTCCGTCTATCATACCGTATTCTACTTTCCCGTCAGCTATTTCAAAACCAAGATGTTCTGTTGCATGTTTGTTGCATATTTTAAAGAGCTCCGTGGTTTTCTCTTTAATTGTCAAAGCGAGTTTACGGTCACCTATAATATCTGTCATTTGATCAAAAGATATTTTATCGTCTGTTTCTGATTTTTCTGTCGGGGTAAAAACCGGACCGTCTTTAATGACCGCCCCGGCCTTTAAACCTCCTTCCGCTTCAACAGGGTCCCAGATCCATGTTCCGGTTTCCAAAGCTGTAACGGCCGAACCATAAAGTCTGAATCTGCAAACTGCCTCTACAGGGATAACTTCAGCTTTTTTGCCAAGCATCACTCTTCCTTTCAGCCAGTCAAGATCAAGAAGTCTTTTTTCTCCGGCAACTTCAACTATCTCATTAATATCATCAGACACAAAATGTGTTTTAAAGCCTTCTTTCTCAATAAATTTAAACCAATATGAAGACTGCTTAGTCAAGTAAACTCCTTTACCGGGAATACCTGTCTTCATAATAACATCAAAGGCACTCAGTCTGTCTGTGGCAACGATCAAAAGGTGATCTTTGATCTCATAAACTTCTCTCACCTTCCCTTTTTTAAACAATTTAAGGAACGGTATTTCTGACTCCATTAATACATCTTTACCTGCAACTTTATCGATCCTAAGCATCTGAACCTCCTAAGAATCAAGTATATTTGATATAGACTTCATGTGGTTTATACAATAAATGACTTTTGCAAACAATCTTGTTACATCCACCTCATGGTACCACTTAAAATTTTCGACAAACTGATTTCCCCTCCACACGGCATTTGTTCCCGTTACTGAATTTATCACCCCTTCTTCACTTGCCTTTTGCAGTTTTTCTACAGCGCTGCCATTAAAAAAAGGGAAGGTACAAAAAACATCTATCTGTTTTGCTCCGAACTCTTTAAGAATACTGCAGGCAGCTATCAAAGTTCCTCCCGTTGCAACCATATCGTCTACAATAACAACATTTTTTCCTTTTACATTCCCGACGAGTCTGGTTTCAACAACTGTCGAAACTTTAGAGTAGTCCCTCTCTTTTACTATCAAAGCCATGTCTGTTTTAAGCTCTCTTGAGAAATATCTCGCAGTTTCAGCAGATCCAACATCGGGAGCGACAACAACTGTATTTTCACATATCAGATCTCTTTTGATCATGGACTTCATAAGTTGTCTTGAAGCATGAAGATTATCAAGCCTTGCCTTATGGAAAAAACCGGCAATGGCCTCAGCATGAATGTCAATAGTCAAAACCCTGTTGGCTCCGCAACTCTCAATGAAAGATGCCACCATCGATGCTGTAACACTTTCCCTTCCTTTTCTCCTTTCCTGTCTTGAATTAGGATACTGTGGAATAACTGCGGTTATTGAATCTGCATCACTGTTGAAGGCAGCATTTACAGCCGTGCCGAGAGCCATGAGGTTATCATTGACAGAGATATCGCTCAAAGGATCGTCCATAAGCTGAATTATGTATACATCCATGCCTCTTATAGGTTCATCTATGGCAAACTTTATTTCTCCATTGGGGAAATGTGTTTCCGTTGTCTTTATATACTTGAACCGCTCATCGTGTCCTTCCTTGTGGTATTTTTCTTTAAGGTAGTTCCCCACAGCCTCAGCAAATTTTTGTCCTGAACTGCAGGATATGATGCCTAATTGACCTCGATCTGAACTCATGTTTTACCCCGAAAAATAAAAAACATTTAAACCGTCGCATATTATATAATGTCGAAGCTCAACATTTACAAGATTTTATGACAAATTATTTAATATCCCGTCTTCTTTGGAAAAATTTCAGCTTCGATAAATCTTGCGATGAAAGCGGTAATGTTGTAAACTTAACCCGTTTTTTGCCAAAGAGAGGTTACTGTGAGCAATAAAGAAAGATCTGACAATCTGATACTTTTAAAGCGATACAGAGAGCTGGTATCAAAAATTGAAAAGCTGCTTGAAGAAAAACTTTCTCCTGATACAAGACAGGAAGATGAAATTGACTTTCCTGTTGATGTGTTTATTGAAACAAAACGGAATGAAGTGGTCATTGAAATTGAAATGGCAGGTCTTCAGGCAGAGTCAGTAAAATTATCCGGATTTGACAGTCTTTTGGAAATATCCGGAAAAAAAGAGACGATGAGAGACAGCAAATATGAAAGCTGCGTATGTCTTGAAAGAGAAAACGGTGCTTTTAAAAAACTGCTTAAGGTTGATATACCAGTTGATTTTGACGGTGCAGAAGCATGTTTTAAAAACGGGGTTTTGGAAATAAGATTGCCTATGACAGTTGAAAAGAGAGTAACAAAAACCATTACCATAAAAAATGAGGATTAAATGATAAACCAAATTAACAGCAGATTGGATATTCCTGATAATCTACCTCTTCTGGCATTGAAAGACTCAGTACTTTTTCCTTACATGATATTAAATGTACAGATACAACGGGAGTTTTCTGCAGCTGCGGTCAACCGTGCGATAATATCCAAAGGATATTTGATGGTCACTGCACACAAAGACGGAGCCGACAAAGATTTTATAACCGAAGAGAATATCTATAAAGTCGGAACTGTCGCTACAGTAATGAAAATGCAAAGAAACGCTGAAGGAGGAATGGTACTTTATCTTCAGGGAATAAAAAAAGCTTCGGTCAAAAATATCTCCTATGACGATAAAAACGGAATATACAGTTCTGCCATATCTCTGATCGAGGAAATCGATGATGGAGATCATATTGAAGCACAGGCACTTATGACTGAAATAAAAGATCAGATAAGGGCCATTGCAGAAAATGGAGCAATAACACTTCCCCCTGAAGCTATAGGAGCGATACAAGGCGTGAAAAATGCCGGCCGTTTTGCTGAAATAGTTCTCAATCACATATCAAAATCGGTAGAGCTTGCTCAGAGAGTGCTTGAAGAAAACTCTCATCTTAAAAAACTTCAGATCGTTCATGATAATCTTCAAAGAGAGCTGTCTCTTCTTGAAATACAGTTCGACATAAGAAACAAGGCAAAAGAAAAGCTGGGTAAAGCCCAGAAAGAATATTTTCTCAAAGAACAGATGAAACAAATTCAAAAAGAACTGGGAAATGAAGACCCTCATGTTTCTGAAATTCAAGAGTACGAAAAAAAACTTGCCGCAGCAAAAATGCCGGAAAATGCTAAAAATGAAGCAAAAAAGCAACTTGACCGCTTAAAAGCGATGAACCCTGCCGCATCAGAAACTGTTGTTGTAAAAACATGGCTTGACACTGTTCTTGAGCTTCCTTGGGAAAACGAAACTTCCGACAACAAGGACATTAACAAAGCAAGTAAGATTCTTGAAGAAGATCATTACGGCCTGAGCGACATTAAAGAAAGAATCCTTGAATTCCTTGCTGTAAGACAAATAAAAGGCTCTTCCAAATCACCTATCTTATGCTTCATAGGTCCTCCCGGAGTCGGGAAAACTTCTCTTGGCAAATCAATAGCCAGAGCTCTCGACAGAAATTTTTACCGGCTAAGCCTCGGGGGTCTTCACGATGAAGCAGAAATCCGTGGTCACAGACGGACTTATGTCGGTGCAATGCCGGGTAAGATCATTGAAGGAATTAAACATTCAGGCACTACGAATCCGGTATTCATGCTTGATGAAATAGATAAGGTGGGAAAAGACTTTAGAGGAGATCCTTCATCTGCATTACTTGAAGTGCTTGATCCTGAGCAAAACTTCTCATTTCTTGATAACTATATCGGGATACCTTTTGATCTGAGTAAAGTTTTCTTCATAGCTACGGCAAATTGGGAAGAAACTATCCCTCCTCCCCTTAAAGACCGTATGGAGATAATAAAGCTGTTCGGATATACTGATCCGGAAAGACTTCAAATCGCAAAAAGGTATCTCATCCCCAGACAAATGGACAACAACGGTCTTGAAAAGAAAGACATCTTTTTTACTAAAGATGCTTTGCTTTTTATTTCAAGAAGATATACAAGAGAAGCTGGTGTAAGAAATCTTGAGAGGAATATAGGTGCTATATGCAGGAAAGTTGTAACTCTAAAGATCCGCAAAGAAAAAATACCTAAAAGGATAACCCCTAAAATAGTTGAAAAATATCTGAAACTTCCCCCTTTTCAGGATACTGAACTTGATTATGAAGGAAGAATCGGAGTAGTAACAGGTCTGGCATGGACACAGTATGGGGGAAATACTTTGAAAATAGAAGCCAACTGGATGAAAGGAAAAGGGAACCTGATTTTGACCGGACATCTTGGAGATGTAATGAAAGAATCAGCGAGAATCGCCCTTTCATACATCCAAAGTAATGCTGAGGATTTCGGACTGGGAGTTGACTTTACACTTGAAGATAAAGATATTCATATCCATTTTCCGGCAGGTGCTATCCCTAAAGACGGACCAAGTGCCGGCATAACTATCACAACTGCTCTCTTAAGCTTATTTCTAAAAAAAGAGATGGACCCGTTCATAGCCATGACGGGGGAAATAAGTTTAACAGGTGAAGTTCTTCCTATAGGAGGGTTAAAAGAAAAGCTTCTTGCCGCAAAAAGAAACAAAGTAAAAGAAGTTTTTATCCCCGAAAAGAATAAGCCGCTTTTTGACAGTATCAACGAAGATATGAAAAAAGGGATCAAAGCACATTTTGTATCTGATTATACAGAAATCTTTAA
>SLOD01000109.1 GCA_007132725.1 Candidatus Sumerlaeota bacterium
ACAATATCCTGATTGTCATTGTTATTCGGAATAGAGTGAACATAATTAGGAAAACACAGAGACTGATTTTCAGCAGTTGTAGAAACTGCTGTAAACTGTACCCCCTGCATTCCATAATTCAACCCTATCTTTCCAAGATTTATAAATGGAGGGAGCTTTTCGTTAAGTTTCGGATTCATTAAATAATTAAGTTGTCTTTCACAAAGCATTGTCAACTTTGTTACAGCCGTTTTCACTTTGTCCATTTCAAAAGAAACATAGTCTCCATGAAAGTTTCCACCGTGATAGACGAACTCTGTCCTATGGCAAACTACAGGATTGTCGTTCACTGAATTAAGTTCATTAACAAGAGTTTCCTTTGAAAAGTCGAGTGTGTCAAGGACCGGTCCTAAAATTTGAGGAACACATCTTATTGAGTAGAATTCCTGAACCTTTTCATCTATATAGCCTGAAGGAAGATCTTTGTCATACATCTGGGTAGAACGACTTTTTGCAAGAGAACTCCCTTTGAGAAGATCAAATATTTTTTCTGCGACACGCCTCTGTCCTTTATGTCGTTTTACTCTGTTGGTTTCAATTGAATAATGATCATCATAACACTCGACGATCTCCATTAAAAAGGCACTCGCAATTAAAGCCCAGTCAAAAAGCCGGTATGAGGCAACAAGGTTCATAAGACCTATGCCGGTCATCACTGAAGTTCCATTAATTAAAGCAAGTCCCTCTCTTACATGGATGCCGGCAGGTTTAAGTCCGCATTCATTGAAAACATCTTTCACCGGCAAGATATCCTCTTTAAAAATAACATCTCCCTCTCCTATTACATTAAGAGCAAGGTGAGCAAGCTGTACGAGATCTCCGCTGGCACCTACGCCTCCGTGTTCAGGAATGACCGGAGATATCCCATAGTTAAGAAAGTTGTTTAAAAGCTCTACCACTTCAGGATGGATACCCGAAGAACCCAACATAAGAGTATTTAACCTTGCAACTACAGCGGCTCTTGCATATTTTTCAGGAAGCATTCTGCCGGTCCCCGCACAATGGCTTCTGATAAGATTTAACTGAAGCTGTTTTGTGTCACCGTTTTCAATTTTATACCTGGCCATAGGGCCGAAACCGGTGTTAACACCGTAAATAGTCCTGTTCTTAGAAAAGCTTTTAAGGAACTTGAAGTTGTTAAAAACATTTATAACAGCATCTTCATGCAATTCACTTTTTTGACAATTGAAGACTATATTTTTGAAATCTTCCAGTTTAAGCTCTCTACCACCTATCACCACCATGGATCATCCCTGAAATAAAAATGAAAAAACAGCCAGAGGATTTTAACAAAAAAGTTGATACCGTCAATTTATTTCAATAATTTTATAAATATTGATCATTGGTCCACCTTGCTTTCCAAGCCGGATGGAAGTGTTTTTTTTGGCTTTATCCCAAGTTCTTTCAATTTCTCTGCCTGACCGATAAGATTTCCTTTTCCGTTTTTTAACTGGTTAAGTGCTGTATCATAACTTTTTTGTGCTTTTTCAAGGCTGGATCCTATACCTGTCAAACTTTCAACAAATCCTGCGAATTTATCGTACAAAGCTGCTCCTCTTCTTGCTATTTCTTCCGCATTCTCAGACTGGTATTCTCTTTTCCAAAGATCTTCCACCAACTTCAATGCAGCTATCATATTTGTGGGGCTTATCAAAATTATCCGCCTGCTGTATGCATAATCCCAAATAGAATGATCTGTCTGCAGAGCAAGAACATATGCTGATTCATTGGGGATGAACATCATCACAAAATCAAGGGAAGATGCAAAATCTTCATATTTTTTGGCACTCAACTCATCAATATGTCTTTTCACGGAAGCGATATGTTCTCCTGAATACTTTATTTTTTCATCTTCATTATCGGCATTGACATAACTGACATACGCAGTCAAAGATGTTTTAGAATCCACAATGATCTTTCTGTTATCAGGATATGATATCACGACATCAGGGATCATTCTCTGTCCATTCTCGTTTTTAATTAAGTTGCCATCTTTGTCTTTGAGAGCTTCCTGGACAAAATATTCTCTCCCTTTGACAAGTCCTGATTTTTCAAGAATACTTTCAAGGATCATTTCTCCCCAGTTGCCTTGGATTTTAGAGTTGCCTTTAAGTGCAGTTGTCAAATTGTTAGCATCTACAGATATTTGCTGATTAAGTTCAACAAGTTTTTTAACCTCTTTTTCAAGAGAAAACCTTTCTTTAGCTTCTTTATCGTAGGTTTCCTCAACCTTTTTCTTAAAGTTTTCAATGTTTTCACCAAGCGGTTTAAGCACTGTAGCAAGACTTTCAAGATTTTTTCTGGTAAATTTTTCGCTTTTATCTTCAAATATTTTAGTTGCAAGATTTTCAAACTCCATTGAAAACTGTTTTTTCATCGTATTAAATTCCTCTTTCTGAGTACTTAACTTTTCCTCAACAGCTTTCATTTTCGTTTCATATTCCGCTACCGTAGCGGCACTCTTTGCTTTAATCCATAAATAGGAAATAATACCACCGAGAAATACTCCTGAAATAAAACCGCCTATCAATTCTATCATAACGCAAGTCTCCTGTTTTAACTTCCTTCTTTAAGCAAAAACTTTAAAGTTGATATATTTGCACGATTGTAAACATCGGTTCCTCCTCCCACATCATGTCCGGTATAAAGAAGGAAGTGATCAAAATATGACATGTTCATTGCATCTTTTATAACAACTCTGTAATTTCTTCCGCCAACCAGATCAAATTCTGCAAAAGATGAATTATCCCATCTTGCCCAGTCATCAGAACCCAGATGGGGCATGACAACAAATGAAGTTTGTTTTGAATCATCGGTTAAATCTGTTATCTCTATCTCTTTAAAGCAGGCTGTTATTCCGGTGTCTAGAGGTCTTCCGCTGCCGTATTCTATCTGAACAAGATATTTTCCTGTCACATTGGGAGTAAAAGAGGCAATTGAAAGTTCAGCTTCCGGCAATCCCCAGTCTCCAAACTGCATTCTTCCATGATCATTAAAAGCATCTCCGCTTTGCTCGAAAGCATCTGTTTCAAGCTTCAAAATTCTATCAAATTCATTTCCCCAGTAACAGACAGGGTTCGCCACATGACTTTCATTGCCGGCAGAATTTACGGCACTTACTGAATAACAGTAAGATTTTTCTGCATAGTCACCTGAATTATCATCAACCCAGGGAGAAGTAACATTTTCAGCTACTTTTTCTCCGTCACGGTACATATTGAATGTTACCCCGGTATCGGGTGAATTAAATGTAACCTGAAGTTTTCCGCTACTCACGGAAACTCCATAGGGATCTGTCGGAATATAAGGAGCTACCGGTGCAAAACAAATTGCTTCATCACTGCAATCCTTTTTTGTTATGGTTCCTGAAACAGCAGAGTATTCAAGTTCTATTTCAATTTCATTATCTGCTTCAAGCAAATCGAAAGAAATTGCTCCTGTATGGTCATCGCCATTAAGCTTCAAGCTCTTCTTAACAAAGAACCCTGTTTCGTTATGGTCAGACTCCGGAAGGTTGATAATAACGCTCAAGCTTTTACCTCTGTAACTTATGTTTCTAAGAACAATTTCCAAACTGCCATTTAAAAACTGATTCCTTATAAACGCAGTTATTTTGGGGTCAAAATTCACCCCGTCAAGAGTAAACTCCATTCCGAACAATCCGTCTATCACAAGGGAAACAAATGAAGCTACACTCCAGAGCTGTCTTCTTGAATTAACGACAGGTCCACTCAGATCTCTGTTGTAGTGATCTTTTCTTGTATCTTCATACCAGTTGGAAAGAGTAGTAAATTCAAAATTTTCCATATTTGAAAGATTAAGTGCCGCACCTCTTACAAGACTCATAAAAGCATTGTTGACGGCAGCATCGTTATCTGCATAAAGTGCCGCTCTAAGAGCATAAGCAGTTACAAAGGGCCAAATTCCCCTGTTGTGATAAACCCGTATGAAAGGCTCCTGCGGCCAGATAACGGGAGGTCCCGCTTCTGTCACGGGATAGTTTTCCACCGACTTTTTTGCTTGAGACTTATTTGCAACTTTCGAAAGAACCGCAAGAGACTGTCCAAGAAGATCAAATTTTTTAATGGGATGTTCGTTCAGTCTCGTAGTTTTCATTGCACTGAAAAGCTCTACATCGTCTAAGTAAAAATGTTGTCTGATATTGTTACTCAGTTCATTTTTCCAAGTGTCACAAGTGTTTTTAAAGTCGTTATCCCCTTTCATCTCTGCCAGCTTAGACCCGACATCAAGGATTATATAGTGAAGAACATTGGTTGAAAGGACTTTTGACATCGCAATGTGAACTGTATCTGAGGCAGTCCATACAGGATAGGTCTGTTCTCTCCAGTCAAGAAAAGATTGCTCACCTTTATATAATCCGTCAGACTCATCAAAAACATATCTTCTGTCGGTTTCTATTGTATTTTTTATTGCCGTATATGCTTTATCAAGAAACTCTGCACGGGAAGATCCCTCAAGAAATTTAAGTGTCTCAAAAGCTCCCAAAGCCCATGAAACTCTGTCTGTGCTTACAGGCCATGAACCACCTGTTCCCGTATCCTGAATTATTTCCATATTACCGCCACCTACTGAAGCTTTTCTTTCCGATATCTTAAATTCAAGTGAATTTTTTGATCTTTCAGGGTCAACAAGTGCAAGCCCGAGATCAACTGCATAGGCGGTATCTCTTGTCCACACATAGTGCCATTTTTCTCCCGTTTCAAAACACTCACAGTCAACAGGATTTCCGTAATTGAAACTCCAGTCAGTGATCTGCGACACACTGTTTTGCTCAACTTCTTCAATTGTCATGGCAAAAAGAGCATCAAGAAATGTATGGCCGCTCCGGAGTATCATGTCTCCCGCCTTTTCAGTTACTATTCTCTGTTTTGAAGGTGGAAGATCATCTCTAAGAGAAGCAGTCGTTGTCAGTGTGTATGTTTTAAGATCATCACCTGTTGCAACAACTTCCGCCTTATCCTCCAACCACTCTATCAAACTGTCAGTATAATCAAAATCATCTATTTCATCATCATC
>SLOD01000181.1 GCA_007132725.1 Candidatus Sumerlaeota bacterium
CTTGATGCTGGTGCTACACTCTCTTTTGGCAAAAAACCGCAGAAAGGAGATGTTGTCCCCGAACTCCACTCCGAATTTGGAACCTACCCCCATTTCTTCTATATTAATCTTTCGGCATATTTTTAGTTGATAAAAAAACAACTTTTCTGTAAAATCAGATGTTTAAGTACGGAGTTTTTAACTGAGGTGCGAATGAAAAAAGAAAAGATTGTTGTTATATTGATCGTTTTTAGCTTCATTTTTTTAAGCTGTGCCAAAATTCATACCTCAGATCCGGAGAGAATATCTGAAACGACAGATGATTTATCCGATGACTTGTCCGACGAAGCCTTGGTGGAGTCGGAAGCTGATGCGGGGACGGATGATTCCTCTGACGATGAAATGAAAGATGATGAAATGAAAGATGATGGGACTTATCTTTTTGAATATTCCGAAGCTGAAAACGCAGACATGATAACAAGACAGTGGGGGGCTATCGGGTTTGAAAGCAATGATATACCATATTCAGTTGCTGTTGACAAAGAAGGCAACATATATGTAACAGGGGCTACAGATGGTTCTATGGGGGGGGCATCCTAATGCCGGAGGGCAAGATATTTTTCTCATTAAATTTGACAAAAACGGTGAAATGCTGTGGCTGAATCAATTTGGGACGGTCAATTATGACAGAGGGCATACTGTAGCAGTTGATAAGGATGGAAATTCTTACATTGGAGGTTCTGCTGGAGGAGGATCTTATGTCGGAACAGGACTCGATGGCAATGAATATTTTGGTTGGACAGATGCTTTTATTTCAAAGTTTGATAAAGACGGAAAAAAACTATGGACGAAGCAACTGGGAACGGAAAAGAATGATTCAATAAATGATATAATCATAGATAAAGATGGAACTCTTTTGCTGACTGGAAATATGGGAGAGGATGCATTTGCTGCCAGATTTGACAGAGATGGTGAAAAAATATGGAAAACAGTATGGAGAGGCGATGGTTTTACAAAAGGAACCGCAGTTGCTGTCAGTAAATCAGGAGATATTTTTATTACGGGTAATGTCAACGGTTCCATTGACGAAAAAGAAGGTGTTACTCAAAGCTGTCATTGTTTTTATAAGAATGTTTGTTCGGAATGCCGCACATTTTTTTTCCTTGTAAAAGTTGGTGCAGATGGAACGATGCTTTGGACCAACCAATGGGGAGTTGGTAACTCTATTGAGGTTCCAAATATATTTATTGATGCAGAGGAAAATATCTTTATAGGTGGAATAACCCGTCGATCTTTTCCTGGATTCACTCACTCCAAAGGAGATTGCGGTTACTTTATTTGGGGCTACAATATTTATGCTACAGCGTGCTATGACCAGTTTTTCTTTAAAACAGACAGAGATGGAAATTTTTTACAGGTAGTGCAGTGGGGAGAGTCAGGAAATGACTTCAGCGGAGGAATCTTAGTTGATGGTGAAGGTCATCTTGTTGCAGGAGGCAGAGAACTTACCTTTTGGGATGAAAACGGAGACAATTTGCGGAAAAGAAAAGTTGAACTTAAAAAAAGCGGCGACATTGCCCCCTTTTCAGATGACCAGTTTGTTTTAACAGGAGGCGTTGAATCTGAGCTTGAAACGATAGATATATTTCTTGGACTTATTGATAAAAAAGGAAATGATATCTGGTCACAAACAATATCGGGAAACAGAGCTGCAGATGAAGGGTTTGCTGTTGCACTAAGTGATGATGGGGGAGTTGTCGTTGCAGGCATAACAAACGGTTCAATGGGTGGTAGAAATTGGAACGGGAAAAAAGATGTTTTTATCTCCAAGTGGCTTTCAGATGGTCAAAATGTGTGGAATAATCAGATAGGAACAGATGAAGATGATATTGCCACCGATGTTGCAGTTGATCCGGAAGGAAACATATTCGTAACGGGATACACAGAGGGGCGGTTCCCGGGCAATAATCGCCATGGAAAAAAAGATATACTCCTTGCAAAATTTGATAGAAACGGGACTCACCTTTGGACAAAACAGTGGGGTGGTGACTGGGAATGGAATAATAAAGGAAAAGGAGTAGCTGCAGATAATGAAGGGAATGTCTATGTTACAGGAAAGAGATACTATGCAAACATAGGAGAAACGGTATTTGTTTCGAAGTTCAATACAGATGGAGGTATGATCTGGGATGTGAAGTTAGAGAACAGGTTTGCTTTTTATGTTTATGGAATAACAGTAGATATTAACGGAGATGTTATTATAACAGGGGAAACGAAGGGGGCGTTTGATGGTCATGAAAATGGTGGAAGAGGCTGTTATCAAAAAGTTTACGGAGGTCCGGGTTCCGGTCCCCCGGGAGGATTTAATGATCGATACGCTCCTGTATATTGTAACGATGGATATGTTGCGAAATTTTCCAAAGATGGTGAAAAAATATGGTTAAGACAGTGGGGGAGGGAAAATAACGAAGCGGGCAGATCTGTTATCACTGATGAAAAAGGAAATATATTTGTAACTGGAAGTGCTAACGATTACACCAATGATGGTGTTCTTCAGGGTAAAAGAGATCTTTTTTTGGGGAAATGGAGCGGTGATGGTGAAAACTTATGGTATAGCGAAATAAATATCGGTACTTATATTAATGGTCTTGGAATTACGCTTGGAAGTAAGGACGAAGTTATAATAACTGGATACACATATAAAGCATTAAAAGAAGATGAGGTTAAAACCTATTCCCCATTTCTTTTCAGTGTCGAAAGAACAGGCATTAAGTCATCTTTGTTTGTCTGGGGATCGAACAGTAATGACCGGGTCACATCGGTAGTTTCAGGAAAAGATGGAAAAATATTTGTGACCGGTTTTACCGATGGTATCATAGGAAACAATAAAAGCTATGGCGGCAGAGATGTATTCCTCACGATCTTTGAAGAAATCCCCCGATAGATATTTCCTGAAAATTTGAAAAATTTTCTTAATCATATAATATTCCCCATGAACTTTGTACCGGGAGAAAATAATGTCTGAATTTACAACGATTCTTGATAATTTCTTTTCAACAGTCGGAGGAGTAGTATGGGGTGCCCCCATGCTTATAATGCTTGTTGGAACTGGAATATGGTTGACATTCGCTCTGCGAGGTCTGCAGTTTAGAAAATTGGGTTATGCACTGAAGCTTGTTTTCACAAAACAGAAGGACGGGGATAAGGATCCGGGAGATATAACGCCTTTCCAGGCTCTTATGACTTCACTTTCTGCAACTGTCGGAACCGGTAATATTGCGGGTGTTGCCACTGCGATCGCTGCCGGAGGACCGGGAGCCCTTTTCTGGATGTGGATGACAGGACTTGTCGGTATGGCAACAAAATACTCTGAAGCTGTCCTCGCTGTCAAATTCCGCACAAAAGATAAAAGAGGTTTTATGTGCGGAGGACCAATGTACTACATTTCAAAAGGAACAGGCTGGAAGTGGCTTGGAGTGGCGTTTGCCTTGTTTGCCTCTATCGCTGCATTCGGAATAGGCAACATGGTTCAGTCTAACTCTGTTGCCGATGCTGTCCGCTCAACCTTTAATATTTCTCCTGCTGTTACAGGTCTAATTCTTATGGGTTTTACAGCTTCGGTAATCCTTGGTGGAATAAAAAGTATCGGAAGGGTGACATCGATTCTGGTTCCAGTAATGATATTCTTTTATATTTCTGCGGCAATGTTTATTATTTTTAAAAATATTACCGAAATCCCTGATGCCTTTGCTTTAATAATCAGGCAGGCTTTTACACCGACTGCGGCAGGAGGAGGGTTTCTTGGATCAACTGTTATGCTCACAGTAAGAATGGGTGTTGCCAGAGGAGTTTTTTCCAATGAATCAGGACTTGGAAGCACTCCTATCGCAGCAGCAGCGGCACGAACTAAACATCCGGTACTGCAGGCTCTTATTACAATGACACAAACTTTCATAGACACACTTGTTGTTTGCACAATGACTGGACTTGTAATTATACTTTCAGGTGTGTGGGACAGCGGAAGAACCGGGGCAGATCTTACAGCTTCCGCTTTTCAGCTTGGAATTTTTAAAGGGGATATTATTGTTACAGTCGGGCTGATCCTTTTTGCATACTCTACAATGCTTGGATGGTGTTACTATGGAGAGAAATCAATAGAATTTCTTTTGGGAGAAAAGGTGGTTAAATTTTACAGGTATGCTTTTGTTGTTTTTATAGGAATAGGGGCGGTATCAAAGCTTGAACTTGTGTGGAATATATCTGATGTGTTTAACGGACTGATGGCTTTTCCAAACCTTGTGGGGATTATTTTTCTAACACCCGTGATCTTGAAAGAAACGAGACATTATTTCACCGAATACTTAAATAAAAAATAAACCGCCACCTCTCACGTCCCACGTCTCACGTCTCACATCTCACGTCCCACGTCTCACATCTCACGTCCAACTAAATAGAATAACTGTACTTAAACTCCACCATACCGTCGTAGAACATAGGAAAAGGTCTCGATCTTATTGCTGCAAGAATGCAGTCTCCAAATAGAGATGATTGATACTTTTCAGTCGTAAAGTGAATGTCAATTATTTCACCGCTTCCTGCAACTCTTACCATAAGCTCCATTGTTCCCATTAAATTTCTGTCTCCCTGTTCAAGGCGGTTTTGATAACATTTGGTTATATCAGGAAGGAATCTGTTCATGTGCGCAGTAACGTGTCTGGCATCAAGAGTTGAAGGGAGTGAATCTTCTTTTCCTCCCCATGCTTTTCTTAAAGTCTCTTCATCAGGCGGTGTGTTTATGTATTTTGTGTCACATGGTCTGGGGGGTCTTTTAATAAGGTCCCCCTCAACTCGGGCTCTTCTGGTTATTATCTGCACTATATCTTTATTCCCTTTTCTTCTGGCATAAGCAAGGGCTGTTTCGCTTGTTTTAAAGTGTATTTTATTGATGTCGGCACCATACTCCATGAGAGTATTAACTACACCTGTGTGACCGTTTGAAGCTGCAAACATCAAAGCAGATTCCCCATTTACAGTAACATCGTTAACATTTGCTCTGTTATGAAGGAGAAACTTTGCAATGTCTTCGTGTCCATAACGGGCTGCATCCATCAGGGGAGTTTCTTTATATCTGTCAGAGATGTTCACTTCAGCCCCTTTTTCAACAAGAAGTTCCACGACATTTTTATGACCTTTTTTGACTGCCCACATTAACACAGGTTCATCTCTGTAGCCATCTGTGGAATTAATGTATGCACCTGCATTTAAAAGCTTTTTTACAAGTTCAGTGTCGCCGTGAAATGCAGCCCAGTGGAGAGCTGTACTTCCGTTTTCCGCTTTTACATTGACATCTACACCGCTTTTAAGGGCTTTTTCAATAACTTCTTTTTTCTGGTTTTGTACAGCTTCAACAAAAAGAGAAGAATAGTCTTCCTTTTTTTCTTCTTTGTCCGGCAATGTCTTTTCTGTTACCGCCGGTTTTTTTTCAATAGACTCTTCAACTCTGTCGGTACTGCCACAACTGTTTGTTACTACAAGCACCGTTAAAATGATTGAAATGACTGCAAAAGATACTGACCTCAAAGTGCTCTCCATGAAAAGTTAATTCGTAAAATATTATCAAAACATGATCAATATGCAACATTATTTCCAAATACACGCAGAGTTTTGCAATCGGTTCTTGAACATTTATTTTTTTAAGATAAAATACATCAGATCTTTATAGGAGGATGTGATATGAAAAAGTTGTTTCTTTTTTTTCTTTTGCCGGTAATTTTCATTACAGGTTGCAGCGAAAGGTCAAGTTCAGGATTAGAAGGAAAGTATGCCGGAGGTTGTGAACAGTTAGACGAAAACCACGAAGAATGTGGACAGGCTTATATAAACTGTGTCGCATATGCTTATTTGGAAGACTGGTATTTGTGGTATGAGTTTCTTCCCGACATTGAAGCCCATGAATTTGAAAGCCTCAGAGACATGTTGAATGCGGTCAGATACAGAGAAGGGGATGTGGTGATAGATCGCTTTTCATATGCCCTTTCAAAAGAAGCACATGAATCTTTTTATGCAGGTAAACGGTATGGAATGGGAGCTTCTTGGAAGAGGGATGAAGAAAGGGATCTTTTTGTCACTTTTGTTTATCCGGAAAGCCCGGCAGATGTTGCCGGACTTAAAAGAGGTCAGCAGATATTGAAGATAAATGACTTCACCATAGAAGAGCTTGATGAAAATGCAGCTTACAACAAAGAACATGCTCAAGATGATGACTTTGAAAAGAAAACTGACTGGAGCAATGTATATGATGCGGAAAATGAAGGAGAGCCTGTAGAGTTGACCCTTCTTGAAGAGGGGAGTGAAATCGTAACCACTGTTTACCTTGGGAACTATGATATGAAATCTGTGCTGAAAACAGAGGTTATCGATAATAATGGTAAAAAAACAGGTTATCTTCATTTGAAAGCATTTATAACACCTACAGAAGACGAGCTTAATGAAGCGTTTAAACACTTTAAGGAAAAAGGGGTGGAAGAGCTCGTTCTTGATATGCGATACAATGGTGGAGGATTGGTCAGAGGTTCAGCTCAACTCATAAATCTTATTGCCGGTAGTGCTGTTGATGGAGAAAAGATCATAAAGATCCTTTATAATGACAAAAAAAGCGGTCACAACAAATATTATCAAGGAAAGTCTCTTGAGAACTCACTTGATCTTAAAAAAGTTGCCATTATTACTACCAGAGGGACAGCAAGTGCTTCGGAAATGGTCATTAATTCTCTCGATCCTTTTGTTGAGGTTTCTGTTATCGGGGATACGACATCAGGTAAGCCGGTAGGAATGAATTCCATAGATATATGTGATCAGACAATGGTTCCTATAACATTTAAAAATGCCAATTCTCTTGGATACGGTGATTATTTTTTCGGGATAGAAGCCACTTGCAGATCCTTTGATGATTTTAAGCATGACTTTGGAGACACAAGAGAAGATTCGCTAAAAGAAGCTCTTTATTATCTTGCCAACGGAAAATGCTCCGAGTCTTCACAAGAGATAACAATTATTTCTTCTCCTATCGAAACTCTTATACCGTTTAAACTGGAAGGGGTTGATAAAATAGACTATACTTTTTAAAGTTTTTTCAGCATGACCATTTTTCCCTGACTTTCAGCCATAACTTCTCCATCAAAAATTATTTGTGCAGAAGTATATACGATCCTTCCTTTTTGAGATTCAATTTTTCCTTCGACAGAAATTTCTTTTCCTGTAGGGACAGGTTTTTTGAATCTTACTGTCATTTCTCCGGTCACACCTGTCCCTCCTGCAGTAAAAGCAGCGTAAGCCATTATTTCATCCAGGAGAGTAGAAATTATTCCACCGTGAACTATTCCCGACCAGCCTGAAAACTTTTCATCAATTACTGTTTTAGCTACAGCACATTTGTTTTCATTGTCAGAAAAAATATTGAGTTTTATTCCGTGTTCATTTTCTTTGCCGCACACAAAACATTTGCTGTCATCAAATACATCCATGATCAAACTCCGTTTTTAATATCTCAGTAAAAATGAAATGTTCAATCCGTGAAAATCGGATTTTACAAGATCACCTCTCCATATAGCTTTTGCAAGAAGATGACGGTATGCTATCTCTATTCCTGTAAAATGCCATGGATATGCTCTTATCCCTGATTTGAAATTGAGATAACCAAATTTTTTTCCACCGTAGATACCATTCAGGTCAACAAATGCCCCGCCGTATTTAAAGATCGTGGTTTCAAAAGAGAATCCGATAGAAGGAAAGGGAACTATTGGAGTTACAAACTTATCTCCTTTATCAGAATTGATGCCATCAAGGCGTATGTCGGTTAGATATGAATCAATTCTGATCGAAGGTCCAAGCTTAAAGTTCAAGTTGTCTCCTACATCAAGGTTAAGAATGTACCATGTAAAATCTAAGGTGAGCAGATAGACATTGAAAGTACTTTCAACATCTTCTCCCTGTGTAAATATTGCGTCAAAAAAAGTAACATCAGATTCCAGAGTTTTTTCAGTTTTAGTATCAAATCTGGTGAACCCCAGAGATATCTTAAAAGATTTGAGCCGTAATATCAAATCAGCATTCAAGTGGAGATAGCGGGATTTGTAGTCAAGGTCATTGCGATATTTGACATGACCTTCTTCTCCCAGTTCTCCATCTTTTGTTTCAAAATAGAAAGAATGAAAGAAAAAACCTATTCCGGCTTCTATAATTGCATAACGAGGCTGTCCAAACCACCCTTTTTCGTCTTTTTTTTCGCTGTTACTTTCTGCTCCTTCTGCAAGAACTGTCATGCTGCAGAAAATCAGGATCGCCAATATAAAAACTTTCTTTGACATGATACTCCTCCATGCCGAATTGTTGAACTGCATTTAAATATATTAAAATCAATTATTTTTTCAACAATATTTCATCAACAGCTTTCCTGTTGTTGTCAGTTATTATTCCGGCAACAAAAGGATCTTTAAACAGTTTTTTCATCTCTTTTACTGAATTGACTGTATAGGGGATAGCTTTAATCCCGTATTTTTTACACACAGGCTTCGCTTTACGGCTGTATATAATGTGATGGGGCAAAATGAAGTCGGGATCAAGAGTTTCAATTATTTTATGGACATTGCCGGTAAAGTTCCATTTTAACAGAATACCTCTAAGAACTTCGGGAAACATTGTTTTTAAAGTTTCAACCGTTTTTTGACTGAAAGATGTTACAATAAAATTTTCCTTTTGGTAATATTTAAGTAGAGCCTTGACAGTTCTTTCTGTTATATTTTCTTCTTTTATTTCAGCATCTATCATAATTTTCCCGGCACATAGTTCTAAAACTTCTTCAAAGGGGGGAATTTCATATCCCGTTATGTTCTTCAAAGATTTGATCTCTTTAAATGTCATTTTTTCAAGGAAATGTCCGCAGCGAGTAGAGGGATCATGATGTACCACCAGTATGTTGTCAGATGACATCCGTATATCAAGTTCAACAAAATCAAAACCCTCTTCTATTGCAGCGGAAAAAGAGTCAATTGTATTTTCGTGAGCTTTCCTGGGACTGCCACGATGTCCCCCTATAAGTTTCTTTTCAGTCAGAAAACTCATTTATCACCATGGGAAAGTATAGTTCAGACCGTATTTAGAGTTCATCTCAGAAAGTTGTTTTCTAAGTGGTTCAGGAACAGGACATCCATGGTTTTTCCTATATTGCCATGTTTCCCATTCTTTTTCTCCTCCGGTATATATCCTGTCTTCTCCTTCAGCTTTCTCTGATCTTCTAAGCTGTCTCATGATGTTGCCGGCTATGGATCTGAAGATAGCAGGATCAATAAAATTTTTAATATTGATAGCAATGAAGAAGTGTCCCAACGGATAGGGGACTTTCTTCCCGTTTTCATCAACTCCGTTGAGGTCTTTCATATATTTTGCATCTGACAGTGCCGCAGATAAAACTTCAACAGCGGTTGCATACCCGTATCCTTTGTGTCCTCCATTTTCTTCGCCTATTCCACCTAATGGAGTCATGCTCGCTTTTCCCTCTACAAGAGCTTTTAGAACTTTTTCGGGATTGGTCATTGTTTTTCCATCGTGCCCTATGACCCATCCGGCAGGAAGTTCTTTCCCGGCTCTTGCATATGCCTCTATTTTACCTCTCTGGGCAACGGATGTGGCACAGTCAATTAAAAACGGAAAATCTTCATCTGTAGGAAATCCTATTGTAAGAGGGTTGGTTCCAAGCATATTTTCAACTCCGAAGGTTGGGGCTATAGAAGGTCTGGCATTGCTGCCTGTAATTCCGATCATGTTGCTGTTGCTGCACATTAAAGAATAGTACCCTGCAATGCCGTAATGAGATGAGTTTCTTACAACAGTCATTGCAGTCCCGAACTTTTCAGCTTTGTTAATTGCCATTTGCATTGCCTTTTTTGAAATAACATGCCCCATACCGTTATTTCCGTCAAGGACGGCCGTAGTTTCTGTTTCTTTAACTATTTCGATCACTGAAGCTGGATTAAGTATTCCCTGTTCGATCCTGTCAACATAAATAAGTTTAAATCGTCCTATCCCATGTGAGTCAATTCCGAATTTATCGGCTGATATAAGCACATCGGCAACGATTTCAGCATCCGGTTGCGGTACACCGAGTTTGATAAAAACATCTCTCATAAAATTTTCAAGCAAACCGATATCTGTCCATACACATCCTTCATAGCACCCTGTGTGATCCATGTTGTGGCCTCCCTCAAAAAATGACTGAAAGCATTATATCATGAAAAGTTGACATTACAATTGAATTGTATCGAGTTTGGGAGAAATTTAGAAAAACATCAACTCCTTGACACTTTACATTCGATTTGTTAGTTTTAAAACGATGAAAGTAATAACTTCAGGTAAAATTCCAGTTAAAATGTGGCTTGATGACATAGAGAGCGGTGCGTTGAATCAGGCAGTAAATCTTTCCAATCTTCCTTTTGCTTTCAGTCATATTGCCATAATGCCTGATGCTCATGAAGGTTACGGGATGCCTATAGGGGGTGTGCTTGCAACAGATGGTGTGATAATCCCTAACGCCGTCGGGGTTGATATCGGTTGCGGAATGTGTGCAGTAAAAACGAATTTGAGCCATGTGGATAAAAAAAGATTGAAAAAAATGCTTGACGAGTTGAGGAAGGTCATACCTCTTGGATTCAGCCACCACAAACATCCTCAGGATAAAAGTCTTATGCCTGATATAAGGGGGAAAATGGAAGTTGTTGAAAGAGAATACCGAAGTGCTTTGACCCAGATAGGGACACTCGGTGGCGGCAATCACTTTATTGAAATACAGAAAGGAAATGACGGTTTTATCTGGCTTATGATCCATTCCGGAAGTAGAAACATTGGTTACAAAGTTGCAGACCACTACAATAAACTTGCAAAAAAGAAAAAAGATAAGTTCAGGAACTCTCTTCCTCCATCGTGGCAGCTTGATTTTTTGTTGTCGGGGTCGGAAGAAGGCAAAAATTATACAAATGAAATGAACTACTGCATAGATTTTGCTTTTGCAAACAGGAAGCTGATGATGTCACGGTTTAAAAATATTTTTTCGGATAACTGTGGAGATAATACTGTTTCTTTTTCTCCCCTCATAAATATTGCCCATAATTATGCAGCAACAGAAACTCATTTTGGAAAAAAAGTTGTTGTACACAGAAAGGGGGCAACTTCTGCAAAGAAGGGAGAGACAGGAATAATTCCGGGTTCTCAAGGTTCAAAAAGCTATATTGTGAGAGGTCTTGGTAATCCTGATAGTTTCGAATCGTGTTCGCATGGAGCAGGTAGAAAAATGGGAAGAAAAGAGGCAGTAAGAAAACTAAAGTTCGATGATGAACTTTATAAGCTTGAAAAACAGGGGATTCTCCACTCTCTTTTCAGAAAAAAAGATCTTGATGAAGCAGCAGGTGCATATAAAGATATATCTGTTGTAATGGAAAACCAGAAAGATCTTGTTACTGTGATAGTGGAGTTGTCGCCTCTTGCTGTCGTAAAAGCTTGAATAATTAAATTTTAAAAACTGTAAAGGATATGAGAAAACTTTAAGAGTTTGAGCGAAGAGGTTCGAGTCGAAAAAGCCATTAAAAACTAGTGCTTGTGTTTGTATGAGGTCAGTTTTTACAAACTAAACTGACATGTCAGTCTATTTTTCTTGACAAATAAAAAAGTACGATATATATTCCAAATGTAATTTTTATTCTTGGGAGGGATGAGAATGAATATTTTTCAACTTTGTATTACAAGTGTTCAGGGTGTTGCTAAGAACTTCAGGATACCTGATGGAGGAGCTAAAGTTATGCCCGAAAGAAATTGGAAAAAAGAGCTGAAAGCTGCAATTGAAGCCGGTCATATTGATGTTGATCTTGTTGACTTTTTTGATGTAATGACAAACTGTGAGTTTTCTTTTGATCTGCCTGACAGTGAAAAGGGGAGACCTTATGGACTCTTCTTTTATACTGCCGCCAAAGGGAGAATGCCTGTTGTCCGCTTCTTAGTTGAAAACGGCTTTGTAGATCCTAATTTTAAAGATTCAAGAGGTTGGACAGCTCTGGATTATGCTCAAAAAACAAGGAGGTATGAGGTTATTCACTATCTTATTCAGGCGGCTTCATCAAACTGACCTGCTACTTCAATTTGTGTTAAATCCATGATTTAAGAGTACTCTCTTTTCTGTCAGCAAAAATTGTATTTCAAAACAGTTTAGTTATAATCTTTTGTTGCTTTTTATTGTGTGAAAGTTGCGGTCATAAAATGCAGAAGTTTTTTTCTATGATAAATATAAAGGATGAAGAAAAAAGCAGAGCGATCTTACTTTTTATCTATCAGTTTTTATCTGTAGCCGTTATGGTGCTTGGCAGAATTGTCAGGGACACACTTTTTTTAAAAAGATACAATGTTGCAAGACTGCCCTTTATGTATATCGGTGTTGCAATAATAGTTTCCCTTGCTACCTACTTTTATACTAAAAAAAGCCTTTATTTCAGGCTTGACAAGTTGATAGTGGGAACTTTTTTTATAAATATTGCGGGTACACTGATATTGCTGTTTCTTGTGAGAGGGGGGGTAGTTGTAAGTTTCCCTATTCTCTATATTTTCATAGAGCTCATGGGTGCTTTTATGATGTTTCAATTCTGGTCATTTATCAACGAGTTGCTTGA
Source organism: Candidatus Sumerlaeota bacterium (assembly GCA_007132725.1). Taxonomy (GTDB): domain Bacteria; phylum UBP6; class UBA1177; order UBA1177; family UBA1177; genus SLGQ01. The sequence goes on from SLOD01000181.1 coordinate 12,687, forward strand.
CTCAAGGGAAGCTAAACGAGTTTTAGGTTTTGTAGGTGGCGGTGGAGTTCTTGCCAGTCTTATCACCGGTTTTGGCGTAGGAGAGTTCGTTAAATTTTTTGAAGTTGAGAATCTTCTTATTTTAAATGCTGTTTTCATGGGTCTGAGCATGTATATCGTTAAAAGTATGGGTAGCAAATATGCTGTAAGACTTCAAAGAGGGGTCGTTGCCAAGACAGCGACAAAATTCAATAGGAATATAAGGACAAATGTTTTCTCTTCACCGTATGTAAAGTACATTGCATTGATAACCGCTTTTATTTTCATTGTTGTTACATTTGTCGATTATCAGTTTAAAGTAGTTGCCGGCAGTTACTTTAAGGAAAGGGAGCTTGCCTCTTTCTTCGGGATCATTTATGCTGTTTTCGGAGGAATGGTTTCGCTTGTTTTTCAGTTTTTTGTTACTTCACGGCTTTTGAAATACAGTATTTTTCTAAGTCTTGGGATACTTCCTGCAATGATCACCTTCTTTTCCGGAGTTTTCTTTGTTGTCCCTGAAACTATGGTGATAATGTCACTGTCAGCTCCGCTTATAGCGATAACGATGGCAAGAGCAAGTGACTACACTTTTAGGTACACCATAAATGATGCGGCAATGCAGTTGCTTTATATTCCACTTAACCCGAAACTGAAAAGTAGAGCTAAAGCATTAATAGACGGTATTATAAAGCCTCTTTTCATAGGGTTTTCAGGGTTGGTTATATATTTAATATCCATCGTAGGAATGGGACACAGAGCTATTTCTGCTTCTATTGTGGTAATAGGAACGATCTGGCTGGGTATAATTCTGTTTATCAGGAAAGAATATATAACAGTGCTTGTTGATAACATCAGGAAAAAGCGCTTCGGTTCGAATGGTTTTTCTGTTAAAAGCGACCTTATTGAAAGTATTATTGAAGAGTCTATTAAAAGTGGCGAAGAAGATGAAGTTTTAATGGCTCTTGACATGGTTGAAAAGGGAAATTTATTTAATCTTAGCAAAAAATTTATTCCTCTGCTTAACCATGATAGTCCCAAAATAAAAACTAAGATACTTGTACTGTTAAGAAACATGGAGAGCCGGTTTTATATTTATGAGATTTTGAAGTTGTTGAAAGATGAAAACGAAAACGTTGTTGAAGAAGCTGTTTTAACATACGGATATATGCAGATGGAAAAATCTGTCAACCATGTTTCTCTGTTTCTTGAAAGCCCTCTTCTTGGAGTAAAACGGGCGGCCATTATCTCTCTTATCAAATACGGGGGGATAAGTGGTATTATGGCAGCCTCTCCTTACTTGAAGAATCTTTCAGAGTCGGAAAATGATGTTGACCGGTCAACAGCTGCGTATATCCTTGGTGAAGTAGGGCAACAGAATATGCAACACCAGGTGTTTAACTTGATGAATGACCACAGCCCTGTTGTAAGAAGAGAAGCTGTTAAGGCTGCCCGTAAGATCGGATCAAAAATTTTTATACCGAAATTGTTTTATATGCTGATGGATAAAAATGTCAGCTTTGATGTTTCAAAAACGCTCGCTGTCTATGGAGATCAAGTTATAGACCCTGCCAGAGATGTTCTTTCAAACAGTTTAGAAAGCTTCCGGCTGAAAAGTGAAGTTGTAAGAATGCTCGGAGATATTAATTCGAAGCTTTCTGTTGGACTTTTAATGAGTGCCATTGATTCAAAAAGCGATGAATTAAGAAATATAATTTTTGAAAGCCTTAAAAAACTTACTTCTAAACTGGAAGACCTCTCTTTGAACATAGATGCTTTGGAAAAGATACTTTTGAAAGAGATATACCTCTACTTCCAGACACTTTGTTTAGCTCAAAAAGTTAGGGAGAACCTTGACACTACATATTTAAACAATGTCTTTGAAACAAAGCTGTTTAACAACTATCAGAGAATCTTTTCTATTCTTTCTCTAATGTATGGCAACTCTCTATTTGATAATGTCTATTTCAATTTGACTCAAAAGGATGTTTCCAATGTTCAAAGGTCCAATGCTCTTGAGATAGTTGACAATATGGTCGACAAAGACATAAGGCCTATTATTGTTCCTTTGATCGAAGCTAAAGATAATGCCCAGAAGATAAAACTGGGATACCAATTTTTCAAATTGAAACAGATGACTTTTGAAGAAACCATTGAAACACTTATGGTAGATGATTCTGATTGGGTCAGGGCAATAACAATATACACTGCTGCAGAAGAAAAGCTTTTAAGCGTTTCCGATAAAATATCCATGTTTATGTACGATTCTTCAGCGATAGTCAGGGAAGCATCTGTTTATGCAATAAAAAAACTCAACATAAAGATATCTGACGATGACATTAAATACCTGAAAAACGATCCCGACCCTTTTGTAAGAAAGTATGTTAAAAATATGTTCGGTGGAGAAAAAAAGACATCCACCTGAATGATAATTATTTAAGGAGGCATAGATGCTTACCAGAGTAGAGAAAGTTCTGGCACTTAAAAATGTTGAGCTTTTCCAGGATATTCCCGGGGAGGTACTTGCAGACATTGCTTCTCTTTTAGAAGAAGTGACCTATGAAAAGGGGAGTTACATCGTGAATGAAGGAGAGCTCGGGAAGGAACTTTTCATAATAATTGAAGGTGAAGTTGAAGTGATATCGGGAGGCAGCAGAATAGACAAAATGACACCGGGTGCGAGTTTTGGAGAGATGTCGCTCATTGACAGTCAACCAAGAAGTGCAGATGTGGTGGCTTTGGAAGATGTTTCCCTTTTAAGGATCGAAAGAGATGATTTTCATGAAATACTTAAGCAGAGAGATGAAGTGGCTTTGGGTGTCATTAAAGTTCTTAACAGAAGGATAAGAAACCTTAACCAGCGGCTTCTTGAAAAAGATAAAAAAACAGGCAGTTAGTTGTTAATAATAGTTTTAGGGGGATGTCTTGAGAAAAACAATATTATTTTTTCTTTTAATTTGTATTACGGTTTTTTTGTCTGGAGATCAAGGTATGGCAAACCTTACGGTTGTGGTTGAGGGTCTCAAAATAGAGGGCACTCTCTACATCTCTCTTTTCAATGATGCGGATGGCTATCCTATGGATCCGGAAAAAGCTTTCAGAACAGATATGAAAAAAGTGAGTTCAAAAAGAGAAACATTTATTTTTAAAAACATTCCCTTTGATACATATGCGGTGTCAGTATGGCATGATCAAAATGACAATGAAAAAATAGATACGAATATTTTTGGAGTGCCGACAGAGGGTTTAGGTGCGTCAAACAACGCAAAAGGCAGAATGGGTCCTCCAAGGTTTAGGAATGCTGCATTCAAAGTTGATAAAAAAACTCAAACAATATCGATAACTATCAATTATTAAAGCTAAAGGCTCCAAAAAGCTGTAACAAAAAGTTTTTTTAAGCTAAAATAATTGTCAAAATTTTGACAGTCGGTAAAGAATATGAATATTAGTATAGAAGTCGTGTCATTCGCTAAGGAGTGAGAAATGGATCTAAAAAAAAGAGACAGATTTGTTCATGTGGTTGGTCAGCTATGCTGTCCAGGCTCGTTCGGACCGGTTGTGAGTCTTCATGCCAGAAGTGCGGCAATGCCGTCCCGGGATGATCTTACAGCTATAATGGAGTTAATAAGGGCTGTTATTTTCCCTGGATATTATATGGAACCTGATATAAATGCCGCCAACATCAGTTTTTATACAGGGGCAAAACTTGATAAGGTTTTATCAGCGTTAAAAGAGCAAATAAAACGAGGTCTTTGTTTTGAGTGTGTCAATAGAGGAAATAAAGATTGTACCGGATGTGACTCTATAGCGGAAGAAAAAGCTTACAGTTTTATAGAAGCTCTTCCTGAAATAAGAAGAATGCTTTCCCTTGATGTTGAAGCTGCCTTTGAAGGTGATCCTGCGGCCGTAGATGTAGGAGAGACAATATTTTGCTATCCGGGAGTGAGGATGATGACAAGCTACAGGGTTGCCCATGCTTTATATAACATAGGTGTTCCTCTGATTCCAAGGATAATAACTGAAATGGCACACTCTGAAACAGGAATAGATATTCACCCGAGAGCCAGGATAGGAGAGCGGTTCTTTATGGACCATGGAACAGGTATCGTTATTGGTGGAACTTGTGTTATCGGGAACAATGTTAAGGTATATCAGGGTGTTACTTTGGGAGCTAAAAGTTTTCATAAAGATGAAGAAGGAAATCTTGTCAAAGGTGTTCCAAGACATCCGATAGTTGAGGATGATGTCGTTATTTATTCAAATGCAACTATTCTTGGCAGAGTTACTATCGGTAAAGGTGCCGTGATAGGTGGAAATACCTGGATCATAGAAGATGTTCCTGCCGGAAGCCGCATCCTTAACAGATAAAACAGTTCAAGGATTTCTTCCAAAAAAACAACTAAACAAATCTGAAGTTTAATAAGTGCAGATGCCCCATTTCAAGTCCTGAAATTTGAAGTAAAAATTAGGTAAACATTTGAGTTTGCAATTATTTTGTTATCTGTTAAAATCAAAAAGAACTTTGAATAAAAGGTAATAGATGAAACTGCTGATATTCATACTTACCGTACTGATGTCCTGTACTGCATGTAATTCCAATGGTCAGAACCATGATTCTGACCACGATTCACATGATTTAGACCATGATTCACATGATTTACATGATGGGAAGGATTCTGATACTCAGGATAACGACGATCCCGACGGAACATCGGATGAGGAGCCTGATGAAACTCCTGACGAGGTTGCCGATGTTGAATGTCTTGATCTGAGGGTTCAGGGAAATGTTCTGAAATCAGAGTTTCCGTTTAAAAACAGGGATGGAAACATCTCATTCTGCCGTCCGGGTTGTGATACCCCTACGGAAAACGATCCTCAATGTGTCCGTAATATATGGGAATGGAACAACTGGGGAGTTTATCAGACATACCTTGACAATCCGGAGAAAACTTCACCCGAATGTTATCCGTGGCCATGTGTGATAGAAGGGATGAAAGCATTGAGAATAATGAAAA
>SLOD01000211.1 GCA_007132725.1 Candidatus Sumerlaeota bacterium
CAGGCGCAGCCTCAACTCCCTCAGCAGGTGCAGCCTCAACTCCTCCACTTACTTCACTGAAAGCTTTTGCAAGTCCGGTAATGGTTTTGACAGGAGCTTTAGGTCTTGCATCTTCAGGTATCCCGAACTCTTTACTTAAATTGACCCACAGTTCAGCTCTCTGGATAGAATCAATACCGAGATCAGCTTCAAGATCAAGGTCGCTCTCAAGCATATCAAGCGGATATCCTGTCATTTCAGCAAGCTCTTTTTTAATCCTCTCTACGGTCGGACTGGTCAGACTGGTCGGAGTGGTCAGACTTGTTGGACTGGTCGGACTCGCTGCCGCCGGACGATCAAGATCATATTCTTTCAAGAACCGGGAATGGAGTGTAACTATGGACTCAAATGTTTCTGGTGAATTTGACTTAATAAAATCAAGCATTTCGGGAACTATAAAGTCAGAGATACGCCGTTTTTTGGATAATGCTCCAAAATGCCCTGCAACTGTTAAAAATGCAATGGCTCTGGCGAATACTTCTTCATCACCTATTTTAGGATGCATTGTAGGTAGAGCTTTAAAATCCCTCTCTTTGAGAATCTCAGAGATCATTTTTGTCATTGACCATCCGGGACCAACTTCAAGATAATGATCGACTCCATCATCATAAAGCTGTTCAATTTCTCTGGGCAGATTAAGCTGAGTAGTAAGCTGAAGCGAAAGATGGGCTGCAATTTTTTTAGAGGTAAGCTTATCGGGGATATACTCTCCTGTAACTGTTGACATTATCCGGTAGCCGGGATTTCCGCACGGAAGCTTTGAAAGGGCCGATTGGAATTTATCTTTTGCAGGCTCCATATATTTTGAATGAAATGCACTGCCGATAGGAAGCAATCTTGCTTCCAGTCCGAAAGATTCTGCAAGACTCACAGTTTCTTTAACATGATCAAGTTCTCCGGCAAGAACAAAGCGCCCCGGTGCGTTAATATTTGTAAGGATAAGTTTGTTCCCTCCGAAATTGACGATCCTGTCTCTTTGTTCGTCACTGCATACGATGCTCATCATACCAAGTGGCACATCGTTCGATTCTTTAGCAAACTGAGCAGCTTCTATTCTGGCTTTTACAACCTCGAAACCTGTCTGAATATCCCACACGCCGGCAAATGTCAGAGCGGATATTTCTCCGAAACTGTGGCCGATAAGTACATCAGGGATAATTCCTTTTTCTTCAAGAACTTTTGCCAGAGCAACTTCTACCGCAAACAGAGAAACCTGAGCACCGGTAAGAGTTCCCATATTTTTTTGTATTTCCTCACTTTCAGGATCACCGTATATATGTTCCAAAAGGTCAAAATCCATCTCTTTCATTGAAAGTTCATGAACTTCATCAACCACTTTTTTGAAAGTTGAATTTGAGTCATAAAGGAATTTTCCCATAGTAATGTAGTGTGTGCCTTGTCCGGGAAAACAGAAAGCGAGCTTATCATTATCTTTTAATTCGTTCAACACGAAAACCCCCTGATTTTCAAGAGGAAAGAGATCATGTCCGGCATCGAGGAATTTTGACACTGATTTGAGTTTAGTTGTCAGTTCATTTTCAGTTTTGTATGTAAGTGCAAACCTTACAGAATCGTTAACATTGAAATCGGAAGAACTTACAGCTCCTCCTTTTATACAGTTTTCAATAGTTTTTCCAAGAGAATCCATATCAGATGAACTGCCGGTAAAAACATTGACATTATTTTCAGACCTGTTGTGATTTAAGTCAGTTTTAATTGTTTGAGACATTTTTTCACCTTCAGAGTTATCCTTGTCACCTAATGTTACAACTGCAAAGTAGTTTGTTCCGCCAAGACCGAGAGAAAGAACTGCCCCGGCATCATATTTTTCATGAAGCGGAATTGTTTTTTTAACGGGGGTTGCTTTATCAAGATAGTCTTTAATTTCCGGCCGGATATTTTTGAGATTTCTGATTCCCGGAACTTTCCCGGTTCTTAGGGTTTGTATTACACTCAGCATGGAAGAAGCCCCCGATCCACCGTAAAGATGTCCAAGATGGCTTTTTATAGCGGAAATGCTTACAGGATTTCCGTCAATGTTATTCCCCACTTCTTTTGCTATACTCAGTGCTTCCACAACATCGCTTGCTTTATTTGCAGATCCGTGTGTATCCACTACACCTATTCTTGACCTGTCAATAGTTGTTTTTTCAAGAGCTTTCGTTATGGCTCTTCTTACAGCTACTTCAGATGGTGCCAGCATTGACTTGGATTCAGCTTCGGAACTGCCGTTGACAGAATGGATCACAGCTATTATGTTATCTCCATCCTTTTGAGCATCTTCCAGTCGCTTAAGAAGATAAAGAACTCCTCCGTCTCCTATTACATAGCCGGCTCCTTCTTCATCAAAAGGTTTTGCATCATCTACGGCAATAGCACCTATTGCACTTACTCCGGCAGTAAAGACATCCCCCAGATGGCGGTTAAGACCGCCGCTTATCATAATATCTACATCTCCAAACGCCAGTTGATAGACGGCAGGGATCAATGCACTGAGTCCTGATGAACATGCCGAGTCTACGACCATGTTCGGTCCATGCAGATTAAGTTTGTTAGCCATCCTTCCGGCAACGATATTTCCCATCCAGCCGGGCAGAGTGTGTTCTGTTATAGGCGGACTTTCTGCTGCAACTTCTTCTTTCACTTTTTTCACAGAACTTTCAAGTGCTTCAGGGTCTATCTTTTTTGATACTTCAGTATCTTTTATAATGCTGGCATAATCATCTGATATCATCGGGTCGAAGACATCAGGAAATGAATCATCGTGGATCGCTCCGACACTTACCCCTATATTTTTCGGTTCCGGTACTTTGAATCCTTTCTGCTCAAGAAGTCTTCCGGCAAGATCAATACCCAGAAACTGTGTCGGAGATATCTGTGACACAGATTTAGGAAGGATCTTGTATTTTAAATAATCGAGGCTGTATGGTTTTAACTTGGAGATCACTCTTGTATATATTCTTTCATTTTCAGGACCTCTGTCAACATGATATTCCCATTTTAATTCTTTGGGGTCGGCCTTTGTAAAAACCTTTTTGCCTTTGGTAATATTGTCCCAGAAAGTATCTACATCGTCTGCTCCGGCAACTCTGCATGTTACTCCTACTACAGCGATATCTCTTTTTATCTTTTTTCTTACATTTACAGGAGTGTACTCGCTTCCATGCTCAAGTATGACATGATAGTTGCATCCTCCAAACCCGCTTGATGTTACGGCAGATATTCTTTTTCCGTTCCTGTCAGTTTCCCACTGGACAGTTTCTTTAGGTACGACAAAAGAATCTACTGTTCCTTTAACATTGGGAGTTAACTTTTCGAATAAAGGCATATGGGGAATAATACCTTCCTGCATTGCACAGACAGTTTTTATAAGACCGGCAACTCCGGCGGCAGCTTTAAGGTGTCCGATCTGATACTTTACACTTCCCAGATACAGAGGCCTGTTTTTTTCTCTGCTGTTTTTATATGCAGCGGCGATGGCATCATACTCATTAGCATCTCCCACAACAGTTGAAGTTGCATGTGCTTCAATGAACTGGACATCTTTGGGTGAAACTTCAGCCCTTTCCAGTGCCATTCTGAAAGCTCTTGCTCTTCCTTCGACGGAAGGACTGTAGATTGCTTGTCCTGCTCCGTCACTTGAACTGCCCATTCCGCGAATTATCGCTTTTATATCATCTCCATCGGCAAGAGCATCCTCAAGTCTTTTAAGTATAACCACTCCGCCGCCTTCTCCGATAACAAGACCGTCCGCTCCATGGTCAAAAGGATTTGCCACGCCTGAGAAACTTAAACCTTCAACCCTGCTGAAACCTATGTATATGGCAGGGTTTACTCCAAGGTCGATCCCTCCGGTAACGGCAACCTTCGCATCTCCGGCCATTAATGCATGACAGGCAACTTCCAATGCTCCAAAAGAAGATGCACATGCCGCATCAACTGTCATATTATATCCTTTGATCCCGAAAACTTGTGCAACTCTGTTTGAAAGTGCGGAAGGAATAGCACCTACGGCGAGCAAAGACATTTTCACAGGGTGTCTTTTCAGCATTTCTTTGTCGAACTGCTCTGACAACTCCTTTATCTCTTTTTCTGAAACTCCTTTATCTTTCAGTTGTTTTTGAAGTCTGTCAAAATAGTGATTTCTTCTGAGGTAGGCAGTTGCATGAGCATATTCATCAACTCCGCTGACACCGAGTATTGTCACAGCATCATCAAGGGCGTTACTATGCGGTTTAATTCCGGCATCTTCAAGAGCTTCTCTTGCAGATTCAAGAGCAATAAGCTGAGACAGATCAACTCCTTTCCATGTGTTGGGAGGAAATTTATATTTTTCAAAAGGGAAATCAAAGTTGCTTATAAAAGAACCTTTCTTTGTGTAAGTCTTGTCATGGAGATTTTTGTTTTCACTGAAGTAACTTTCCCATCTCCAATATTTTTTTGGCATATCTGAAATGAAAGTATCGCCACTGAGAACATTATTCCAGTACTGCTTAACATTTCTTGCTCCGGGGAACACTCCGCCCATTCCGATAATGGCAATATCATACCTTTTCATGATCTAATCTCCACTACCTCTCTACCTCCGTTGCCCGCTGAAGTTGCCGTTTCATTACTCATAATGTTCTGAAGAAAATAGTTCCACGATCCTGATCTTTCTGTGGCAGGAGCGTTATCTTTAATGAGAAAAAAACCTGTTCCGGTATTTTTTGCCGCCATTCCGTCTGTATCAATCCGGTCTCCTACTACTAACAATTTCTCAGGAACAATTCCTAAAAATTCAATCATTAGACTTAAAGATCGTGGTAAAGGTTTCAAAGCTCCGCAATTTTCTCCCGAGACAATAATATCAAAATATTTTTTTTCAACCCTGAGAGCATCCAGCCGGTTTTCTATATTAGCATAATCGGAAAGTATTCCAAGTTTCACCTTTTTGTTTTTCAAAAAAGTAACAAGTTCATTAAATTTATTCCTGATACAGCAGTATTTTTTAAGGAAAACTTCAAAGCTGTTGTAAAAATTTTTAAAATACCAGTTTCTGACATACTCTTTATCTTTTCCGGTCTTTTGAGAGATTGTACTGAAAAAAGTGTCGTAGAACTTATCGGAATTGCCAAAATCGGTATCCCTTAAAGAAAGCAGTGCTTCTCTGTGAGCTTTAAAAAGGAAAGGAAATCGAATATTAAGAAGAAAAAACCTGAGTTTGTTAAACTTAGGTAGAGGATAGACCGTTCCATCAAGATCAAATACAACGGCATCGTATTCTTTATTCATGAACTTTACTGCCATTTTTTTCTCTGTCCCTATCGTTCTGTTCCAGTCTGTTTTGAATAATATCGTGCCATTTCTGAGCAAATTCTGCAGGTTTTTCCTCGATTCTCACAGGTTCAAAAAATTCCACACTTACATCTATCTTTTTCCTGCCGAAAAGATCGGCAAGTTGGGGGATGGTTTTTTTGTTTACATCCCATGCAAGGAGTGATCTGTCAGGCAGGTAATCAATAACACATATCTCTACAGTTTTATCCAGTTTTTTTGCAGCGAGAAAAGAGCCCGGATTAAAAGGGAGTCTTTCGGCTCCCGGAGAAGCTTTTCCTTCAGGAAAAATAATTACTCTGTTATTCTTCTTAAGAACTTTCATTAGCTCCACGAGGGCTTTCCTCTTTGAAAACTTATCATCCCTTTTTACAAAAATGTGCCCTTGTTTTACAAGTGCCTGTCCAAAGAAAAAAACATTTTTCATTTCCTCTTTTATAGCAAAAACTCCTGGATAGAGGGAGAGCATGATCGGAACATCAAGGAATCCTAGATGATTGGATATTATCATATCTCCCATCAACTCTGGACGCTCATTTTTTTTGTGTATTTTTATTCCCATGATCCAGGCCAGTCCCTTCCCCCATATTGAGTGAGCTTTAGGATAAGGTTTGTTTCTGTAGAAAATTTGAGGAATTCTCACCATACAGCCATAGACAAAGATAGTCCAGATAAACGCTGTCACACCTCTGCATAAAAGCCTGAGCAATCTTATCAAGCTCATTATCTGCCCCGACATGGTTTTTGAAAATCCTGCATTTTTACAGTCGATAGGAAAGAGAATCTCTTTTCTGTCAACATGGAACCCTATAATAAAAAAAACAAAAACACAAGATAATCCTGTCTGTGAAAAGTAAGTAATCGGTATCTATAAAGATAATGCTGAACTCGAATGACCAGTTTAAAAAAAATATGAAAATTTAATTGTTTCTGGTAGAATTTCTCCTGTGTGGATTCTTTGTTGATTTTTGATACCGGAGGAAATAATGTTGCCGATAGTTGGACACCAGCCCATCTCATTAATTGATTTTCCAGGAAAAATTTCAACAGTTTTTTTCTTTGCAGGATGTGATTTAAGATGCCCGTACTGTCACAATGAGTCTCTTTTTACTTTTAACATTGAAAATGTGATTCCCAAAGAGACGGTCATTGATGAAATTGAAAAAAGATCAAAGTTTATTGACGGGGTGGTTTTTACCGGAGGAGAGCCGGCACTTTATGATGAGCTGATCGATCTTTTTAAAGAAATAAAGGAAAAAGCTGATGTGGAAATTAAAATGGATACAAACGGACTTAACCCCGAGTTCATAGAAAAAGCTGTCCCTTATCTCAACTTTCTTGCCATAGATATAAAAACGACTCCCGATATGTACAAAGAGCTGGGTTCGGAACTTACCGAGTCCGACATAAAAAACAGATTGATAAAGACCAAGGCTATTTTGGAAGACAATAAAAAAATTAAAGTGGAGTACAGAACCACCATGTACCCTCCACTGGTTGAGAGCTATGAAAGGATTTATAAAATGTTTGAATTCATTCCGGGAAATGCGGAATACTTTCTGCAAAAATTTGTCAATGACAAAGCTTGGTCAAGCAAGGCAAGAGAAACTCACTCATATACAGTCGATCAGCTTGAGAGAATGGTTTTAGAGGTGAGGAGAAATACAAGAAAAGATAACATTTTTGTAAGAACTTATTTGTAGGGTGGCATGAAGTGAAGCTCATAGGTGCTCATGTTTCAGCTGCAGGCGGTGTCGAAAATGCACCTTTGAATGCGGCCGAAATAAAAGCGAATGCGTTTGCGTTATTTACAAAAAATCAGAAACAGTGGTTTGCTTCCCCGCTTACTAAAGAGAGCATCATAGAGTTTATAAAAAACTGTGAAGAAGGTGGTTTTGTTAAAGGCTCTGTTCTGCCCCATGACAGTTATCTGATAAATCTTGGACATCCTGATAATGAGAAACTTGAAAAATCGAGGAAAGCTTTCATTGATGAAATGAAAAGATGTGAACTTTTGAAACTTGACAGACTGAATTTTCATCCGGGAAGTCATCTTAGAGAAATAAGCGAAGAAGATTGCCTGAAAAGAGTTTCAGAATCAATAAACATCGCACTTGATAAAACTCAGGGTGTTACGGCGGTAATTGAAAATACTGCCGGACAGGGATCGAATGTCGGTTATCTTTTTGAGCATCTTGCAGAAATGATTGATAAGGTCGAGGATAAGTCGAGAGTGGGGATATGCATAGATACAGCCCATGCTTTTGCAGCCGGTTATGATCTGAGAACAGAAAAAGATTGCGAAGATACTTTTGCTGAACTGGACATGCTTGTAGGACTTGAGTATTTGAGGGGCATGCATTTAAATGACTCGAAAAAAGATCATGCAACCCGTGTTGACCGGCACGAACAGATAGGTGATGGTTTTATTGATGGCGAATGTTTCAGATGGCTTATGAAACAGGATTTTACAGACGGTATTCCACTTATCCTTGAAACTCCCGATCCATCAAAATGGAAAGATGAAATTTCTCTGCTTCGCAGTTTTGCTATGGAATAGGTAATGTCCCGATATATAATAGGAATTGAAAGCAGCTGTGATGATACTTCTGTCGGCATAGTAAGCGACAGTTTAGATGTCGTTTCTCTAAAAACCGTTTCTCAGACGAGTATTCACAAGCTTTTCGGTGGTGTTATTCCCGAAATTGCGGCACGGAACCATATTGCATGGATATTTCCGGCGATCCACAGAACCATGATAGAAAGCGGTCTTACCCGGAATGATATTTCCGCTGTTGCTGTTACCGGCTATCCGGGACTTGTCGGAAGTCTTCTGGTCGGCGTCGCCGCAGCAAAAGGTCTTGCCATAGGTTGGAATAAGCCTCTTATAGCTGTCGATCATCTTGATGCACATATTTCCAGTGCTTTTATCGGAAAAAAAAAGAAACCTGAATTTCCATATCTGGCTCTTGTTATATCAGGTGGTCACACTTCTTTGATAGAGGTCAGTGAAAAAGGAAGGAATACTCTTGGTGAAACAATTGATGATGCGGCCGGTGAGGCTTATGACAAGGTTGCTAAAATGGCCGGACTGGGTTTCCCGGGTGGGCCTGTCATTGATAAAGCAGCTCAAAGTGGAGACCCGAAGAAATATGATCTTCCGTATCTTTTGAAACATCCAAGATATTCTGATGAAACAGTTTTTTCTTTCAGTGGTATAAAATCTGCAGTAAAGAGAGTTCTGGATGAACAGGATGTTGATATATCCTCGCTCATGGCAGCTTTTCAGGACAGGGTCATGGAGTTGGTGGAAAGAAAAATTAAACTGGCATTATCTATGAAAAAATATGAAGCGTTAATAATATCCGGCGGAGTAAGTGCAAATACGAAGTTGAGAGAGATAGCATCAGTTGTTTCAAAACAGCATGAAATCGAGTTGTTCCTTCCCGATCTGCAGTATTGTCAGGATAACGGTGCAATGGTTGCCGCTGCCGCTTTTGAAGATCTGCAAGCCGGAAGGTTTTCAGATATTGATATGGATGTAGCTCCTACTTCGAGAACAAAACAATGAGTTTAGCTGAAATCAAAAACCTGCTTAGAAAAGCGGGGTTGAATCCGAAAAAGAATTTCAGTCAAAATTTTCTTTTCAATAATGGCACGGTTGAAAGGATCATCAGTCATGTCCCTGAATCAAAAGGTTTTTACATAGAGATAGGGGGAGGACTTGGAACACTTACCGATGAAATTGTCAAAAGAGGTTTATCTCCTTTTACTGTTATTGATATGGATAGGGGGATGCTGAAGGTGTTGAAAGAAAGATTTGAAGGTGTGGCAGAAGTTTTGATGCAGGATGCAACAAAAATCAGGTTCAGTAAATATTTTGAAGGTAAAAAAGGGTTCGTGGTAGGCAACATCCCTTATCAGGTAAGCTCTCCCATTATTCACAACACATGCTATGAAAGTAAATTTCTTGACGGTGCCCTGTTCCTTCTTCAAAAAGAAGTGGCGGAGAAACTTTGTGCAATGCCGGGAACGAGGGAGTTCGGTCCTCTTGCCGGTATTGTAAGAATGGTTGGGAGGGCTGATCACCTTTTCACTCTTCCGCCACAAGAGTTTTATCCCGCTCCTAAAGTTCACAGCGGGCTTGTCAAAATAACTTTTTTTGAGCATGGTTACAGCACAGAACATCTTAAAAAATTTGCATCTTTCATGAGGTCTCTTTTTTCCAACAGAAGGAAAAATCTGCTAAATGTCTTTAAAATAAATAAGCTTGACATTGATATCTTAAAAAGGTTAGAAATATCTGAAACTTTGAGGGCTGAGTCCCTGGATTGGGACAAGATCGTAGCTTTATCAAAAGCGGTTATGGAGGAATAAATGGGAAAGGTTACACTTCCATTGCTTAAAGCAGCCAAAGGTAAAGAAAAAATTTCCATGGTAACTTGTTATGACTTCACCTTTGCCAAACTTGTGGAAAAAGCGGGGATAGAAACCATCCTTGTGGGTGATAGTTTAGGGAATGTAATCAAAGGACAACCTACTACGATCGGTGTTGAAAACTGGGAAGTAGCATATCATGTCAAGGCTGTCAGAAAGGGTGCTCCAACTCCCTTCCTTGTTGCCGATATGCCTTTTGGCAGCTATCAGACATCAATCGAAAAAGGGATGGAAAATGCAATTGAACTTATGAAAGCAGGTGCAGAAGCAGTTAAAGTTGAAGGTGGAGAGGAAGTCGCGCAACTAATTTCCAAACTTGTTTCTTTCGGGATACCGGTAGTTGCCCATGTCGGGCTTACTCCACAGTATATTAATAAATTCGGAAGTTTTTCCAAAAGGGGAAAAACAAAAGAAGAAAGAGAGTTTATAAAAAGATCTGCAAAAATTGTTGAGGAAGCCGGGGCGGATATGATCGTCCTCGAGTCAGTTCCTGATAAACTGGCAGCAGAAATAACGGAAGAGTTGGAAATACCCACCATAGGCATTGGAGCCGGTAACAGAACGGACGGGCAGGTTCTTGTAATATATGATCTGCTTGGAATGGACAGGGACTTTAACCCCTCGTTTCTAAAAAAATATTGTGATCTTGACAATATGATCAGTAAAGCGTTGAAAGAATACCTGAAAGATGTTAAAGATGCAAAAAAGTAGAGTCTTCAAATTTTAATTATGTTTTCTACGGAGGTTTGATGGACACTTTCAGTGAAAAAAGGTGGGAGGCAAAGAAAAAATTTTCAAAAAAGCAGGTTTCAGACAGCGGGATGGCTTTTGTTCTGATCGCTTTGATAGTTTTTCTTTTTACAGGGCATAACTGGGCAATATATATCGCTTTTGCAGGTCAGATACTTAACATGACAGTCCCTTCGGTTTTCAAACCGTTCGCATGGCTATGGCTTGGTTTTTCAGCGGTTGCAGGAGCTATTATTTCAAGGTTGATACTTGCCTTGGTATTTTTTCTCATTGTCACTCCGATGGCTCTGTTAAGAAGGGCTCTAGGGAAAGATACTCTCCTTTTAAAAAAATTTAAAAAAGGGAAAGGATCGGTTTTTGTAGAAAGAAATAAAAAATATACTGAAACAGATATAGCTACACCGTTTTAGAGAGGAGAAGAATGGATTTTCTGAAAGATCTTTGGGGGTTTTTAAAAGTCAGAAAAAAATATTGGCTTATCCCTGTAATATTTACACTCCTTCTGTTCGGAGTTCTTATAGTTCTTTCAACAGGGAGTGCCATAGCACCTTTCATATATACGCTTTTTTAAATGAAGGAAAGTAAGATGAGAAAAGTAATACTCGGGATTTCAGCATTTTATCATGACAGTGCTGCGGCACTCATAATTGACGGGGAAATAATTGCTGCAGCCCACGAAGAGAGGTTTACAAGAAAGAAGCATGACCCCCGTTTCCCAGTTAATGCATGCCGATATGTTCTTGAAGAATCGGGTGTCAGTCTTGATGAAGTAAGTGCTGTCGCATTTTACGATAAACCTCTCATAAAGTTTGAACGGCTTCTTGAAACTTACCATGCTTTTGCTCCTTTTGGACTTAAAAGCTTTTCTTCAGCAATTCCTGTATGGATAAGGGAAAAGCTGTTTATGAAAAAGATGGTCAGGGATGAACTTAAAAGGTTTGGAGGAAAAATCCCTCAGCTCCTTTTTCCGGAACACCATCTTTCCCATGCGGCAAGTGCATTTTATCCTTCCCCTTTTGAAGATGCGGCGATACTTACTCTTGACGGAGTGGGGGAATGGGCGACGACCACAATTTGTCATGGAAAAGGAAAAGATATAACTATATTGAAAGAACTTCACTTTCCTCATTCGATAGGACTTTTGTATTCCGCTTTTACCCACTACTGCGGTTTCAAGGTGAACAGTGGAGAGTATAAGCTGATGGGGCTTGCCCCTTACGGAAATCCCGACAGTGAAGAGAAAGAGATATTTAAAAAGAAAACACTTGAAAACCTTGTTGATATAAGAGATGACGGTTCACTTCTTCTTAATCAGAAATATTTTGATTATGCTGCCGGTCTTAGCATGACCAATGATTCCGCGTGGGAAAAACTTTTCGGCATTCCAAGAAGAAAATCTGAATCAGACCTTAACCAGAGCTACATGAACATGGCTCTTGCAATTCAGGAAATAACGGAAGAGATAGTTCTTAAACTTGCCAACACTGCAAAAGAGCTTACCGGTTCAAAGAACATTGTTCTTGCAGGAGGTGTTGCCCTTAACTGTGTCGCAAACGGAAAACTGCTTAAAGAAAAGATGTTTGACGGGCTTTGGATACAGCCTGCTGCAGGAGATGCAGGAGGTTCTTTAGGAGCGGCACTGGCTGCTCACTACATTTATTTTAAAAGTGAAAGGACAAAAATAGAAAAAAGGGACTCCATGAAAGGGGCATATCTGGGACCTCAGTTCAGTAGTCTTGATATTGAAAAAACTGCAAGGAAATACAGTGCAGTTTATGAAAAATATGATGATTTTGACAAACTTTGCGAAAAAGTGGCATCCCTTCTTGATGGAGATACTGTCATTGGCTGGTTTCAGGGGAGAATGGAATTTGGTCCGCGGGCTCTTGGAAACCGTTCAATTCTTGGAGATTCAAGAAGTCCAAAAATGCAGAAAAAGCTTAATCTCAAAATAAAGTACCGTGAAGGCTTCAGACCTTTTGCTCCGTCTGTGATGGAAGAGGAGATAAAGACTTTTTTTGATATGGAAGGGATAACTCCATATATGCTTTTGGTTGCTCCTGTCCAGGAATCAAGAAGAAATAAAGTGCCTGAAAACTACAATTCACTGCCTCTTTATGAAAGGCTTTACCATTTAAGAAGCGATGTTCCTTCAATTACCCATGTTGATTTTTCTGCAAGGATCCAGAGTGTTTCAAAAGAGACAAATCCAAAATACTGGCAGTTGATAGATACATTCAGAAAAAGGACGGGATTTGGAGTTGTGGTGAACACTTCTTTCAATGTAAGAGGAGAGCCGATCGTATGTACTCCTGATGACGGTTACAGATGTTTCATGCGGACAGAGATGGATTATCTTGTGATGGGCAATTACCTTTTTGATAAAAGATCTCAGCCTGATTGGGACAAGGAAGATGTCTGGAAAGAAGAGTTCAAGCTCGATTAAAAAAAATTGATTTTTTAAAGACTAAAGTTTAAATTACAACTGTTATTTTCATTTTTGATTTGCGGAGGGGCTGTTATGAAAAAAATTCTTTTTATTATGCTATTTGTTTCCTTTTCTTTTTCTTTGTCAGGACAGGTCTATGAAGTGGTCGAGAGGACTGCAACTTTTGGTTTGCTGCCGATTTTGTCGGATACCAATGAAAGGACCGACGGTTACTTTCTGCCTTCTATTCTTGCAGCGAACAAAAAAGGATATGCCTATATTGACTACAATTTTACTGCAGGAGGTTTGATAGTTCCTGTTTTTGACAGAAAAGCAGCTTTTGCTGTATGGTATGAAAACGGTGCAAATAGAACCACAATGTATGGAGTAAGGGAAATAATGGATTTTCTCCAGCCGGGTGGTCCGGCAATGCCTGACATTAATCATCTGTTAGGTTTTTCTCTTGCGGGTAATATTTCCGATAATTTTTCAATAGGTCTTACTTTCAGATATCTTCTTGGGAGATATTATGAAAAAGACAGTGTCGAGGATGTTGTCAATTCACATAAGATAAATGTTGACAGAATAGAGGCCACCCCTTCTTTAACCTACCGTACTGACCGGTTTTATTTTGATTTTGGACTTTCTATTAACTATCAGTGGATTACAGAAAAAGCACTTGGGGACTATCAATATGACAGGCTTACAACATATGACGGAAATGTGGATCTCTCCTTTTTCGGTAGAACCGGTATAAAAACTTCAGAGATTCAGGATATTATTTTTTCCGGAGGCTTCGGAGTGATCCCCATTTCGGAAAAAGAATTGACTCCGGATGATACTTCGGCACGGGATATAAAGTTCAATAGGTTTTTCTGGAATTTCAAAGCCGGAACATTGATCAAGCCTTATGAATGGATGAGAATACATCCTGCCGTAATACTTCTTGGTTCTCACAGAGTGGTTGGAACAGAGGATTTGTTAGACCCGGTCGGAGAGAAAGCGACTGCCAGAGACAACACTTTTTCTTTTCTTCTAACTCTTGGAATGGATATTCTTCCTGTAAAATGGTTTTCAATAAAGTCAGGTGTGTTAAAAAGATTTGATGTTGTAGGTTTTGATTTTACAACAAAAGAATCGGGGGTCAAAGATAAAGATTATTTTATCGGGGAGGATCTCGGTGCATATCTTGGATGCTCTTTTTTGTGGAAAGGATTTACTTTCACTTCAATGCTTAACCTTGATTTTTTCACGAACGGACCTTACATGTTGAGTGGAAATCGGACTGCTGCAAATTTTGCCTATATAGCCACTGTTGAATATCAATGGTGAGTTGACGGGATTCTGATTTAAAGCAGTTCAGGCAATTCATGCTTTTCTTTCTTTGACAAAACGGTCTTCTATTTATAATATCACGCTGCTGAATCTGTTTTAGGAGGAGAGAGTTATAAAAAAAATAGTTAAAGAAAGACATCTCATTTTTGATGGTGCAATGGGTAGTGCCATAATTGAGAAAAATTTGAGCGAAGATGACTACCACGGTCATTTAAACTGCTACGATTATCTTTCCATAAGTCGTCCTCAGATAATAAAATCAATTCACGCCGCCTATATTGAAGCAGGTTGCGATATTATCAAAACCAATTCTTTCGGTGCAAATCTTCTCACCCTTTCTGAACATGGTTTAAAAGAAAAGGCTTATGAAATTGCATTTAATTCGGCAAAGATAGCAAAAGAGGTTGCAGAAAGTTTTTCAACACCTGAAAAGCAAATATTTGTTGCAGGATCGGTCGGTCCAGGGTCAAAACTTCCCACACTTCTTCAAACAGATTTTGATAAGCTGTATAGTTCTTATTTTGTCCAGATTTCAGCACTTATTGAAGGGGGGGCAGAACTTGTCCAGATCGAAACCTGTCAAGATCTGCTGCAGGTAAAATCAGCCCTCGTTGCAGCTTTTGATGCCATGAAAAAGTGCGGGAAAAAGATTCCTGTAAATGTCACCTTTACTGTTGAGAAAAACGGAAAGATGCTTCTTGGGACCACAGTGGAGTCGGTTGTAACAGCTTTGGCTCCTTTTGATCTTTTTGCTCTTGGACTCAATTGCGGAACAGGCCCCGAAAGTATGATCGAAAGCATAAAAAAAATGAAAAAAATATCACCTTTTCCTTTGATAATAATTCCAAATGCAGGTCTTCCCGAACTTGTTGACGGGAAGCTTAAATATTCCATGTC
The DNA here is from genome assembly GCA_007132725.1 of Candidatus Sumerlaeota bacterium. Classification (GTDB taxonomy): domain Bacteria; phylum UBP6; class UBA1177; order UBA1177; family UBA1177; genus SLGQ01. The sequence goes on from SLOD01000211.1 coordinate 15,203, forward strand.
GCCTGAAAAATTCGGGGATCATTTACACAGTTTTGTAAAGGATATGGGTGTAAATATTGTCGGTGGATGCTGTGGTACCAATCCACAACATATTAAAGTTGTTGCAGAAAAAATAGAAGGGATTATTCCTGCTTTGGAAACTTATCCCGAAGTTGTTCCGTCAGTTTGTTCCACTTTTATTTCTCAGCCTTTGAGTGTTGAGCCGAAACCTCTGATAATCGGGGAAAGGGCAAATGCCAATGGCTCCAAAGTTTTCAGGGAAGCTCTTTTAGAAGACGATATTGAAGCGATGATGGAAATAGTTGATTCTCAGCAATCAGAAGGGAGCCACCTTCTTGACCTCACAGTAGCTTATGCAGGGAGAAATGAACAGGAAGATATGGTTGAAATGGTAAAAAGGATAAACCGTGATATTTCAGTTCCTTTGTGTGTTGATTCAACTGACCCGCAAACTATTGAAGCTGCACTTAAATGTTATGGCGGAAAAGCTTTGATAAACTCGGTAAACCTTGAAGATGGTGGTGAAAAAGCTGAAAAAATACTTTCTATTGCTGCAAAATACGGTGCTTGTGTCATTGGTTTGACAATTGATGAAGAGGGGATGGCACAAACTGCATCCAGAAAATTTGAAGTTGCAAAAAGATTGAGGGATGTTGTTGTGAAAAGTGGGCTGAAACCTTCAGATCTTCTTGTTGATACACTTACATTCACTCTCGGATCAGGAGACAGGGAGTATTACAATGCCGCTGTTGAAAGTTTTGATGCAATAAAGCGAATAAAAGCTGAACTTCCCAATGTTTTTGCTGTTTTAGGTGTCAGTAACTGCTCTTACGGTTTAAAGCCGAAAGCAAGAAAAATACTTAATGCCGTTTATCTTTATCATGCGGTTGAAGCAGGGCTTGATGCCGCAATTTTTCATGCAGGGAAAATTGTTCCGATAGATTCAATAAAAGAAGATATCAGAAATATTTGCAGAGACCTTATCTTTAATGAAAGAGATGAAAATTATGATCCACTTGCCGTTTTCCTTGAAGCCTTTGAGTCTGGTGTAACTGTTGAACAATTTGAAAATACTGATGAAATGAGCGCGTCTGAAAAGCTGTTCAATATGGTGATAAGTGGAAGGAGCAAAGCTCTCGATATTATAATTGAAGAACTTCTTAAAGAAAAAAGTGCAGTTTCAATAATAAACGATCATCTTTTAAAGGCTATGGAAGTTGTCGGGATCAACTTTAAAAACGGCACTACTCAGCTTCCGTTTGTTTTGAAAAGTGCAGAAACTGTCAAAAGATCGTGTGATATTCTGGAGCCTTATTTGAAAAGCGGTACAGTGGAAAAAAAGGGGACGATCGTACTTGCCACTGTGAAAGGGGATATTCACGATATTGGTAAAAACCTTGTTGATATAATCCTTTCAAATAACGGTTATACAGTTAAAAATATCGGGATAGACAAGTCAGTTTCTGAAATAGCACAGGCAGTTTCAAAGCATGATCCGGATGCTGTCGGACTCAGTGCACTTCTTGTCAGTTCCGCTCTTGAAATGAAAGCAGTGGCAAGTCACTTCCAAAAAAACGGGATAAAAGTTCCTATAATTTGCGGAGGTGCGGCATTGAACAGAGAATATATTAAAAAAGAAGTTTCACCCTTAAACGGTGACAGAGGTGCTTTTTATGCTGCCGATGCTTTTGAAGCCATTGATATCCTTGAAAAATTAAAAAATGCAAAACATTAAAATAATTGAAAATATTTCAGCAAATGAAGTTTTGCCCTCTCTCAATGAAGGTGTGCTTTTCCGTTCAAGATGGCAGTTGTCCGTTGAAGAAGGAAAAAAGGAGCTGTCCAGAATAATTGAAAGCAAAATTCTTCTGAAACTCAATATGAAAGCACTCTATAAATTTTTTCCTTTAAGTGAAGTTAACGATTTGAATGTTCAGATACCGCATCATCAAAACATTGTCCCCCTTTTTGCAGTAACCACAGGCGGTAACGGAGCAGAAGAACTTAAAAAGCTTTATCAGCAGGACAAATATTTTGATTACTTCATCTTTAACGGACTCCTCAGTGAACTGGCTGAAGCACTGGCAAACTATATAGATCACAAAATAAAAGAAGAACTCAAGTTCAAAAAAACCAAAAGATTGTCCCCCGGATATCCTCTCTGGAAAGAACTGAGCGACCAACAGAAAATATTGAACCTTCTAAACGGTCAAAAAATCGGATTAACCCTCACAACCGCCTTCCAACTTATCCCTGAACACAGCATAACAGGGATTGTTATAACTTAAAACATCTAAAAACATTTGAAGGAATTAACATTGATTTATATTTCCTGAAAAATAAAATAATAA
>SLOD01000142.1 GCA_007132725.1 Candidatus Sumerlaeota bacterium
CGGTTACAGGCTTTGAAATGTAGTCATTCATGCCGGCATTGAAACATTTTTCCTCTTCCCCCTTGACTGTACCGGCTGTTACAGCAACTATAGGGGATTCTTTCAGCCCCCTGTTTTTTTCAACATCCCGGATTTTTACAGTCGCTTCATAGCCGTCCATTACAGGCATTTGTATATCCATAAAAACAATATCCGGCAACTCTTCAGCAAATAAAGTTATCCCTTCTTCTCCATTTTCAGCACTAATAACAATAGATTCCGGCATTAATCCTTCTACGATCGTTTTCTGCAGCATCATGTTGATAATATTGTCCTCGATTATAAGTACTTTTCTTTTAAAATTAGCCAACAACATTTTAGTTTCTTTTATGTCTTCAGGAACTTCGACCTTAATCTGAGACCCTGAGCCGGCAATTTCAAATTCAACAGAAACTCTGAATTCAGAACCTTTTCCTAATTCACTGTCAAAGTTTATTTCCCCCCCCATTTTTTGAATTATCTTATTTGAAATAGCAAGTCCCAAACCTGTTCCTTCATGCTTCCTGGAAGTTGATGAATCAGCCTGAGAAAACGATTCAAAAATAGAGTCTCTATACTCAGGAGATATTCCTGTTCCTGTATCTCTGATCGAAAAGAGTAAAGAAACATAACCTTCTTTTTTATTATCATTTTTTCGTTCAACTTTAAACTCAATCTCTCCTTTTTTAGTGAATTTCACAGCATTGCTCAAAAGATTCAGCAACACCTGTTTCAATCTGACACCGTCTGTTTTGACAAATCTCGGGATATCAGGTGATATTGTCTTGATCAGTTTCAGTTTCTTTTTGAAGAGTTCATACTCTATAACATTGATACTACTCTTTATCAGATCAGGAAGGTCTGTGCTTCCATATTCCAAATCAAGTTTTCCCGCTTCAATTTTTGATATATCAAGAATATCTTCAACAAGATTCATCAAAGCATCTCCCGACCTTGCAATATACTCCATATACTTTTTCTGTGTTTCATCAAAAGTAGTTTTCATAAGCAGTTTTATAAACCCTATCACTCCGTTTAAAGGAGTGCGGATCTCATGGCTCATATTTGCAAGAAATTCACTTTTGGCACGGTTTGCCGATTCAGCCTCTTTTTTAGCTTTTAACATCTCAAGTTTCATTTTATACTGCTCTGAAACATCATGAAAAACAAGTACCGCTCCTCTCATATTTCCATCTTTGTCTTTTATGGGAGCTACGCTGTCGGCTATCTGTCTTTTTCCACCATTTCTAGACTCAAGTGTTGTATCATTTGTCAGTAAAAATATTTCCCCACTTCTTAATACTTTCGACACAGGACACTCTATCGGCATATTTTCAGAACTTTTAATTCTGAATATTTCTTCTACTTTTTTACCCTTTGCCTCTTCGATTTGAAAACCTGTAAGATTTTCCGCCACTGGATTCATGCGGGTAATAAAACCGTCAATGTCTGTAGCAATAACCGCATCCCCTATCGAATAAAGAGTGGTGGAAAGATCATTTTCTCTTTCATAAAGTTCTTTTGTTCTTGATCTGACAAGTTTATCAAGCCTTCTTTCACGGTTTTTAAAAAATATGACAAGAACCGAAAGAAGAAAAGTTATAAAAAACCCTGCAGAAAACGATAGAAATCCTGCCCATGCTCTGTGGGCGGCAAGAAAAGCATCTCCCGTAACAGCAACTATTGCTATTGTTTTTCCAAAAGCAAATATTGGAAAATAAGCTTTAAACTTCGGAAGATTAAAAAAATCAAGCAAACTTTTTTTTCTGCTGTCGTCTGATCTGTAATCTACCAAAACCTTGTGTTCCCCATCATGTGCAACACCAAGCAGTTTTATTCCGACAAAAGAATCCATCCTGCTGCCGAACTTATGAACTCTGGCTAAAGTAGTATCCACTTTTAAAACAGCCGCTATCAATCCATAAGGAATACCTGTATCTATATTTTTGACAGGATTATAAATAAAGACCGATTTTACATCTTTGCCGTTTTTCTTTATCTCAACAGGCGGGGTTGCAGTTGCAAAACCCGTTTTTACAGATTCCTTTATGGCAGACCGCTTCATAGAGTTATCCCAATGATCAATTCCTACAAAGCTGTCGTTACCTTCAGCGGGGGAAATAAAAACGGCAGGATAGTAGTTCAAAGAAGCGGGATCTTTTTTCTGTTTGCAAAGAGGGTCCATAGAACGAATGGGCAAAACAAAACCATGATGACCCAGTTTTTCCATTTTTTGTTCAAAATCGCTTTTGCTTTCAATGGGAACAATTGGTATCCATTCCAAAGCCATTAACATTGGCGAAGAAAGAAACGGTTTTGTAAACATTTCAAATTTTATGCCACTTTCAGGTGATACAATATCAAACAGTTGAGATATCCCCTGAAGTTCCTTTCTTATATCAAAAAGTTCCTGTTTTATCAGCTTTGTCCTGGCAGTAGAAAGCCTGACAAAATCATCGAACCGGGACCTTTTTTCAACTTCATGAACTTTTAGGGCAAGCATTAGGGAAAGTAGTGCCCCAATGACAAAAACCAGCACTGTTTCAATGTGAATAAAAAATGGCGTTTCTCCAGCTTTTTCACATCTTTCTCTGTATGCGATAACAGCGATGCCTAACATAAAAAGAATAAAAATAAGTGCTGTAAAAAAAACACCTTCCATTCTCGCTTTAAAAACTGTTTTACGCCAGTCGGAATACTCGACATCAACAGCCAGCACCAGCACTACCTCTCCACTTAATGGACAGAAAACCGGAGCAAAAGCTGATACAAAGGTTCCATATTCATCTGTAAAAGGACCTATGGTCCCCGACCTTCCTGTTTCAAAAGCTTTAATAAATTCGATATTCGGCTGCTCATATACTGTCCCCGGAGGCGAGGCCTGAGGATCACCTTTATCATAATTTTCAGGACCAAAAACAAGAAGACCGTCCTTTATTGCCATCGTATAAATACCACGAATATTTTCAGCAAACTGACCATAAAGAGTAAGCTGGTCCCTAATTCTTAGAAAGGCTGCTGATTTTTTATCTTCAACTGTGAAATCAAGCTCTTTTACCCTTTCGGGATTAATAGTCCCGGCAAGGCTTTCTGCAAGTACAAGAATATCTTTCCTCATATTTTTATCAGCAAAATAACTGTTCCAATTAGTACCCGCAAAACCTAAAAGAAAAAAAATCGAAAGAAATAATATGATCAGCTTTACAGGTATATATCTTTGATGCGAAGCATCTCCTGCGTCGGGCTTGTATCCCAAAAAAAACAACAATTTATTTATAAACTCGTAACGGATAAAAATAAAAAATATTGCCATAAAAAAGAGCCAAAAACAAATATAATCACATTGTTTTAAAAGAAATTCCGGCATGCATCACACCTCTTACTCTAATACTTAGCAATACAATATAGCACATTTTTTATTTAATGAAAAAATTTTTCTTGAAAAACAACCTTTATCTGCGAAGATAGAGCATTGAACATCCAGGGCTTTCATCTTCAAGTGAAGTATCTGATCCTCCGGCATCAACATTATTGCTGTTTTCGTCTTCTTTTATCTCGTCTTCACTGTTATTTTCATCATCTTCACTTGTCTCATCGTAACCTGATTCCTCTTTTTGACCGGGGTTATCCTTTTCTTCACTGGAATCCTCTTCTTTTTCCACCCTGACACATTCTCCGCTTTCTAAATCACACTTTTCTTCTCCAGAACAGTCTTCATCTCCAAGACAAAAAAACTGATCGTATCCCCCGCACTCACCGTTATGGGCCATTTCGACCATTTTACCGACATCTAATATCCCTGCCCCGAAACAACTCTCCTGCTCTCCATGCTGACAAATTGCTGAAGGCTGTGCCGCTGCTGACCGCATACAGTCTATCGCATCCTGATATGTCATGCCTGGACGGGCTGTAAGCATGAGTGCAAGTGCACCACTTACAACGGGTGCTGCTGCCGAAGTGCCGTCAAAATATCTTGTATAAAGTTGATCCGGAAAATCATTATAGTCGGGGTTAGCATTGTTGTATGCAGGATTAAAGCCTTTATTCGGGACACTTACATCTGTTGTCACCAGACCACTCTTGCCCGGCAATGATTCTCCGGCAGGAGCAGCGATGTCTATGGCAACCCCGTAGTTTGAATAACTGACCAACGACAGATCGGTATCAAGTCCTGAAACCGTAACAGTCCTGCTGTCCTGAAGAGACTTATTCATCACGGTATCACATGTTGAGTTTCCTGCAGCCCAGACAATAATCGTACCAAGACCATCCCTTCCATTATTAACTGCATAGTCAACAGCTTCCAGCAGGAAATTATCTGAGGGAACTTCAATACAGGTATCCGTCTGTCTGTTTTTGTCCGGAGCTACTACCCAACTGTTGTTTATAACCCAGGCTCCTTCATCTACAGCCCACACCATAGCATGAAGTTTCCTATCAAGAGGAGGATAGTTTTGCTCAAGCCCGATGTATTTTATAGGGATGACCGTACAGTCAGCACAGATCCCTGCTACCCCCCACTCATTAAAGCCAACTGCAGCCGCTATCCCCGAAACACATGTTCCGTGAGCCATAATATACTGATTCTGAAAAGCTCCCATATTAGGGTCAACATACTGTTCAGTCGGAACAAAACTGTGTCCCCATGCAAGTCTAAGGTCAGGATGAGCAGTATCTACACCGCTGTCAATAACAGCTATTTTAGCATCGGGGCGACCTTTGGTAATACTCCATCCTTTTTCAGAATTAACAACCGGATGGTGCCACTGATCCGCATAATAAAGATCGTTCGGCGTTGAATTCAACTGAGGATTTTCCAACCATACAGGCTGAACCCACTTTACCATACCTGTTTCATAAATTTCCATTGAAACATTAAAAGGGTCTCTTCCGTCTTCTATAAAGTAAACCCCGAAATCCTCAATACCCTTTATTTCTCTTCTTAAAACCAAGCTGTAGTCTGTGATCATACTGCTTCTTTGGGCTCTTGATGTTCCAGGTTTGAATACCAGCCCGACCTCTCCGGTTGTTGCCATCATTTCACCGTTTTTTACAGAAACAACAGGCATCAGATCAATATTTTTTGATAAAGCGGTTCTTCTTAAGAAAATAATATTCTTATCGTGTTCTGCAGTAGTCTCCTTTTTAACTATACTTATTTCAGGAGACTTCTGCTCGATTTTAAAATACCAGTTGACAGCACCCTCTTCTATCAGGATTTCAAGATCATTGTTTTCTACCGAAAAAGAATTCTCGACACGGTTAAGACATGTCAGTTCATCCATAAAGTAATAACATGCATTTTTTTGACCTGGATAAAGATTTGACCAAATTAAAACAACAGCCGAAATAAAAATAAAAAAGTTTTTCATTTGCTCTGCCTCAACAATTATCAACAATTTTATTTTACAGCAGGAAGTTTGCCGCTCGACCGCATTTAGAAAAAAGTGCCGTTACTGTTTTTTTACTGGTACTGATTTAGAAAAAAGAACTTCGGCAGATATTTTTTTAATAAAAATTGAATCTCTGTGTCACAAAACATAAAGAATACTTGTTCATGTCATATTTTAAAAAGGAGCCAACAATGAAAAAACTATTACTTTTCAATCTTTTGTTTCTTTTCGCTTTACTTTCATCCTGTGCAAATACAAGCACTTCCGGAGGTGAAAAGAAAAATCCCTTTGAAGAAGAAGAAAGAATAATCAGGGTAGGACCCCTTGAGGTAAATGAAGCACAGATATACATTTCACTGGGAAATGATAAAAACTACAAGCTGCATATCCCCGTTAAACTTGACTCCGGCTCTCCCCCTATAAAAACCACAGTCTATGCTGAAGTTGCAGACCTGTCAGGTGAAGAACACTCTGAAATGCACCGTAATTTTGGAGAAATCATTATTTCAAACATGTCGCGGGAACTTGTTTTAGACCTTGGCAAAGATTATCTGCCGGAACTTGAAGATGCAGCAACAATGATAATGGGATACGGACTGGAGTGGGACAAATATGTTCTTGAAGGTAAAGTTTCACTGTTCCGTATTATGCCCAGAATCAAAGCTCAGGTACTTGGAAGCAGCTCTATTTTACAGGGGGACAAGACAACTTACAGAATACTGCTGACAAATGTTCTTTCAGGCGACCCCATAATGAACGCTCCAGTGACCATTACTTTGTTAAAAGATGATGAAGCAGTTACAGAAATTTCCGGTAATACCGATAGATTCGGAATGGCTTCTATCGAAGTTGACCTGGATAAAGAAATAACGGGAAACCTCAGTTTTCTTGTAGCGGCAGAAACATCATACGGAACAAAAAGTGTCGAAACTCAGGTTCTTGCTGAAAAAATATCCAGAATACTTCTTACAACAGACAAGCCGGTCTATCAACCCGGGCAAACCATACACATAAGGTCTCTTTCTCTTCAGCTTCCTCATAAAAATCCAATCGCTGAACATGAAGTTACTCTTGAAATAACAGATCCCAAAGGGAATAAAGTTTTCAAAAAAACGGGGCTTACCAGTAAATATGGCATTTTTGCTCACGACTTTACTCTTGCCGACCTTGTAAATATAGGGAAATACACTGTTTCAGTTATTGTAGAGGATATTGTTTCTGAAGAAAAAACTATAACTGTGGAACATTATACTTTACCTAAATTTGCTATTGATTTTGAATCCGACAAAAACTTTTACACCCCGTCTCAAACTGTAAAAGCTACTGTTGAGGCTAATTATTTTTACGGGAAACCAGTAAGCGGAGGAACGATACATATAGTGGCAAAGACATTTGATGTCTCTGAAAATACTTTCCAAACGATCAATGGAGTGCTTGATAAAAACGGCAGATACCATTTTGAAGTAAAACTTCCCTCTTATTTTACCGGGTCTGCACTTGACCAGGGCAAAGCATCGGCAAAATTCGAGATCACGGTAATAGACGGAGCAAACTCACTGCAGTCAATTGTAAAGAATCTGACTGTCGTCAAGCACCCGGTATTTATAACTCTCGTTCCTAAAGCAGGAAAAGTTTTGCCGGGGATATCTCAGGAAATGTTTCTTATTTTAACCGATCCTGCCGGACAACCTGTGAAAGGGAAGTGTTCCATAATTACTGATGAAGATTCTTTTGAAATAAATGTAGATGAAAGCGGACTTTCTGAGTTCACGATGGAGTTAAATCCGGAGATGCCTGTCACTGTAAAACTGTCACACGAGGAAGGAAAGATCGAAGAGCAATTCTTTTTCAAGAAGGATGGATCGAAAGAATTTATTTTCCTAACAACAGAATCATCTATCTATCAAACAGGAGATTCTCTTGGAATAGAGATATATACAGGGTTTGACCCTTCAGTTGATCGACCTTCAATGCTCCCTGACAGAGCTTACATTGATATTATTCAAAATGGGCAGGTCAGGCTTTTAAAAGCAGTGAACTTGAAAGAAGGTTCGGGGTCTGAAAAAATATCGCTTGACGAAACCTTTAACGGTCCAATTGAAATTATTGCCTACTACCTTACAAGAGAAGGAAATATCATCCGTTCATCGAAAGTGGTATATGTCAGAAGAAACAGTTCTCTCAATATAGATTTTTCAACAGATAAAAAAGAATACAGGCCGAGGGAGCAGGCTGTAGCTACATTCAAAGTAACAGATATGGACGGCAGTCCTGCTGAAGCAGCATTAGGTGTCGCTATGGTTGATGAAGCCGTATTCCATGTAATGAGCTTCAACCCCGGAATGGAACAGACATATTTTGATATTGAAAATGAAGTGATGGAATCTACATACATAATATACGGTATAGCTCCGGGGGATATTACTTCAGGAGGATCAGGGAACATAAGTGATGAAGAGATCGATAAAAGAGCTGAAGCATTTTTTGCCGATAACGGCAGTGATATATCTCATGGGGTTAATATTGACAACTATACTGAAAGCAAAAACAAATATCTGAATTCAGGGCGACCTTATGTAATTGCAATAGCCAGAAAGGCTTTTGAAGATTTTCTAGCTGAAAACAACGGTAATTGTAATGACATAGGTCTTGACGACGATGTAATTCAGGAAATTCTTAATAAACCTGAAAACGCAGATCCATGGGACAACATAATGAAAGGAGTCATAAAAGATGTTTCTACCTACCATGCTACGGCTATTGTCACATCTGCCGGTCCGGATGAAATAGCGGGGACAGAAAGTGATATAAGTGTTACGGTAACTGTCTGTGAAGAAAGATGGGGCTCCGAAGTGGGAGATGATGAGGTAGATTTTGGGAATACGGGCAACACAGGAGATATGGAAGATGTGGGAGATACAGGAGATACAGGAACCGGCGGCTCAAAAATAAAAGTGAGAGAGTGGTTTCCCGAAACACTTTATTTTAATCCTGAACTTATCACAGGAAAGGACGGTATTGCAACAGTTGACCTCACAATGCCCGATTCTATAACAACCTGGAGAGTAACTACTCTTGCAAACAGTATGAGCGGAGATCTTGGGAGTTCCCTTGACGGGATCAGAGTTTTTCAGGACTTTTTCGTTGACATAAATTTTCCCGTTTTTTTAACTCAGAATGACGAAGTTTCTGTTCCTGTAGGGATATATAACTATTTATCCCAGTCTCAGACTGTTGAGCTGGTTGCAGACAGCGAAGATTGGTTTGAAATGACCGGACCGTCAACAATAAGTGTAACTGTGCCTCCCAACTCAGTTTCATCCGTTTATTTTCCTGTTAAAGTTAAGAAGATCGGGAGACACACTTTAACGGTTTTTGCTTATGGTTCAGAAATGTCTGATGCAGTAAAAAGAAGTGTAACAGTTCTGCCTGACGGGATCATGGAAGATCAGACAGTGAGCAGACTGCTTGATTCAGATCAGGATATAAAACTTACAATTCCGGATAATGCAATCCCTGACAGTGCTGAAATGTTTGTAAGGATATATCCGGGAATAATGTCTCAGGCAGTTGAAGGTCTTGACTCAATGTTGAGAATGCCCACAGGCTGTTTTGAACAGACATCTTCGGCAACTTATCCTAATGTCCTTGTTCTTCAGTATATGATCGCCGGCGGGACAATTACACCCGAAGTAGAGCTGCGAGCAAGAGATTTTATTACACAGGGATATCAGAGACTTCTTACTTTTGAATCTCCTGGAGGCGGATTTGATTGGTTTGGCAATGAACCTGCAAACATCTTTCTTACTTCTTACGGTTTAATGCAATTTGTTGATATGAGCAAGGTGCATGAAGTTGACCCTGCTCTTATCACACGAACTGCTTCATGGATAGCGGCACAGCAAAACCCCGATGGTTCTTTTACAAATTTGAGAACCACCGCATACGGTGCCTGGGCACTAAATAGAGCAGGTAAAGAGGAATCAGCAAGAAGTAACGCACTCTCTTATCTTGAGTCAAATGCAGGTCAGGCACAGGACATATACACTAAAGCAATAACCGCCATTTCAATTTTATCAAACGGCGGAAGCTCATCCATAGTAAAATCTATCGTTGATGATATCTTATCCCTTCAATCTGTAAGTGAAAGCGGAGGGGTTTACTGGAGGCAAACTCAAAGCACTGAAACATACAGCAGTGGTATAGGAGCCGATATTGAAACAACGGCTCTTGTCGGACTTCTGCTTTTGAAAAAAGGAGGGTACAACGATATAATAGGTCAGATCCTTGCCTGGATAGTTGAACAGAAAGACTCTTTCGGAACCTGGTCAACAACTCAGGGAACCGTTCTGGCTTTGAGATTTCTTATTGGATCACTGGACAATGAAACTACTGAAGCAAATGCCACGATAAAAGTAAGTGCCAACGGCTCACCTGAAACAACTATTGTTGTTACACCTGCCGATTCTGATGTGTTGCGGCTTATAGACCTCAAAGAATACATAATATATGGTGAGAACGACATCTCTATTGAATTCAGCGGAGAAGGAAGCATGATGTATCAGGCTGTTGCAAGATGGTATGTTCCGGGAGAAGAGAGTACATATTCCGGACCTCTTACTATAAATGTAACTTATGACAAGACCGATCTTCAAGTTAATGATATCGTCGGGGTAACAGTCGAGATCAGCAACATATCTTCCAGCGGAGTCAGTATGGTTCTGGCAAGTGTAGGGTTGCCTCCCGGATTTTCATTGATACCTGATAAATTAATAGAAGCTGTCGAAGATGGAACATATTTACAAAGATACGAAACTACACCAAGACAAATAATTCTCTATATCGATCATATTGCTGCCGGAGAAACAATGACTCTTAACTATGATATGATAGCAGACTTTCCTATCGAAGGTTCTTCCGGAGAATCTTCTGTAAATCCCTACTATAATCCGGAAAACAAATATGTTGAAAAAGCAAAAACCATTTCTGTAAGAGAGTAGTTCAAGCGATCTTTGATCAAAACCGGCACATCATAACTTTCGATTTTCAGCTCCATTTCAAAAAACTTTTTCATGTTTTTTTAAAATACTGCTTGACAAAATACTTTCTCTGCCTTAACCTCGACAAGATGTGTTGTAATATTTTATTACATCTTAAAAGAGAGGTTGAGATGATGACAAGAAGATTTTTTTTGATTTTAGGGTTTGCTCTGTTTATGCTGGGACACACATCATGCATAACAGAAGATTCGTTCTGTACAGATCACGATGAATGTCAACCCGGATTTTACTGTGTTGAAGGATCATGTGTTGAAAACAACTCAGAAAGTTATGAACCGGATGACAAAGACAAAAGTAATGAGAAAGAACATAGTATCGACGATGATCTTTACCAAGCAGATCCAGATAAGGATGAGGACGAAAATATTTTTCCCGAGGAAGATAACGACCCTTGTAAACCAAATGACTGTCTGATCATATATGGCAGCACTGGATCATGTACCCCCGACGGAGATGATTTTAACTGCGAATGCTATGATGAATTTTTCTGGGAAAGTACCGCAAAGGAGTGTTTGAGGAACAACCCGTGTGACTCTTCTCCTTGCGGTGATGTGGAGTGTAAAGCTGAACTAGATGAAGAGGGCAATTTTTCAGGGAAGTACGATTGTCTGTGCGAAAATGAACAGGTTTACCATGAACCGTTAAAAAAGTGCGGAAAAATAATATTTTACGATGATTTTGAGAATGAACCTCCAGACACAAACTGGGTACTAAACGGGGACTGGGAAGTTGGACAACCAAACTATACCGGTCCGACACTTGATATCAATCCTTTCCACGAATATGGATATATAACCTCTGCATATAAAGGAAACAATGTTCTTGCTACAAAACTGAAAGATAATTATGGAAAAAGCCGCAATGATGATGCGGTGATTGATCGTACTTTTTATCTTGAAGAAGGTGATATGCTGTTCTTCAGCTTTAAAGCTTATGCTCATACTGAAAGGCTTTCGCAGGCAGGTGGATACAGAAATGTTGATGGAGCAAGTCTTCTTGTCGGGCATGACACAGAATTTAAAACTGTTCAGCTTGAAAGTCCCGACTCCAACCTTGCCGGAACTTATTGTATCGGCAGCACATGCAGTTTTCAAGGTATAAGGGGCTATGGTGAGGATAATACATACGGATCGTTTTTTGGCAGTATGATGATTGAAGATGGTGGAGAAAAAACTATAAAATTCAAGTTCAGGTCTGATTCGGCAAATCAGGATGCCGGAGTCTATATAGATGATTTTATGGTGTACATAATTACAGGCGATTATAAAAATAACGATGACGATTATGAATGGGATGACGAGGACTACGAAGAAAACGATGATGACGAATATCCTGATGAATAAAAAAATTTATACTTTAGGTAGGAGCTAAACATGAAAAAACAGTTTTTTTTAACAGTTTCGGTTTGTACTGTTCTTTTGCTGAATTCTTGTGTAAGTGATGATGATGCTAAACGTTGTGAAACAAATTTTGATTGCGATTACGGGGATAAATGTGTTGCCGGGGAATGTGTTCCCGACTCAAGCATCATCTCTGATGACAATGAAAATGGAAGTGATTCTGATGACAAAAATGATGAAACTGACAAAAACAGTGACGGCACTACTGAGCCTGGTAGTGATCAGCCAACTTCTGGACCTTGCGATAATGATCCCTGCTCATCAATGAAAGGCAGCGACGGCAACTGTAAGGTTGTTGAGGAAGGTTTCGTCTGCGGATGTAAGGAAAACTATTACTGGGATGACGAAAAAAAGAGGTGTGTCAGAGAGAATCCGTGCGATGAGACAATTTGCGGAGAAGTAGAATGCATCCCTGAAACAGATGAGACAGGTGACTACACTGGTGTTTTTAAATGTGATTGCGATGAAGGTTTTTTTTGGCACTGGACAGAAAAAGAGTGCAAAAAGGGAGAACTTTTATTTTTTGATGATTTTGAAAATGGAAGCTCAAAGTGGGATTTATCCGGTGATTGGGAAATCGGTATTCCTGATGCAAAGAGGATAGATGAGGAAACTGGAGAGGTAACACAGTATCTGAATCAGGCGGCATCAGGAGAAAATGTTCTTGCTACAAAACTTAAAGAAAACTACAGTCTTGAACACAACTTCCCTGCTAAAATAATCGAAGTTTTTGATTTTTCATACGGGGAAACAGTTCACTTTGAGTTTAAAGCCTACCTTAATACGGACTATTATCCGGGAGGATTCACTTCCCCAAGATATTATGATGGAGCAAAGCTCCTGCTTAACGGAACTAACATAGCTCTTGAACACGATGGAGATGGTCTTTACGGGCCGTTTTATGTTGATGAGAGCACCTTTTGGGACACCATAGAAACAAGGTATGATGGAATAAGAGGAAAATCAAAGCATAATACATATTCTGTTTTCAGAGGGAGCTTTCCTATAACAGAAGAAGTTGTCAAAGGAGAAGTGAAGATGGTTTTTCTAAGTGGAAATACAGAGTATTCTTATCCAGGAATTTTTTTAGACGACTTTTTTATCTACAGATCTGCCCCTGTTCCCGACCCTTGCGGAGAAGAGACTTGTAAAAAACTTGATTTTAGTACAGAAGAGTGTATCCCTCATAAATTTTTTGAAACAGGTTTTTTTACAGGTTCTTATGAGTGCGGGTGTGAGTCGGGTTACTCATGGGACGACAAAGAAATGAAGTGCGTAAAAGCATCAAGTCCATGTGAACCTGAGAATCCATGCTACAGCGAACTTGAATGTTTCCCGGAGACATTTGAAGAGGGCGAAAAAACTTTTTATACTGGAAACTTCGGGTGTGGCTGTGAGTATGGGTTTGTTTTGCATGAAGATCAGTGTTTAGAAGGAGAATTGCTTTTATATGATGATTTTGAAGGGGTCGAACCATACAAGTGGAATCTTGAAGGAGACTGGGAGATAGGAGAACCCTATCACAGTTCGAGCTGGGGAGATAAAATAACCAAAGCCTATTCCGGAGACAATGTTCTTGCCACAAAACTTAAAGACAGCCACAGTAGAAGCCATGATGATTATGCAACCCTAAAGAAAACCTTTGACTTTTCAAACAATGATGTCTTTTACATAGAATTTCATGCCTATGTTTTTACTGGTAACAGGAAAGGTGCAGTCATCATGCTCGAAGATGATGTTATAAGTGACCTGGCTCAGGATGGAGATGAAGGTAAAACTCTTTTCGGTCCTTTTACAGATGGAAAACTTAAAGGAATGAACGGTCTCAGAGGACAAGCATCCGAAGACACTTACAGCAGATTTTACGGTACATTCCAGATAAAAGAGGATGGAAAAAGAGATCTCCGGATAAGATTCTACTCTGATGATCTTGATCCCCGTGCCGGCATCTATATTGATGACATTATTGTTTTAAGGATAGCATCACCTCAGGAAGACCCCGAAGAAGAGAAATAACAAAAAATCTAAATAATATTAAATATTGGCTTCACTCCGATTTACTTTTTGATTCTTTGGAGTAGAATAGCAGTGATTGTTGTTTTTTCCGGAGTTGATCATGAAGAAAGTTTTTGTCATTTTTATTCTGTTTTTTTCTACTCTCACAGTCCTTTCAAAAGAAGATGTTTTCCCCCAAGAAGAAATGCTGCCGCTACCTGCCTGGAGCACTACCCCAAGAAAAAGGGTTGACCGAAGATTGGAGCTTAGGAATATTATTTCCCCCCCTCCTTCAGGTACTATCTACACCCCTGCCGAATTTGCACAAATGGAAGGAGTCATTATCCAAGTTCCCCCCACAACTCAAAACCTGAGGCTATATTATGCCGAAAAAATTAAAGCTATTATTAATGCAAATGCCATACCGTATATTATTGCAGATTCTGAAAATAGAACTTTATGGGGTACCACCAGAAATGACATTGACCAGATTACAAAAGATGTTCTTGTTCCCAACGGAATAGATCCGCTTGATGTGGTCTTTATTGATGTCAAATATGATGCCAACTGGACTAGAGACTATGGACCCTACCACATATATGTAAACGGCATAAGAGCTATTGTCAACAACGAATATTATGATGATCGACCGAATGACAATGCCTTTAACTATAAACTGGCTCAACTCTGGAACGAAGATATTTATTCTACCGGACTTTCAACAGAAGGGGGCAATTTCATGACAGACGGACTCGGAACCTGCTGGACTACAACAGGAACTCTGAGTGCGAACATCAATTACTACGGATGGACAAAAGAAGAAATAGATCAGGTTTATTATGACTACCTTAACTGTTATAATGGAATATATTACCCTGAGCCTCTGCCTAATGAAAACACTACCCACATAGACATGTTTGCAAAAGTTCTTGATCAAAACACAATTATTGTAGGGTACTCTTCTGATGAACTTGGTGGAGATCCTGATGAAATAAGTACTCTGGATGATGCTGCTGAACTTTTTGCTTCAACACCGAAACCTGATGGAGGGGAATGGAATATTGTCAGAATGCCTATGAGTTTTGAAACAGTAAACTATGGATTCGGGAGAACGCGGGTACATTACACTCATACCAACTCAACGATCGTTAACGATCATGTACTTGTCCCTGTTTATTCAAGAGGGACAGATGAGGAAGCTATTGCAATATATGAAAAGCTTATGCCTAACCATATAATTGTTCCTATCAACTCCAATGCCCCTATCATATCAGGAGGAGCAATACATTGCACAACAATGCAAGTTCCCGTAAAGAATTATTCAAGATGCGGGAACGGAGTTATTGATATTGACGAAGAATGCGACACCTATTTCCTAAATGGTGCCACATGTGAGTCAGTCGGCGACTTTACAGGAGGCAGGTTGAAGTGCGGAGAGGATTGTACTTTTGACACATCAGAATGTACTCCTTATCAGGATAAAGATGACAGTGACAATGAATATCCGGACGATGAAATTACCGATGACACAGAAAATGGCGATAATGACTACAGCGACGACGATTTTGAAACAGATGACAGTGATGTGTTTGAAGATGACCGGGATGCTAATGACATTTGGGAAGATGATGACCAAGACAGCTCCGACTTTAGGGAAAGACAGGTCGGCGGATGTTCTATCACCTTAATGCGGAACTGAAGTGATATAAAAACACAGCAACAAAATCATATAAAAATACATATAATAAGAATGACAGAAAAACTGTAAAATATTAGTAGTTACGCAGACCGAACCAAGCCGGAAACAGGTTGATCAGAATTATATTTATTAAGAATTTTTTAATAGCGTTAGAAGTTTCTAGGACCTCTCTCTGCTCTTGGGCGAGCTTCGTTTACAGTAACCTCTCTGCCTCCCAACTCACTTCCGTTAAGCGATTCAATGGCTGCAAGAGCTTCCTCTTTTTGAGGCATTTCGACAAAAGCAAAGCCTTTGGAGCGACCGGTTTCGCGGTCAGTGATAATTCTCGCTGATTCTACAACACCATAAGCTTCAAAAGCGGCCCTAAGTTCGTCCTCAGTCATTCTGTAGGACACGTTTCCAACATAAATGTTCATTCTCTCTCTCTCTCAAATACTACCGTGATTAACTAAATAATCGACAACCGTCCACGGCTTGACTGAATAATCGATAGCTTTAGGCGGGAGCCACCCGAACTGAACCACAAGGAACAGTAACCAAATACTAAAACCATATAAAAAATATATACGGCTTGGAGAATATATAGTAATTTTTCTATGTTGTCAAAATATAATTGAAAAAATCATCAAATTTTAAAGACTTCCAAAAACTCCACAGAAATTATCCTTATATTTCAACCTCTTGCATTTTACGATTGATTTATTTTCGTTTATCCTATATGTTGTTCCCAGTTGTGTTTCTTCTTAAAAATTAACGGGGAGACAAAAAATTGTTCAAGATCGATACTAGTTTCATGCCAGCCGGAGACCAGCCTCAAGCTATAGAGAACCTAAAAACCCGTTTCAAAAAAGGCTCAAAAAATGAAATGCTTCTTGGAGCCACAGGTACCGGAAAAACCTATGTGATGGCAAAACTTATAGAGTCTCTCAATGTCCCTACTCTTGTTATTGCACACAATAAAACATTGGCAGGACAACTATACGGTGAATTTAAAAATTTTTTTCCAGGGAACAGTGTAGGCTATTTTATCTCTTTCTATGATTATTATCAACCGGAAGCTTATATCCCCTCTACAGATACTTATATAGAAAAGGATGCCTCTAGGAACGATGATATTGACAGAATGAGACATTTTGCCACAGCAAGACTCCTTGAAGATAAATATTGCATCGTTGTAGCTTCAGTAAGTTCCATTTACGGTATAGGTTCTCCTGATGCTTACAAAGGATTGACAATGAAAGTTTTTACCGGCAACACTTTTCCTCTTAAGCACCTCTGTAAAAGTCTTGTCGAAATACAATATGAGCGATCTAACTTTGATCTTGTGAGAGGTAAGTTCAGAGTAAAAGGAGATGTTGTAGAGATTTTTCCTCCGTATGAAAACGAAGTTGCAATAAGGATAAGTTATTTTGGAGATGAAATTGAAGAAATATCGCTTATAAAACCGTTTGACGGAAAAAAAATAAAGAACCTTGACAGTATAAGAATATACCCTTCGAGTCATTATGTTGCTGAAAAAGAAACTCTAAAAAGAACTGTGCATCAAATACAAATGGAGCTTAGAGAGCGGCTCAAATTTTTTCAAGAAAACAACAAACTTGTTGAGGCACAGCGTCTATCAGAAAGAGTGGACAGAGACGTTGCAATGCTTGAAACAGCCGGGTACTGTTCTGGAATTGAAAATTATTCAAGATATCTGACAAACAGATCTGCAGGAGAAACCCCGCCTACCTTGCTTGATTACTTTGGAAAAGATTTCCTTGTCATTATAGATGAAAGTCATGTCACCATACCCCAGATAAAAGGGATGTACAGAGGAGACAGAGCAAGGAAAGAAGTCCTTGTCAACTATGGTTTCAGATTGCCGAGTGCTCTTGATAACAGACCACTGAACTTCGGGGAATTTGAACAGAAACTTGATAAAGTGCTGTATGTTTCAGCCACACCGGGAGAGTATGAGACAAA
>SLOD01000099.1 GCA_007132725.1 Candidatus Sumerlaeota bacterium
CCGCAACACCCTTCACGCAGTCACTTTCATCCCAACCGTCACAAGTTTCATTACATTCTGCCATTCCAAGATAATATTCGGGATTGATCTCTGCACATCTTCTGGTTTCACTGTCACAAACCTCTCCAAGCTCTACTATTCCGTCTCCGCAGACAGGCTCTCTTTCATCACATGTTATAGTGTCCCAACCACTACAGTCATCTTTGCATGCCGCTTTTCCCCCTGAGAAAAGATAAGGGTCGATATCAACACAGTCTATCACACCTCCGTCACATTCTTCAGGTCCTTCCACAATACCGTTTCCACATTCGTGAAAAACCTCTTCACAGGTTATCGTATCGTATCCCAGACAGTCATCCCTGCACCATGCTCTTCCACCGGAATAAAGTCTGTCGTCAATATCAGTGCAGTTAATAAGATTCCCGTCACAAACTTCACCTTCATCTATTTTACCGTTGCCGCAAGTATCGGGAACATGGTCTTCGTCAACGCCGATGTCGTTTTCATCATACATATCCGGGTCTTCTGCTACAGGCCTTTTTGTAGAACTGCCGCATGAAACAGAAAACAAGCATACTAAGATAAATAAAAAAGTTTTAAAAAGCATTGAAGCCTCCTGTTATAGAAACATTTGCACTTAATTATACCAACATCTCTTTTAGAATCAATTCCTTTTAAATAAATAAACAAAACTGGAAAATTGAATCGTATTGAGATAAAATTTACTGAAATTGATGTTGCGGAAGTTGCCATGCCTTTTTTTCCTGTGTTATTTAAATATACTGCCAGATATTTCGGGATGAAAATTACAAAAAGCTTCATAGACAATGTTCTCCGGGAAAAAGTTATTCCTGTTCAAGGCTCTGTTGTTTACTGTAAACTTGCGGTAGAAATTGAACATTCCGGGATATATATAGGAAACAATAAAATTGTTCATCTTGATGGATGCGGCGAGATCAAAGCAGTTTCGCCTAAACAGTTCTTAAAAAGGCTTGACGGGCTTAATCCTGCAATAACTATATATGTTTCATGCAACGGAGTGAAACCTGCAGGCAAAAAAGATGTTGCAGAAAGAGCAAAAAAAATGATCGGGAAAAAAATAGATTACGGAGTTACCAGAAACAACTGTCACCGTTTTACAAGTGGCTGTCTGACAGGAAACTTCAATAATAATGACCAGTTCTTTTTTAAGCTCGAAAAGAGGGTCAAGGAAGTTCTTAATTCCAACAACTGGCGTGCATGGAAAAGAGAGAAAAAAGAGTAAAAAAACAGAAATAAGAGTGGAAAATCCAGGTCATTTGGGAGGATTGAAGACCAGTTCGTTGCTATAAAAGATCAACTTTTTATCAAAATCTTCATTCTCAAAAGCTAAGATATATATAGTTCCTGTGAGAGAACCGTTCTCTACCCTTCCACCTTCTCCGTCATTTATATACCATACAGCATTGCTGTCACTCTTTCCCAGCTTAATCTCACATGGTTTTTCTTTGGTACACTCTCTATCGGGCAGATCTCCTCCATTTATAGAAAAAACCATTTGGTTTTTCTTTTCCAACTCTTTTATGAAGTTAAAAGTAACGGTGGTAGTTCTTCCCCATACAGGAACGTTAGGATCATCAAAAACATCCTGGTCAGAAAGCTGGTTCACTACGGTACTTCCTTCAAGTAGTATAGGAGGCATTCTGGTACTTTCATAACGATACGTAACAGTAGAGGGGCATTCTCCGTCAAAATCGACATTAATACCGACAGCATGGGCTTCGCACTGGTTATTGTAAGTTTTGCCGTCACAACCGCACACAGGTATTATTACAGGATTGCAAAGAATCTCTTTTTCGGAACAGATCCCTTTTCCTTTACAGTCACCGTCTTTTTTCAAACAGAAAGTGCTTTTGGAGGGACAATCCTCATGGTCAACACAAACAATCGGACCATCATCAACATCTTCATCATCAACATCTTCATCATCAACATCTTCATCATCAATATCTTCATCATCAACATCCTCATCATCAACATCTTCATCATTGATAACAACATCATCAACATCTTCATCATTAAAATCTTTATCAAAGTCATCATCAGATATATCAACATCATTATCTATATCCGGATCTTCCGTATCTCCAGAATCATCATTAACTTCGACATCAGGACCTTTTTCGGAATCTTCAACAACAGATTTTTTGCTGTCTCCACATGAAATGACAAATATCATAAAAAAACATGTGAAAATAAAAACCGCTTTCTTTTTCAAAACATCCTCCTTACAAAAATAAAGCTCAATCAAGCTATTATTATACGGATCATAAAACTAATTGCAAACAGGCAAAAACTGTTCAGGAAACTTTTTATTTAAACCCAATATGCTATAATGTTGCTTGTTATATTTGTGTAAAAACATGGAAGGATGGCACCTATGATAAAAGCAATATATTTTTTGGCTTTGTTTGTTTTGTTATCCGGATGTGAAGATTTCAAACACAGTAATCTTGGAAAAGAAGGAAACCCCTGTTTTGGGAATGACACTTGTAGAGAAGATCTCATTTGTCAAGACGGAATGTGTGTTCATAAAGATGAAAGCAGTATGGACAATGATCAAGATGATCAGGAAGATGACCAGGATTATGGTGACACAGGAAACAACCATAAACACTGACAAGAAAAGCATTGTAATTAAAATCTTTTTCATATTGTTCACCGAACACAAAATTATTTAA
The DNA here is from genome assembly GCA_007132725.1 of Candidatus Sumerlaeota bacterium. Classification (GTDB taxonomy): domain Bacteria; phylum UBP6; class UBA1177; order UBA1177; family UBA1177; genus SLGQ01. The sequence goes on from SLOD01000099.1 coordinate 2,721, forward strand.
ACTACAGATTTTACAAGTAACTATACAGCAGACTGTTTTTAATTTCAAGGTTCAGGAGATATAATAAGCCTTTTAATTATGCAAAGCAGTTTTTTTGTTTTGCTGTGATATTTGGCTTAATCTATTGAAATGATTGCAAAAAAAATGGCGACCCTTACGGGACTCGAACCCGTGTTGCCGGCGTGAAAGGCCGGAGTCCTAACCGCTAGACGAAAGGGTCGCTCAAAAAGAAATGGTAGGCCGGGCGGGATTCGAACCCACGACCACCTGATTAAAAGTCAGATGCTCTGCCAACTGAGCTACCGGCCCCGCTCAAGCAACTACCGTTTTAAAACGAACAAAAAGTTGCGTCCCTATAGTATGTTAAAGCACCCCATTGTCAATCTTTTTATTTTTAAACGACACAACTGCTTAAAACCACTGGAACAATAATTTTTACTCGGCATAAAAACCCTTTTTTTAAATGACTGCCCTATTTCCGGAAGTGGTTAAATATTTTTTCCGCTATTGAAGCAGACACTCCCGGAACAACAGAAAGCTCTGAAATTGAAGCTTTTTTAATTTTTTCTATAGTCCTGAAATGAAAAAGGAGTAGTTTTTCTCTTTTTTCTCCCACTCCTCTTATTTCTTTAAGGAGTGTTCTCAACTTGTTATTGCGAAGTGATCTGTTATGCTCTAGTGCAAACCTATGTGCCTCGTTTCTTATCATTTTCAAGGTGTTTGCCAAAATAGAATCTGTCAATTCAACAGTTTCCCCTTTTTTATTTATTAAAATTTCCCTCCCTTTTTCATTTTTCCTATCTTTTATAATTCCAAGTACCGTAATACTGTCATTTAAAATATTTTCCACTGCTGACAACTGCCCCCTCCCCCCGTCAACAAGCATTAATGAAGGTATTTCAAAAGCATCATTATCCCATTTTTTTTTCAATCTTTCTGCAACTTCCGCAAGACTTTGAAAGTCATCAACTCCCGTAACGCTTTTTATTTTGAATCTGCGGTATTTTGACCTTATAAATTTTCCTTCTTCCCACCAGACTGCTCCGGCAGTTGTATGCTCTCCGCCTAAAGTGGAAACATCAACACAAAGTATCGTACTCACATCTGTTTTTGCAAAATCAGACATATCTTTTAACATCAGAGTTCTTTTTTCTTCTTCGATAAAAACTGTCCTGATGTTTTGCTCCATATTCTTTTTCAAAATTTCAAACACTTTTTTATATGATTTTGCTTTTTTTGCCACTTTATGCCCCAGCACTTTATTGAGCCGGTCAAATTCAATAATGTCAGGAACAACAGATATTTTTTCAGGAACGGGCATGTTTTCATAGTAAGATGCAACCCCTGCAGCAATACAACTTTCCATACTGTCAAAAAGAATTTTTCCGCAAAATGTTCTAAGAAAAGAAAGTGCTCCGTCACTATATCTGGCAACAGTTACAAAAAGGTAGTCCCCTTCTTTTTTAAATAAAAAATGATCTTCTATTCCTTTACCTGAAAACTCAACACCAAAACTTCTCTTTATTTCCGGAAGCACAGAAAGAGCATTTTTTAAAGCGGAAGCCTTTTCAAAGTTAAGGTCCTTTACAGCTTTTTCTATTTTTTCACTTATTATTTCAGATAGATCCCTCCATTTTTTCCCTTTCAGTATATCAATGACAGCTTTGGTATTTTCATCATTAACTACTAAATCTTCTTTACACGGAGCATTACATAGTCCCATTTGTCCATTGATACACCCCTGGGGAAATTTTTTAGAACAATGTTTGAGCGGATAGAGAGATTGAAGCAGTTCTTTCAAAGAATGTAAAAGAGATACCTGCGTAAAAGGCCCTTTTATAAATAGATATTTTTTTCTGATGTCTCTTGTGATGACCAATCTTGGCCACTTTTCATCCGTAACAGCAAGATACGGATAGCTTTTGTCATCTTTAAGGTTAATGTTAAAAAGCGGTTGATTTTTTTTAATGAGGTGACTTTCAAGTACCAAGGCTTCTGATTCCGATCCTGTCAGGATCATTTCAATTGAAAAAGACCTTTTCATTAAATAAGCTGCAAGCGGCCTCGAATCTCTCCGGTAAAGGTATTGAGATATCCTTTTTCTCAGATTTTTTGCTTTTCCAATGTATATGATTTTTCCAGCTTTGTCTTTGAACTGATAAATTCCGGAACATTCCGGTATTTTTTTCAGATCCGTAGTCCCTATATAAAAAATATCCGCTTCTTTCAAAACTCAGTCCTCAAAAACACTGTCATTGTATGCCCTTCGTTTAAACCTGTCAAGGTTTGCCCAATGATTCTATAGCATAAACTTTGTTTTAAAAACTTCGTTTTTCCCCGATTTTTACTTGCAAAGAGTATGTTTTTAATTATATGCTTCGGGTCGGATAAGGATGTGGTCTTTTATTTAATAAGTGTGGAGCTGATAATGAAACAAACACCTTTGAACGATATCCACATTTCTCTTGGAGCAACGATGGGAGATTTTGGTGGATGGACAATGCCATTATGGTATAAAGGCGGTCAAATTGCGGAACATAAGGCAACAAGAGAAAAATGCGGACTTTTTGATATCTGCCATATGGGTGAGTTTCTTGTAAAAGGGAAAGATTCTTTTGCTTTCTGGCAAAAAGTTCTTTCAAACAATGTCGCTTCGATCTCAAACGGTCAGGCTCAGTACAGCTTCATGCTCAATGAAAATGGGGGTGTTATAGACGACTGTATCGTTTATCGCTTTAGCGAAGAAAGTTGGATGCTGGTTGTAAATGCAGGAACACAGGACAGCGACTTTGAGTGGCTCAAAAAAAATGCACTTCCCGACATGACAATAGAAAATATCGGTGACAAAACCGGAAAAATTGACATTCAGGGACCAACAGCCCCCCTTGTCATAGCTGATATCGCCGGCAGAGATAAAATTGAAGATTTAAAGTTTTTCCGTTTTATAGAAGATTTCGATATTAACGGGATCAAAGTTCTTTTAAGCAGGACCGGATATACCGGAGAAATAGGTTTTGAAATATACTGTGAAGCGGATAAAACAATTGAGCTTTGGAACATACTCCTGGAAGCAGGCAAAAAACACGGTATAACACCTGTGGGCTTAGGTGCAAGGAACACTTTGAGACTTGAAGCAGGACTGCCTCTTTCAGGGAGCGAAGTGCGTCCGGACATTCCGGCAGTGGGAACACCATGGAGTTTTGCAATATCTTTTGACCACGAATTTATAGGCAAAAACTCTCTTGAAAACAAAAATGGAACTTTCTTCGTCTACCCTGTTGAAATAGATGGTAAAAGAAAACCGGGACACAACTCAAAGGTAATAAAAGAAGGAAAAGAGACCGGAGAGTTGACAAGCGAAATACTTTCTGTTTCACTTGGCATGAAGCCGGCAGGATTTATAAGGGTAAATACCAGCCTGGAGACTGACGAGGAAATAACGATCATAAACGACAGAGGAAAAGAATTTAAAGCTTTTGTTAAAGAAAACCCTATGGTAAAAGGAACATCCAGGAAAAAAATGACCGTAATGCTTGAAAAATATCTTAACTTGTCCTAAAGGAGGAAAAAATGGCTGACTACAATGTACCTTCGGAACTCAGGTATTCTGAAAATCATGAATGGGTGAGAGATCTTGGTGGAAACAAATACCGTATCGGTGTTTCCGATTATGCCGCTCAACATATCGGAGATGTTACCTTTGTGGAACTTCCCGAAGTTGGCTCGGAAGTTGACAAAGATTCTGTTGAGTGTGTCATTGAAACTGTAAAAAGCTCAGAAGACATCTATAACCAGATATCCGGCACCGTTTCTGCCGCAAATGACTCTCTTGAAGACAATGCGGAAATCGTAAACTCAGACTGTTACGGCGACGGTTGGCTTTATGAGGTTACCGCTGATAACAGCGAAGACTTTAATTCTCTAATGACTGCTGAAGAATATGAAAAGTTTCTTGCAGAACAGGAAGACTGATCGCACAGAAGTTTATACTTTTTTATAAAAATTGCAGGAGGCGGCAATGAGGTATCTTCCTATTACAGAACGGGAAAAAAAAGAAATGCTCAACAAAATAGGTGCTTCTTCCGTAAAAGAGCTTTTTTCCCCCGTTCCTGAGGATATACTATTAAAAAACAAACTGAAACTCCCTAAAGCTAAAAGTGAAATGGAGATAGAAAAATATATGTCCGGACTTGCAAAAAAAAACACCGGAGCGGAGATGCTTTCATTCCTTGGAGGAGGAGCCTATAAACACTACTGCCCATCCGTAGTTGATCAACTACTTTTAAGAAGTGAGTTTTTTACAGCATACACTCCATACCAACCGGAAGTGAGTCAGGGAACCCTTCAGGCTATTTTTGAGTTTCAATCAATGACATCTCAACTTTTTAAAATGGATGTGGCTAATGCATCCATGTATGACGGAGCATCTGCAGCGGCAGAAGCTGTTCTTATGGCGGCAAAGATAAATAAAAAAAGAGGGAAAGTGCTTATTGCATCAACAATGCATCCTCACTACATCGAAACCGTAAAAACCTATACAGGCTTTCTTGTTGAAAAAGTTGAAATGCTTCAAATGAACTCAGAAACAGGTCAAATCGATGACAGCGAACTTAATAAAATTGACACAGACACTATCTGTCTGCTTTTTCAGTACCCGAACTATTTCGGAGTCATAGAAAACCTTAAAAAAGTATCTGAAAAAACAAAAGAAAATGGAGCAATGCTTATTCCTGTAATTACAGAAGCCACTTCTTTGGGAATTCTCGCATCTCCGGGTGATATTGATGCTGACATTGCTGTCGGAGAGGGTCAGGCTCTTGGTATTCCCTTGCATTTCGGTGGTCCGGGATTGGGAATTTTTACATGCAAAGAAAAATATGTGAGAAAAATGCCGGGAAGACTCGTTGGCAAAACAGTCGACAGAAACGGGAACAATTGTTATGTGCTTACCCTTGCAGCAAGAGAGCAACACATAAAAAGAGAAAAAGCGACTTCAAACATCTGTACCAACCAGGGTTTAATGGCAACAGCCGCTTCAATTTATTTAGCGACCATGGGAAAAGACGGGATGAAAAAATTAGCATTAATGAATGTTAAAAGATCGGAATACCTCAAAGATCAGATCTCCCGTAAAACAAATTGCAAAATAGCTTTCAGCGGACACACTTATAATGAGTTTGCTATTTTGTCTCCTCAAAATGCAGAAAAAACACTTGACGCTCTTAAACAGGAAGATATCCTCGGTGGAATTCCTGCAAGTCGTTATTACCCTGAGTTCAGCAGCATGATAATCATTAATACAACAGAAATGCATTCTTTTGAGGATATAGACCGTTTTGTCGAAATACTTGGAAAAATTACGGGAGGTTCAGCATGAGTTACCCCGGAATGACAGACCTTAAGCTGAAAGAGCAGACTGTTTTTGAAAGAAGCAGAACCGGTCGTAAAGGATACTCTCTTCCCTTTGAAGAGCTTGACAGTGCAGAAAAAATTCTTCCTGAAGAACTCATGAGAAAAGAGCTGGATCTGCCCGAGTTGAGCGAAATAGATGTTGTCAGACATTATACCAGGCTTTCCACCTATAATTTCAGTATTGACCTCGGATTCTATCCTCTTGGAAGCTGCACAATGAAATACAACCCTAAGATAAATGAAAAAATGGCCAGACTGAACGGTTTTGCCGGACTTCATCCTGAAGCTCCGCTTGACACAGCACAGGGAACTTTAAGACTTATGTATGAGATGCAGCAAATGCTTAATGAAATAGGGGGCTATGCTGCCACAACTTTAAATCCTTCTGCAGGAGCCCATGGAGAATATGTGGGTTTGGGAATAATACGCAGTTATTTTAAGAAAAAAGGAGACACAAAAAGAAAAAAAATAATAATTCCTGACAGTGCTCACGGGACAAATCCGGCAAGTTGCACTCTAAACGGGTTTGATGTGGTACTTTTGGAAAGCAATGCGGAAGGCAAAGTCTGTGTTGACTGCTTAAAAAATATGCTTGATGACGAAGTTGCAGGAATAATGCTGACAAACCCAAACACTCTCGGAGTTTTTGAAAGCGATATTCTTGAAATAACTAAAGCGGTACATGATGCCGGGGCCCTCGTTTACGGTGACGGAGCAAACATGAATGCAATACTCGGGATTGCCAGACCCGGTGATATGGGAATTGATGTTTTACACTACAATCTTCATAAAACCTTCAGCACACCGCATGGTGGGGGAGGACCGGGAGCAGGACCCGTTGGAGTATGTGAAAAACTTGTTGATTTCTTACCTGACCCCTATGTTGTGAAAGAAGGTGACTTCTATAAGTTTGTAAACTTCCCTGATACAATGGGAAGGATCCGTTCTTTTTACGGAAATATGGGGATAACTTTAAGAGCCTTTGTCTATCTTCTTGAATATGGCTCAGATCATATTTCTGAAATTGCCGAAAATGCGGTTCTTAATGCCAACTACATTAAAGCATGTCTCAAAGACATCTACCATCTTAAATATAAAAGCGACACTCTTCACGAAGTTGTTTTTGATGACTCAACCCTTGAAAATGGCATAACCACAATGGATATTGCCAAAGCTCTTATTGATAGAGGATTCCATCCGCCGACAGTCTATTTTCCATTGATAGTTCAAGGAGCAATAATGATCGAGCCTACAGAAACTGAAAGTAAAGAAACCCTTGATTCTTTCATTGAGGCTATGAAAGATATTTTTGAAACTGCAAAAACCGACCCTGAAAACATCCTGAAAGCTCCCTTAAATACAGCGGTAAGCCGTCCCGATGAAACTTTGGCGGCAAGAAAACCGGTTTTAAAGTACTGTAAAGAAGGCGATTAAAACTTTGCTGAACAAAAATTTTAAATGAAAACTAACAATAAACAGACATTTTATTGACAAAATGATTTTACGTATTATCATTAATCAGATTTTAGACTGCTTATACTTTTAAAGTTCTAGAGTTCGTTACCTATTTTGAGGAGGATGATGATGAAAAAAACTATTTGGACTATTACTCTTATTATTTTGCTTAGCTTTGTTTTCGCTTCATGTGCATCAGCACCGAAACAGGCTGATGAAGCTGCTCCTACAACAGAAGAAGCTCCCGCAGAAGAAGCTCCTGCAGAAGAAGCTCCTGTTGTTGAAGAAGTAGTTGAAGAAGTAGTTGAAGAAGAGTACGAAGAAGAGTACGAAGAAGAGGAAGAAGAAGAGTACGAAGAAGAGGAAGAAGAAGAAGAGTATGATTACTCTTATTAAAACGCTTGGCATTGTCCGGTTTTTACCGGACATGATAAAATTATGAGCCCGTTTTCGGGCTCTTTTTTTTAGTTTCTGCTGAATTTTTGAATTTACTTGATATTCAGGAGTATAGGCTTGTCTGCCAGAAAAAACGGAAAAATTTTGATAGTTGACGACAACTCATCTATTTCAAGAAGTTATCAGAAGTATCTTGAAAGCGAAGGATATACCGTTTTTGTAGCTTCAGATGGAGTAGAAGGAATCAATATGGTTGAAAAAGAATCTCCTGACATAATCCTTCTTGATATAAATATGCCCGGCAAAAACGGTATTGAAATGTTGGAAGAACTGAGACAGAATATGGGACGATCAATGCCTTTGACTATAATGCTGACAGCCTACGGAGATCTTGAGGCGGCTGTAAAAGCGACAAACTTAGGGGCATATGATTTTCTTACTAAACCGATCCCTCTTGAAAAACTGCGCCTTGCTGTCAAAAGAGGTTTTGAAAAAATATCGTTCAGTGAGCAGGTAGCATATATTCTTGAAGACAAGATTTCTCCTTTTAAGAATACAATTGTCGGAAGAGATTCATCCATGATAGAAATTTATAAAACAATTGGAGCTCTTCAAGGCAACAAAGCCACAGTATTAATAAGCGGTGAAAGTGGAACAGGCAAAGAAATGGTTGCCAGAGCAATCCATGATACAACTTCTCCTGACGGACCTTTTATTGCTATTAACTGTGCAGCTTTACCTGAAAACCTTATTGAAAGTGAACTGACCGGATATGTAAAAGGAGCTTTTACAGGGGCGGATACTGATCGTGAAGGAAAGCTTGATGCCGCAAAAAACGGCACTTTGCTTTTAGACGAGATATCTGTAACTCCACTTGAGTTCCAGGCTAAACTTCTAAGAGTTCTCCAGGAAAAAGAATACTTTCCGGTAGGAGGCTCAAAAAAAAGGACTTTTGAAGGGCGAATCATTGCTTCAACCAATGTAAATTTAAAGTCTCTTGTAGATCAGGGGAAATTCAGAGAAGATCTTTTTTACAGACTCAATGTAATAAATATTGAAGTGCCGCCTCTGAGGGAACATATAAGCGATCTCGATCTGCTTATTGTTCATTTCATGAAAAAAGTAAATACAAATATGAAAACAAATGTGGAAAGCATTACTAAAGAAGCTGTTGATTTTCTTAAAACCCACAGTTGGCCCGGCAATATAAGAGAGCTTGAAAATGTAGTTACAAAAGCTGCGATCAATGTAAAAGACCGCATTCTTACCAGAGACAGCTTTAATTTCCTTGATCCGGAATATTCAAACGGTTCTTTATCAGACTGCCAGGCCAATGAAACAGAAAATATGGGAGATCTTTTTTCCTCACTTGTTCCGCTTAAAGAAATTGAAAAAAAATATATTGAATTTGTACTCTCCAGCACAAAATGGCATAAAGGCAAATCGGCTGAAATACTTGGTGTCACCAGACCAACTCTCGACAAAAGAATTGAGGAGTTCAAGTTAATAAAAAATGTTTGACAGTTGGATCATTCAGTTTTTTCTGATATTTTTTCTTACATTTTTCAGTGCAGTCTCATGGCAAACCATGCTCAAAGGCAAAGGAAGTGTAGATAATCTTTGGCTGTTCTCAACTATTATAACGATGGTTTTTACTGTCACAGTTTCTTCTGTGATCTATTTTCCATTTGTATCTGTAACATTTTTTACAGGAACGCTGCTGTATCTCATTTTTACAGCATTATACATTTATTCGTTTCCAAGATCAGTGTGGCCGAACTATTTATGGGCTGTCATTCTGGGAAGTATTGCAGCCACAGGAAAGTTTCTTTACATTAACTATTCTCAACACTTATATATTGCCTACTTTTTTCTTTCCATAGCTTTTACAGTAATTTATTCTGTAATAATCTTCAGGAAAATAAAGTATCTTAAACTTTATAGAAAACGAGCTGTTATTTCGTTTACTTCGTATATTGCAACTGCTGCCATCCTTTTCGCATTTTTTTCTGGAATTTCAACTATCGATTATAACTCGTTATTTTTTCATTTATTTATATTTATAATGCTTCCTGTATCTATAGCAGGATTTGTTGTCGCTGTAATTTTAAACATCAATCCCAATACAGGTGTAAATAGTTCGAACATCTTACTTTTTCTATTGTTTTCATTGCCTTTCACTTTTTTTATAAGGCAACTTTTTTACTTTAGAGCAGTTATAACAAAATTTATTGGAACAACTCACTTTGTTACAGGAGCTCTTCTTCTTCTCTTTATCATAATATGTTTTAAAGGAATTATAATCTCGTTAGTTTCCACTGCGGTTGAAGGATTTATAAGTAGAAGCAGGTCGGCATACCAAAAACTGCTTAATGAATACCGCCTTAAAGCAGAAAAAACCACTTCATACAAGGAACTTTTCACCCTGTTTCAAACAACTTTAAAAAAAGAGTTCTCTGATATCAGGTCGGTAAAATTTATTATTGTGTCAGACAACTATACTGCCAGTGCTTTTTCTGAAAAAGACTTTATTGATCTGACCCTTGAATTTTCCGGTTTAATAAAAGATGACAGGCTGTTACATGAACCTTATTTTACTAAAAATTCTATCAACCCTCCTTCGGAGATCGTTTACCTGGCAAACAAATGCGGCGGAGATGTTTTTATCCCGGTAGTATATAAGTCAGAAATAACGGGATTTATCATTCTCAATACAAGAAAAACATCTCATAATGTTCAGATATGTATATATAACATGGCAAATATTACAGTGAATGTATTTGAAAAGATCGCCCTTTTTTCAGCTGTTCTGGAAACTGAAAAAAAGCTTGAAGCTTCAAGACACTTTAGAGAAACCGGAAAAATGGTTTCATTTATTGCTCATGAGCTGAGATCTCCACTTTCATCCATTATGTTCAATATGGAAGTTATCAAAGATCATATAACTAAAAACAAAGAACTTGATACAGAATATCTTGATATATCTCTCAAAGAAATTAAAAGACTTAACGATATTGTTGAAAAGATGCTCGCTTACGGGAGAGATATAAAACTTTCACCTTCTGAAGATTCTGTATCTTCCTTTTTTGAAGAACTTGCACATCTGTACCAGAAAACAGAAAGTAGTGTGAAGTTCGTTGACCGGACAAAAAACAGAACTTTCAATTTTGACTGGAATGCCCTCAAAAGCGTACTTATCAACCTAATTACAAACAGTCTTCAGGCTATTGAAAGAAAAGGCGGGCATGGAACCGTCGAAATATCAGCGGCAACTCTTAAAAACAACCTCATTTTTGAAGTAAGCGATGATGGGCCTGGAATTGATCCTGAACATAAAGACTCTGTTTTTGAAGCATTTTACACTACAAGAAAAGACGGAAACGGTCTTGGACTGGCAACTTGCGAAAAAATCACAAAAATTTCAGGAGGAAAAATCATTTTAAAGTCAACTTCGGAAAAAGGAACTACTTTTCAAGTTATTCTTCCGACTGCTTAAAACATTCTTTTAAACAAACTACAGGAGAATTTTCATAAGAAAAGGAAATGCTACAAATGTCCCGACAGAACTTCCGATAGACGAAAAAAGAGATACCAGTAAAGCTCTTGTCAGCCTGTTTTTCCACCATCCTCTCCAGTGCATCGTATCAGATGAAACATTTTCAAGGTCCTCAACAAGAGGTTTAACAAAGTAAAGTTGAACTAGACCTGTAACTATTCCTGCTCCTATCGTGGGGTTAAGACTTGTGACAGGAGCTGCAACAAATCCGGCTAATATGGTCAAAGGATGTCCAAGAGCAGCCACACATCCGAGTGCAGAAAGAACCCCGTTTATAACTACCCAGTATACCGCAGCGATCCCTGTTGTTCTTAAGTCACCTGTCACTCCTCCATAAACAAAAAGAAAAGCTATCAGAAAAGGAATGATCCATGGCAAATACTTATATATTTTTGAGGCAGGAGGAATTGTTTCAACAGAAGAAATATCTGAGTTTTTTATAGAACCGCTTTCAAAGTGCTTTACTATACCGGGAACATGTGCCGCTCCTACTACTGCAACAGTTACTTCTCCCAAATTATTCAAAATATTTCCGGCAAGATAGAGGTCTCTCTCATCAAGAATAATTCTTTTTACAGATGGAAACTCAGCTCCCATCTCTTTTATCATCTGCATGAGGATATCCCCTTTTTTAAGCTCTTCTATCCCCTCTTTGTCTATATCCGCTTCTTTTCCTATAAGAAGTCCGCCGAACATCTTTAATTTTTCTTTTACGGTCATTGACCTTATCGTTCGTTTCAAAGTAATTGATATGTCTCTGTCAGCATTAACAACTCTTATATCTTTTTCTTCGGCCATTTCAACTGCCTTTTTAAACTCTGAGCCGGGCTGTACCCCTGTTTTCTCCGCCAATTTTTTCTGATAACTTGAAAGAAAAAGTTGTGCTGTAAAAAACAGTATTTTCCCACTTTTAAAAATTTGAAAAATATCTGTCTGGCGATATCTTTTCTGGTTTTTAAGCATTTCATATCTGTTAAAATCAAGTTCTACCGCAATCGTATCAGGAGATACAGATTCGATGGTATCTTCAACAAGATTTACCGACTCTTCAGATATATGTGCTGTTCCGACAAGATAGAGAAGTTTCCCATTAGAAAACTCCAGTTTGCTCACATTGGGTTTTAATTCTTCAACCGATTTAAGAGAATTGTCCATCCTTATCTCCCTGTCTCCGGAACTGTCGTGAAATTACTATTCATTAAGGTTCTTTTGTCAAAATTTTTTGAAAATTATCCCAAACTTTACTTCTAAAAAAGGAGGTTTCGGCCCCTTTTACCGCAGAGGCAGACGAAATAACCCTGATAATATCTGATGCTGCCGAATATTTTTCCCCTTTCACTGGCTGATAAGGGGCATCTGTTTCCACAAGAAGCCTGTCAAGAGAAATGTTTCGAAGAGCATTGACAGCTTTTTTGTTGCCATTTATGACAGGTGTTCCAAAGCTGAAAAACCCGTTTATCTTTTTATTTAAAATATATTGAGCCTCCAAGTGGGTTCCTGAATAGCTGTGAAATATAACAGCCGGAATTTGTGAAAGTTTTTCTGAAAAAGAAAACAACTCTTCAACTGCTTTCCGAACATGGAGAACAACCGGAAAACCGTACCTTACAGCAATATCAAGCTGTAGATCAAAAACCTTCTTCTGCTTATCCATATTCTCTTTCAGTTCAGGTGTATATCTGTCAAGACCGATCTCTCCCAATGCATCGATCTTTTTCTCTTTTGCAAGACTCTCTAAAAAATCCAGCTCTTTCAGGTCAGTATTAAAAGGGTGAATTCCATAGGAAATAAAAAGTTTTTTCTCTGTCCGGTTTTTTTGACCGGCAATTTTAAGTGTCTCATTATAATCATCTGCGGAGCTGCATGAACACAATGCATAATAGTCGTTTTCATTAATAAAATCAAGCGACTTTCTATCATACTCAAGAAGTTTTTTTATATGGATATGGGCATCTGCTATCATATCAGAAGAACAGAAAAAGGTTCTTCCTGTTTAGCAACAAAACAGTTAAAAAGAAGCCTTTTCCTTTTTTTAAAATCGTGGGCCATATTAAAAATGATATCAGGAGAATTGTTCTCCTCGCTCAAATGACTGAAAACAATTGTTTTGGGACATTTACCGGAAATTCTTTCTATTGCTTCAAAAGACTGGTCGTTGGAAAGATGCCCTTTTCCGCTTCTTATCCTTGCTTTAAGGTCTGCCGGGTAACGGGCATTTCTATACAGCATCGCATGGTCATGGTTCGCTTCAAGGATAATATGATCACTTAACGCTATGTAGCTCATCATTCTTGTTGTAACTCTGCCGGTATCAGTTGCAAAACAGAGAATCTCTTCTCCATTGAGAGTTATGTTGTAGCCAACCGGATCAACAGCATCGTGTACTGTACTGAAAGGAACACAGTCGAATCCGGATATCTTAAACACACGATCTTTTTCTACCTGTTTAAACTCATTACAATAGCGATCTTTTCCTTTAACTACTTCAATGGTTTTTTCAGTAGAATAAATAGGTATGCCCAGTTTTTTTGCTGTAAAAGAAACTCCTACGACATGGTCAGAGTGTTCATGTGTTACAAGAATTGCTTTTATTTTTCCATGGTCTATGCCCAGTTCATCGCAACGACTTAAAAACTGTTTGAAAGAGAGTCCCTGATCAATGAGAAGCATTTCCCCGTTCGATTCAATTATATAGGCATTTGCTTTTGATCCGCTTGATACAATATGAAGTTTATTCACTTTTATAATCCAAGAAATGTTTTCATACTATCAACAAATCCTTTTTCTTCTTTTTCAATCATATAGGCATTAAAAAGGGCTTTCATGATAAGGTCGAGTTTTGTAAGAGCATTCAGTCTGAGCGAAATTATTTCATCATTTTCTTTTTCTGCTGTTAAAGGAAGTTTTACTGAACTTATTTTAAAAGGATTAGTTTTTAGCTGGAAAAACCACTCCAAAGATCCTTTTATTATTCTTATTTTTGCAGATGCAGGGAGTCTCCCGAGCCGAATAGAGTCTCTCACTGAATCAAGTTCTGAGATTTCACTTGATTTTATAGTTTCACTGTAGCCATCACCTTTTATAGAAACAAGGTCTATCGTTTCTTCCACAGAGAGATTTATTTCCCCAAGACCTTGGTCTTCAAGAGAAAAAGAGCCGTCTTCGCAACTTTTCCTAAACAGCCAGAGTAAAAATTCCTGCCCAAGAAATGCAAATTCCCGATCTATCTTCATTAGAGGCTCCATATTTTACCAAGAACAGATTCTACTTTACCTGATCCTTTTATTTGTTTTATTGAGTCATAAAGTTCCACTGTTTCAAGATTAAGTTCAAAAGTTTTTTCAAAAATATCAATAAATCTGATAACAATTTGAGAAGATTGACTGAAAAGATGAACCAGATTACTTTCCATATCCCATGCAACTTCAGCTATTGTCACTTTCGGAGTTGAATTCATCTTTAATTTTCTTACAACTTGCTCCTTTATCTCTTTTCTATGCTGTGCAGATAAATATTCAAGACTGTTTTCTCTTTTAAAAGTAAATTCCGCCTCTTCCAGATGGGGTCTTATCTGAGATGCACTGAAAAAAAATTTATCTGTCCTCAAAGCAAAGAGCATAAAGCTGTCATGCATCAATGATCCATAATTTTCATTGTCAAAACTCATTATTGCATCAACCCATCCGGTAGATTCATCACGAACATCCATGGGGTCTATCTTTTTAAATGCGAACTTTTTTAAACTGTCTCGGATTTCACCAATATTTTCAGGCACTTTATCAGGTCTAAAAATCGTTCTTGTAACAGTTCCTTTCAGCAACTTTGTCATATTTGATCCTCCAAACATAATCGGGTCATTATAGTTTCCCGATTTCTATAGTCAACATTTGTATAAAGCC
>SLOD01000128.1 GCA_007132725.1 Candidatus Sumerlaeota bacterium
GATGAATTTGTAAAGCCGACAGTCATTGTTGATGAAAATGGAGAGCCGAAAGGTTTGATGAATGACGGTGATGCGGCACTCTTTTTTAACTTCAGATCTGATAGAGCAAGAGAGCTTTCAATGGCACTCACTTTTGATGATTTTGACAGTTTTGAAAGAAAGAAAAAAGTTCAGTTCTGCATATACTCAACAATGACAAGATACAGAGCAGACTTCCCATTTCCGGTTCTTTTCGACCAGGAAAAACTGGTAAATATTCTGGGTGAAATTGCTTCGAAAAACAAAAGGGCTCAACTTCGAATCGCAGAAACCGAGAAATATGCCCATGTAACATTCTTTTTTAATGGCGGCAAAGAAAGTGTGTTCGAAGGTGAAGAACGGATTTTAACACCCTCTCCAAAGGTGGAAACTTATGATCTCAAACCCGAAATGAGTGCTTATGAAGTGACAGAAAAACTGCTTGAAAATATCGAAAAATATGACCTTGTGATCCTTAATTTTGCTAACCCCGATATGGTAGGTCACACTGGTATTCTTGATGCCGCAATAAAAGCAATTGAAGCAGTTGATGAGTGTGTCGGTAAAATTCTTGAAAAAGTTGATGATGAAGATAGAGTGCTCATCCTCACAGCAGACCACGGCAACAGCGAGCAGATGTTTGATGAGACCACCAATTCCCCCCATACGGCACACACAACCGGCAAAGTTCCCTTCGTCATATACAATTATCCGCTTAACACCCCGTTAAAAGAAGGGATACTTGCTGACATCGCCCCAACTATCCTCAAAATAATGAATATAGAAATTCCCAAAGAAATGACAGGTAAAGTTTTATTCTGATCGTTACCTCGAAAAATCTCTTTTGATTTATTGTTTTTTTATGTTATTTAAGGTATTATCTCTTGTTATTATAAGTTTTTATTTGTAGGAGACAGGTCTTGAAAAGGTTGTTTTTACCGTTAGCAGTAATTTTTCTCAGTAATTTTGTTCAAGGGCTGGAAATAAAGGAATATATTGAAATTCCCGATGCTGTTTTTATTTATGAGGCAGTTTTCTATGATGACTACCAATTGATGGTGACACTGGAAAAGGACAGTACTTTGACAGCCCCTGAACTTGCAACGCACTTCTTTTCAAACCTGATAAGGCTTGGTTATGATTGCGGGAATTCAAGTCTTGTTTGCGGAGGGAAAGATACTTTGTCGATGTTGTACCTTAATTTAAATCTTGCCACATCCGCTAGTTGGTTTGCAAAACATCTTCACGATGTCGGTTGTTTTCAGCACGAAACATGCTGTGACCTTGAATATGATCAGGATAATGAAGTTGCGTGCATTGAAGGAACGGAAGGTGCAAACTATAAAGGAACTTCATGGACACAGAGATGCTCAATGTTTTCAGCATCATGCATCGGAGAAAACATAGCAGCCGGAAATTACACTGCAAATGAAACAATATGTCAGTGGCTCAATTCTCCGGGGCACAGATCGAATATGTGCAGTTCAAATTTTAACTCTCTTGGAGCAGGTGTTTATTTCGGAACAAAAAATTATCGCTATTACTGGGTTCAGAATTTTGGAGGTTCATCCGGTCAGGGAAGACTGAGACCCGGGGCAATATTTGATGGAACTGCTATCGGGCTTTCTTCAACCGCTTCAGGAGTTATTGTAAGCAGTCCAACTTCAAAAGCAGAAAATGTCATCGTTGAGATCAATGGAGTCCCTTTCGAAATGAACCTTAAAATGGGAACAGAGTCAAGAGGGGCGTATACTGCCAATGTTTCAATTTCTCTTTGTGACAGGTACCGTTTCCATGTTAAATTTGAAGACTCAGTTGAAGAAACGATTCCTTCTACAGGTTACTATATCTATAGAAGCAGTAAAGAAGAGTGTGATGTTCATGAAGAATATCCCTATCCTGATGAAGACTTTTTTGTAGACGATGATCATGAAGAAGAGGATGATAAGATTGATAATAATTATGATGATGAGTCACCTGATACCTCACTCATATTTCCTGATCTCGATCACGGAGAGAAAACAGATGATGAGCAAGAAGAAATTCAAACCGATGACACAGTGTTTGACGATTTTTCCAAAGAAAAACAGGAAAGTTCTTCAGGTTGCTCATGCAGTCTCATTATGTAAAAAGGGTTGCTGAAAGGTATTTGTTTTAAAATTAAGATCAGTACTGCTTTCTGCAGGTGGTTATAATGTGTTTAATAATTTTATTTCTCCTTCCGTTTTTTTTCTATTTAATTTGATTTTATCCTTATTTTTTGATATGCCAGTTTCCTGATTGTGTCTGTTGTTCGAGGATATGATGAAGTCTTTAAAGTTTATCTCCACTGCAATTGTTGTTTTTATTGTTGTCGCCTGTTCCACTGCATCGTCAAAAGCAGTTATTGTAACTCCTGTGGTTCCTCCCAATGTTGAAAGATACGGAGAGGATGTTCCTAAGGTGTGGTCACCTCTTAATGAAATTGAGATGCAGTCGCTTATCAGGGCGAAAAACAACCTCGATGATGAAGCAAAACTTTTATTATCGATTTTTTTAACAAGCAACTTCAGAGATCCGGAACCAATAAATGCCTGTTTAAATGTCTACAGGAAATTTATTGCAAGATCTGACAAAGAGCTTCAGGGGATCAGTGATCCGGCAGAAAAAGGAAAGAAACTTCACGAACTTTTTTTCAAACAGTTTATAGGTAAACCTCGTAAAAGAGGAACTGGCAGTTCAGGTATTCCCGGGATATTACTCATTAAAGAGTATGATGTAAATACGGCAAACTTTCTTTTTGCGATTATTGCTCAGAGATATGGTTTTTCTTCACAACTTTCTTTCGTTGAAGGAGATGTCACAGAAATAACCAGTAAAAGAACTAACCTCAGTATGAGAGTGTTCACCGGCAAATCATATCTTTCAATTAACCACGATGATCTTTTTTCTCCAATAATAGTGATCCCTTACTTTAACGAGGGTTTTGATGTGCATATCAATATGAATTTTTTTGCTGAAATTGAACAGTCCAATCCCGAACTTTTTGAAAGTTCAGGAATTGAATTGAGGAAGTATTATGAAAGGGAAAATATATCTTTTGATGAGGCACTTTTTCTTCAATACAAAATAGATAAAGTAGGAGAAGATATTGACTCAATAAAAGCCCCTGTTCACAGAAGAGTTGAGATGGCAGCATTATTCACCGATTCCTGTGAAGTCCTTATAGACAGACTATGGGTGTGGCGCAACATGTATCCAATGCTTATGAAAAAAAATATACCGGGCAAAATGCTCGCTTTTGTTGATACCATCAGGGAAGAGCTGCAAAGAACAGTATCTCTTTGCGAAAGGGAACGCGGATTTGTTGAAGCGGCATGGGATCTTTATCTTTTTTCTTCATTCGAGTTTGCCGGTATTGCAAGCGGGGAAAAGATGAAAAGCAACATTAAGCAGGCATATTCCCATCTTTCTCCTGTTGCAGAAGACTATGAAAGAAAAAAACAGTTTCTGACAAGAGCAATATATCATTATATAAATGTTGTTGTTCAGAATGGTTTAATAATGAGAGAACATGAAAATGTAAAAAAGATAGCGGATGTAATACCGGAAAGTGATAAAAGAGCAGAAGTTAGAGCCAGTTTTTATTTTCAGGCAGGAGAATTTTTTCTTCAAAGAAATGATCTTTGGAGAGCAGGACAGTTTTATACTGACTGTCTCTTTCAGCAACACAAAAAGTATCTGCACCGGTGTACTCAAAAAGCCTTGAGTGCTTTATACAGCTATGCAGATGCATCAATTAAAAGCGGAAGGTGTCCACTTGCGGCAGACGCAATGGACAGATGTCTTGACAAAATGCCTGACAAAGGTAGATGCAACTCTATAGTGAACCTTTACAATGAAAACTGCAAGTAGGTAGGGCTACTTTCCAAAAACCCTTTTTTTGACTTCTCTTGAATATATGTATGCACTCATTACACTGAAGTATATTGAACCCCAAAGAAGTATGTAGCCTAAAAACCGGGGATTCAGGTTGATCCCTAAAAAGTGTTCGATAGTTTCCCTGTTAAGCATGAAAAAGGGGAGAGCGAACATTTGAAGCATGGTTTTCATTTTCCCACCCTGACCCGCAGGCACAACAAGTCCGTTTTCAACAGCCATTGATCTTATTCCGAAGATGTAGAATTCTCTTGCCAGTATTATAAGTAGCGGAAGAACATTGAGCTCTCCCATTGAAACAAGAAGTACAAGTGTAAGATTGACAATGAATTTATCTGCAAGAGGATCGAGCAGCTTTCCGGTTATAGATACAGAGCCATGTTTGCGGGCAAAATAACCGTCAAAAAAGTCAGTTGTTGTCGCAACAGCATAGAAAATGAGTCCCCAGAGTCTCGTAGTGGGAGAGTTTAACCATATTAGAAAAAGAACAAATGGAACAAGAAGTATCCTCATCCCTGTCAGTAAGTTGGGAAAGGTAAAGAGGTCTTTTTTAAGACTGAAAATTTTTTTTATTAAGATCTTTTTTTGGGGAGCAGTGTTATCACTTTTTTCTTTTTCTACCATAATTTTTTCCCTGTGTAAGAGTAATAAAACTTTGCAACCTTTTCAACATATTCTCTGGTTTCTCTGAAAGGAGGCACACCTTTGTAATATACAACAGCCGCTGGTCCGGCATTATAACCTGCAAGAGCTTTTTTTGTGTCTTTAAAACGGTTTAACATTTTCCTTAAATAAGCAGTCCCACCCATAATGTTCTGTTCCGGGTCAAAAACATCGTAAACTCCCACTTCAAGAGCTGTAGGCGGCATAAGTTGCATCAGTCCTTTTGCTCCTGCGGTCGAAACCGCTTTAGAGTCAAAAAGAGATTCCGCTTTAATAACACTTTTTATCAGAAAAAAGTCAACCCCGTACCGTTCTGCTGCTTTTTTTATGGTTTCGTCATAAGCATTTTCATTTCCCGGTCTTAGTCTGTACCC
>SLOD01000021.1 GCA_007132725.1 Candidatus Sumerlaeota bacterium
AGAGTGATATTGACTTAATTGTTGAATTTGATGTTGTTCCGTCACTTTTTGAATTTGTAAGGGTTCAAAGGGAACTGTCTGACCTTTTAGGGATAAAAGTAGATCTTGTTATGAAAGGTTCGCTAAAACCGAGAGTAGCCCAAAGGGCTCAAAAGGAGGCACTGGCAATATGATAAGAGACACACTGTTATATTTGGATGATATTTCTGACTCCATAAAGAAAATCGAATCATTTATATCCGGAATTTCTGAAGACCAATTCTCAACTGATGATAAAACGATTTTTGCAGTAACAAGAGCTCTTGAGATAATTGGTGAAGCAGTCAATAAAATTCCTGAAGAAATAAAAGAAAAGTATCCTGAGATTCCCTGGAAGGACATTTATGGAATGAGAAATGTTTTAATTCATGCATATTTTGGAGTTGACTTGAATGTGCTTTGGAAAACTCTTCATACTGATATCCCGCAACTTAAAAAAACAGTTGAGATAATAAAAATCAAGGAATTCCCCGGAGAACCTGACAATTGATTTTTCTCGGCAATAGAGGGTTCGTCCGCAACCCGTTTGCTCCCGGTGCTGATACACAGAAACAGGATGATTGTTTAACTTTCCCCACAAACTTCCAAACAACTCTTTATTTTTAAGAACCAAGTTGTTGACTCTTAATTATCTTTACTATATTATCCATCGACTGAAATTTTTTGAGGTACTGCTCATGAGGAAAGCTCTCTATTTTACAATTTTTCTTTTTTCTATGACAACTCTTGCTCTGGAGAACACACTTACAAGGATTTTTAGTGTAACAATGTGGTATCATTATGCCTTTATGGCGATATCGGTTGCAATGCTCGGTATGAGTACCGGAGCAGTGAAGGTTTACTACTCTGATTTTGCCAAACTAAGCAAAGAAGAGATCAATGACAAAATTGCCTTATATGGAAGATTTTTTTCACTTTTTACCATCATATCCCTTTTTACTCTGTTGTCTATCCCGTTCGTTCCAAGAACTACCGGCATAGGAATATATACTGTTGCATTTATATATGTTGTTGCGGCAGTTCCATTCTATTTCTCAGGGGTTGCGGTAGCCCTTATACTTGCTACCAGATATATTCATAAAGTTAATGCCCTCTATGCTTCAGATTTAACAGGTGCCGCAGTAGGAAGTGTTCTGTTTTTTATTATGCTGAGTATTACAGATGCTATCTCTTTTGTAATTTTTATTGCATCTTTCGGGCTGATTTGTGCATTCACTATATCAAAAAGAAAGCTTGATCTGGTTCTGGCCTTAATGGTGATAGCTTTTTCTCTGCTTAACCACTATAACCGTTATTTTAAAATCGAATGGACAAAGATAGAGGAGGGAGTGGAAACCGCAAAGATCGAAAGAGATATAGAGTGGGAGAAATGGACACCTTTTTCAAGATTGACAGTTGCTTCTGCTGATGACACCGCTTTCGGTTGGGGAATATCTTCCAAAATGATGGCTTTTTACCCTGATTACAAAGTTCCACAGAAAAACCTTACCATAGATTCTGCAGCAGCTACCGTCATAACTAAGAATGTCCATCCGATATCGGGACTTATACATCTTGGTTACGATATAACCAATATTGCTCATTATCTTTTTCCCGATTCAAGAGTGGGAATAATTGGTGTCGGAGCAGGTCGGGATATATTATCAGCTCTTCACTTCGGGCAGAAAGAAGTGTGGGGAGTTGAAATTAACGGACAGATACTTCATGCGATAAGAAATGTTTACAGGGATTATACATATCCGTTTGATGATTATGAAAATGTTTATCTTATAGAAGACGAAGCAAGAAATTTCTTTGAGCGATCTGATATGGAGTTTGACCTTATTCAGGCAAGTCTGATCGATTCATGGGCGGCAACAACTGCAGGAGCTTTTGTTCTAACTGAAAACTCTCTTTATACTGTAGAAGGATGGAAGGTATTTTTCTCTAAGCTTTCAGATCGCGGAGCACTTACAATGAGTCGCTGGTACTATCCATATAGACCGGGAGAGATGCTGAGGCTCCTTAACCTTGCTTACGAAACTCTTTTACAATCGGGAATAGAATATCCCGCCAGACATATACTCATTGCTACCGTAAATTTTTTTGATGACTCTGTTCCCATAGAAGAAAATTTTGGAGCAGGAACAATAATTGTTTCTAAACAACCACTAAAAGACAACATCATAGACCGTTTTATCAACTATTGCCTCACCTTCGGGTTTGAGCCGGCTCTTACAGCCGGTAGGGGAGAGGAGGGTGTTCTATTCAAAAAACTTACAAATCCCCGGACAAGGGAGCAGTTTATTGCCGATTATCCCCTTGACCTGAGAGCACCTACCGACAACAACCCTTTCTTTTTCAATATGTTGAAACCCATGGCTCTTTTTACCCATAAAGATATTGAGTCCACAGGGCCTCTTTCAACAAATCTGATGGCCATAAAAAATCTTCTTTCACTACTTCTTATTGTTGTTGTTCTTTCTGTTTTTCTCATAATCGTTCCCCTGATCATAAAGATGAAGGTGAATACAGCATCAGCTTTTCTTAATAGACATACTGCCTATTTCGGATCTATCGGAACCGGTTTTATGCTCATAGAGATAGCACTTATCCAGAAATTTGCAATATTTCTAGGTCATCCCACCTACAGTATCCTTGTCGTTCTTTTTACAGTGCTTCTTTTTTGCGGGGTTGGAAGTTATTTCAGCAGATCTCTTTATGATAAGCTTGGAATAAAAGGGATGTTTGTCCTGATAATACTTGCTGTTGCTGTGACAGGATCTGCAAATATGTACATACTTCCTTATTTTTCTTCATGGACACTTTTTTCCAGAATAATGTACGCTTTCTTTATTATGGCCGTTACCGGGGTAATGCTTGGAATGCCGTTTCCTACCGGACTAAGATTGCTTGGAGAAAAAAATTCATATAAAGCTCCATGGTTATGGGGTGTGAACGGAGCTTCAAGTGTTGTAAGCACAGTTCTGGCTGTCACGATTTCCATTTTTTACGGGATATCGACAACCTTTTTCTTAGGATTATTGTTTTATGCAATAGCGTTCGTTTCAGGCATTTATATTGACAGAGCATATAAAAAAGGATGAACTTATTAAGGTTTTTTACAGCCCTTGTCCTCTTTTTGATTTTTTTTGTATGGGCTTTAGCTGGAAATTTTAATTTACTTTACATCCACTATATACCCTCCATTTTTTTTGTTCTTTTTCCAGTATTATTTCTTTTTTCAATACCGGGAATACCTGAAAGGATAAAAAAGACATTTCCTTTTTTTGAAAAATACGCTTTTGTAATTTTTCCTCTTATGGGGTTTGGAATTGCTTTATATATAAATCTTTTTGTTTTTTACGGGATTCCGAGAGTTCAAGATGAAATAAATATGAAGTTTATGGCAGAAGCGATATTGAATGGAAAGCTTTCAGCGGAACTTCATCCTCATTACGAATTTTTCAGATATCTTTATATAATTCCTTCCTTGAACGGCACATACTCTATTTATCAGCCGGGATTTCCGTTACTTCTGGCTCCGTTCCTCTTTTTTAAAGTTCCATTCTTACTGAATCCTGTTCTTACAGGAGGAGTGATATATTTTTTAGGTAAAATAACAACTGATTTCTATAATAAAAAAGTTGCCGCACTCACGATGTTTTTTGCTGCTACATCGGTTTTTATTCTTTCTATGGGCGGAACGCTGATGCCCCACAGTTTATGTGCTTTTGCAACGCTTGCTGCTTTTTATTTCTGTAACAGAAGTCTTTCTGGAAATTTTTATAGAAACAATATTTTTTCACTTTTATTTCTTGTTTCCATAATGTTTACAAGACCGCAGAACGGTATTTTTGTACTTATACCTCTGATACTACTTGTTTTTGTCAAAACTGATCTTAAACTTGCGGTTAAATATACTGTTTTTGCATTCTTTTTCATCCTTCCTTTTCTTTTTCTCCTCTACTACTCCGACTCTGTTTTTTCCGGTGAGTTCGGTACACCGAAACATGTTTCTTACTTTCAATACACAGAGCCGGAAAATGACTGCATGGGTATTGGACTGAATAAAGGTTGCAGATTTGCCACATTGCAAGAGTTGCCTGAAGAAGGCTTTACTTTGAGCTTTGCTTTTTATATTACTTCTCTCCGCTTAGTTCAATTCGTTTTTTTCCTGTTTTTTCATCCTGTAATGATGTTGTTCATGATCATTCTTTTTCTGTTCAGATCAAAAAAGGAAGAGCTTATAAAAGACTTTTTGCTGCTTTCTGTTTTCATGGTAACTTTTATTGCATATTTCTTTTATTATTTTGACGGGAATGTATACGGTCCAAGATATTACTACGAAGTGGCTTTTTTTCTGATACCTTTAACAGCAAAAGGTTTCCTCCGTGTTTGGGAAAAATTTCCCTCTACCTTTAACAATCCTCTTTTAAACACTTCCAATATTCTCATAATAATTGTCATGACCGGACTGTTATTTCAATTTCTCTTTTCTGTTCCCGTTTTAAACAAAATACACCGTGCTGCATTCTGGGGATCCGATCCTCTGTTAAAAAAAGTTGTAGAGGAAAAAGGGATAGACAACGCAGTAGTTTTTATCAATCCGGAAGAATACTACAGTTCAGGAGCTGCCATAATGAATATGGCTTTGATTGATAAAAACGATGTTATATATGCTCTTGATTTCGGAGATGTTTCAAATAGAAGACTTATGGACTACTATCCTGACAGAGCTTTTTACAGAGCAACATTCAATAAAAAATGGTATGAGATGGTACCTCCGGAACTGAAAGAGGTGCCCCGGCAAACATCCACTGACAAAATCGTCGTAAGGATGTATGAAAAATCGTACCCTATTGGCGGTGTTCCTGATTACTGCGGCACCTATCCTGTGAGGGAGTCCATTGACAGATATGCCGGGTTTGAAATTCCTTCTGAGGTAATAGGTGGAAGAAAGGTCTTCTTTTGTAGATTTACAGATAGCTCCCAGTTCTACACTTTCGGTCAGAAGTTTGTCACAGAAGGAATGTATAAAGTTAAAATAATCGGTCTTACAAATCAACGTGGAGGAAAATTTGAAGTCATTTCAGGCAGCATATTTAAAGAAATTGACTTTAAATCAGAGAAAACAGATTACACCAAGTTTGAAGCAGAATTTTATTTTCAAAAAGGATTTAATCTTATCACCTTCAGACCTTCTTCCGCTGTTTCTTCACAGGGAGAGTATTTTATAATTGATTCAATCGTGTTTGAACGATTAGATCGATGAAAGTTTTTAAGATATTGTCTGCCCTTTTTTTGTTTTTTCTCTTTTTTCTGTGGGCGACCGATTTTTCTCTTTTTCTTCCATTTAAGATACATTTTCCTTTATTCCATATTATCTTTGCAGCTTGCTGCATCACAATATCGCCATTTTTTATTTTTAAAACAGGTAATTTTGAAACGAAGTGGAGTTCTGTTGTACTGAAGTATCAATTTTACATATTTCCGGCAGGAGGTTTTGTTGCAGCTTTGCTGATCAATCTTTTCGTTTTTCAAGGCATCCCCCATATCCAGGACAGTATAAACTACATGGTGATTTCTCAGAATTTTGCTGCAGGACAACTGCACCATAAGATGCACGATCATTATGAATTTTTCAGAATGCTTTATCTTGTTCCTGACGGAAATATCGTTTACTCCACCTTTCTCCCTGGATTTTCGATTTTTCTTACCCCCTTTACTTTTTTAAAGATTCCTTTTCTTGCAAATCCGCTTCTTACTTTTTTGAATATTTTTCTTGCAGGTAAAATAGCGGAAAAATTGTTTGATAAAACAACTTCTTTTTCTGTTATGCTTTTTCTCTTTCTTTCAAGTTTCATAATAGTTATGGGTGGAACTTTTATGGCACACTCTTTTTGTGCTGCAATGACCCTTTCTGTTGTTTACAGTTTTATAGTTTCTCTTTACAAAAAAGCGATAATTTTTCCAGTAATATGCGGAGTTTCTATGGGTTTTTTGGTTATTACCAGACCCCAGAATGCACTTTTTTTGACAATTCCTCTTGCTTTGACAGCTTTGGTCAACATAAAGAAAAGCGATGTTATTAAAAAAATGGTAATAGCTTTTGGAGCTTTCTTACCTTTTCTTCTTCTGCTGTTTTTGATAAACTATGCATATACTGGAAATTTTTTAATATTTAAGCAGGATATATATTTCAACTACAGCGAACCCCGGGATATGTGTCACCGTTTCGGTATGGGTACGGGTTGTCCTAACTCAAATTGGAACATACTTCCTGTCGAAGGTTTAACATGGGGCCACGCTTTTTTTATTACTTATAAAAGACTCTCTCCTTTGATAATGAACCTTCTTCTTCATCCTCTGATGATGGTGTTTATCATATTGAGTTTTCTGTTGGCAGAGAGCAAGACCCATTTTAAAAGTCTCATATTTTTACTGTCGATTTTTCTTTTTAATGCGGGAGGATATTTTTTCTTCTATTTTGACGGAAATGTTTTCGGTCCGAGATATTATTATGAAACAGCTTTTTTTCTGATAATTTGTGTTGCATACGGGTTTAACAGAACTTTTATTTTTAAAACAAGCGGAAAAATATTATCCCCTATTTTTAAGACGGTAACTGTTTCAATATTTACAGCTTCATTGATAGTTCACTTTTTTGTTGTTTATCCTGAGCTTTTATCAACGTATTCTCTCGGGTTTTGGAGAGTTGATGCAAAACTGAGAGACAGTGTAAATGAAAAAGGTATTACAAATGCTGTAGTCTTTGTTTCTCCACAGTTAATGTACGGTTCAGGTTTTGTTTTAATGGACCACTCCGATGTTGACAAAAATGATATCATATATGTCCGGGATCTTGGAGTAAGCCAGAATCAGAGATTGTTCCCTTATTATCCTGACAGGAACTTCTATATAGCAAGGTTTGAAAAGGACGATAAAAATGTAGATCCACCTGTTATTTCAAAGCTGGATGTTGAAACTCATCCGGGTATAATGCGAATTCATATGGAACATAAGAAGTATCCCATTCAAGGTGCCCCGGATTACTGTAATGTTTTTCCTGAAAGAAGTTTTCTTGATGAATATATTAGCATTTCACCGCCATACCATGCCATAGCTCATGATCAGGAACTTTTTTTCTGCCGTTTTGCCAGTAAAGCTCAATTCTACACATTTGGACAGTATTTTTATATTTCAGGAAGTTACAAAATAACAATTTCCGCTTTAACAGGGGAGAAGATGGGGGTGTTCGACCTCTATGTTGACGATGCTCCTGTCTGCAGTATTGATTTTACAACGACAGATCAACACCGTATGGAAAACTTTATCTGCAGTTCCCATATTGAAAAGGGGCTGAGAAAGATCAAACTTAAACCGTCTGAGTCAGCAGGAAGATTTCCTCATTACTTTTTTATTGATTATATAGATTTTGTTGTTGCAGATAACAGATAGTTGTTAAGAGAAAAATTAGGCAACTTTCTCGACAGAACCGGCTTCAGCTTTCATAAAAAGTTTTTTAAGTACAAATAGAAGGATAGGAGATACTATTGCAATTGAGCCGACCCATACCCAGATCATAAAATGTCGTGGATAGTGTTCAACTCCTGAAGGAAGTCCCATTGGTGAATACATTTCAAGAAGCCATCCTGAAAGAGGTCCGCCTAAAGCTCTTGCAAATATCCAGGGAAGGATGGCAAGCGATATGTATGATCCTTCTTTTCCTTTTGGAGCTATTTGAGCTGTAAACTGCATAAGCCTCGGTGACCACAAAGCTTCCCCTATGGTGAATATAAAAATAAAGAAAATAAGGGGGAAGAAAAGGGCACTTCTGCTTTCTACAGGAAGATCAAGCCATCTGACAAAAATAAGTTCACCGAACCATGTGTCTACCATCGGCTCAAACCAGCTATGGGGCATTACTGCCAGAAATACTGAAGAAGCAGATATAAAAGTTCCTATGAGCATCATTTTGTATGAGCTTACTTTTGTAGTTATTGCTGCCACTAAAGGAACAAGAAAAACTACAAGAACGGGGTTCAGGACACCGTAAACACTTCCGATAGGAACACCTTCTCCAAATATTCTGATACCGTATTTAGGGAATGTAAGGTGAAAATGTTCAAAAGTAAGTCTTACAAAGACAGTTGTAAACAACATGAATATGAATACCCAGAAAGCCCTTTCTCCAAACACATTTTTAATTTGGGTTCCGGTTTTGATCGCAGTATTTTTAACAGTACTGATAATTCCTGTTATGAAGTTGCCTCCGTCCCCGAGTTTAGCAAGAGGATTGATA
Source organism: Candidatus Sumerlaeota bacterium (assembly GCA_007132725.1). GTDB lineage: Bacteria > UBP6 > UBA1177 > UBA1177 > UBA1177 > SLGQ01. The sequence goes on from SLOD01000021.1 coordinate 8,324, forward strand.
CGGACACCCTCTTCGGTCATTTCAGCACCATCTCTCATGAGCAGGATGGCGATCAGGTCGGGGATGTTAATGAAGAAACCGATAAGAATAATGAACTGGTAAGTTGAAATACTTGTGTTAACTATCGGTATCGCTATTTCAGCTGTTTCTCCGAATGCTCTTCTTACAGTATCGAACATCCATGCACCTACAGCCCAACCCACATTCATAAGGGTGTAGAACATACCGAAACCGAGGGTAGCTGTTGCAGGTGTGGTAAACCGTTTAATTGAAACAGAAATAACAGGCCCGGTTATGGCAATACCCAGAGCCATGGGCAGAAATCCGAAAAGAGTCGCAAGGATGAGATTAGGCATGAAAGGCATTAATATACGGGAGAAAAGGAGGGTGTATGCCCCCACAAGAAGAGTTTTTTTAATGCCTATAGTGTCGCATACAGGCCCGACGATCATAGCAAGACATGAAAGTCCGATCGCATAAACACCCATAAATGTTCCTGCCTGAATGTCGCTCAATCCCATGTCGTGAGAAAGATAGAGAACAAATGCGAGGTTAATACCTCCGTAAGCTGAGTATTCAGTTACCTTGGTAAAGAACATCAGGTAAATTTCTCTTGGATGTCCTTTGAGTCCTTTCTGATAGCTCCAGATGATGTAAACAAGTGCAATTAAAAGAGCTATAACAAGCATCGGTACAAAATAATCGAGCCATGGGTACTTGCTGACTTCAGCACTACCTACAGCAGCTCCAGAAACAAAAGTTAAAGCATTTGTCATGAAAAACTCCATACGAAAAACAATATAACTTCAACAAGATTATTTTTTTTGTTCTTCAGGTCAAGAAAATATACGAAAAACGATTAAGATATTTTTTTGTCAACTATATCAAGAACATCACTGACAAGATTGTCTATAGTGTCAAGAACGGAATTCATTTTTTCAACCGACTCTTTGTAGAATGGGTCGTCCTTTGAAAAATTCATTAGGTTTATTTTGACATTCAGTGCCGCTCCTTTAACTCCGGACTGGACAAGAAGAGCTCCTACCCCGGCATCGCTCACCGCATTTTGATTTCCTTTTTCAGCGATCGTTTTTATCTCAGGCAGAAGTTCTGCCGTTGTTTCAAGAACTTTGAGAGGGATAGAAATTGCATATTTGTTAGCTTCATACATTCTTTTATCCGCCAAAGCAACCTCTTCAGCAGTTCCGCTTTTACCGGCTTTGTTTTGAGCTTTCATTGCATCCATCATAATGTTGAAAGCATTTGTGTCTTCGTCTATCAGGTGAAGAAGTTCCGCTTTTTTGATCTGCATTTTTTTGGCGATACTGTTCATTTCATCGTTGTATTGTTTGTAGCCTGCTTTGTTGTAAGTTAGATTAGCGACCATACTGCAAAGTGATGCGGACAAAGAACCACAGAGAGCTGCAACGGATCCGCCTCCCGGAGCAGGTGAATCACTGGCAAGGAGATCGGCAAATCCGGTAACAGTGAGATCTACAAGACCGGAGTCCTCTTTTACAAGGTTCTCTATGATCTTTTCTTTAGGATTGAACGGAGTGGCATCAGAAAGACCGAGAGAAAAGGCGGCTATTTTTATTATTTCTTCTTCGCTTTGTCCGGCACAGGTTCCCTGTTTTTCAAGGTAATGTATCCCTGCTTCAAGGATAGCTTCTTTTGGAATTACGCCTACGATTTCGCTTCCTGTTACCCTCATACCCCGTTTTTCTGCGATTTCGGATGCGGCGTCAAAAACATGATGCATATTTGTAACTTTATAGTTGGTAAGGTTTATGGATATCTGAGCTCTTTTAAAATCATCAACATACCAGCCGATAGCTTTACAGTTTTTAAAAAGACCGGGCATCATCACTTTTTTTCCATTTTCATCTTTAACTATGTTGCCGTCTTTGTCTTTTTTTGTATAGCCCTGCTCACGGATCCTGAATGCTATGTAGTTTGCTTTTTTATGGTTGGTTGTATTGAGATTGATGTTGTAGGCGATAAGGAATTCTCTGGCGGAAACTGCTGTAGCTCCTTTGGTCGGTCTGAATTCGGCAGGGCCGGCATCGGGCTTCCAGTTGGGGTCTTTCAGTTTATCTTCAAGTCCTTCATACTCACCTTTTCTTACTGTTGCAAGGTTTCTTCTTTCAGGAGAAGTGGCAGCGTACTCATAAAAATAAACAGGAAAGTCCAGTTCTTCTCCAAGTCGTTTTCCAAGTTCCCGTGCTATTTCAACACATTCATCCATTGTAACACCGCTTACAGGAATTACAGGGCAGACATCGCATGCTCCGAATCTGGGATGAGCTCCTTTGTGTTTGCTCATATCTATAAGTTCATGGCTTTTTTTGACTGCCTGGAAAGCGGCTTCTTTTACAGCTTCGGGATTGCCGACAAAAGTAACGACGGTTCTATTTGTATCGTATCCCGGGTCCACATCGAGGAGTTTCACCCCCTTCACTTTTTTAATTTCATCTGTTATTCTATCAATGACAGACATATCTCTTCCTTCTGAAAAGTTAGGAACACATTCTACGATCTTTACCATTGTTCTTCCCCTTAAAATTAAATTAACAACAAAACCAAGTAGCAAAAAAAAGAGTATAAAGGTAAAAGATTCAAGTCAAGAAAAAGAAATTTGTGTAGAAAAGTTCAGGTTTATAAAAGTTGAGCTGTTTGAAAGTTTGTGATATAGAAACCTGTCATATATGATGAGGTGAAGTTATGGAACTTGTTGCAAGAAGGATAGAAGGGCTTTTTAAGAAAGCCGTTCAAAAGACGGAAAGCGGTTTCAATGAGTGGGACAAACTGGTGATCCAGCCGGCGAGCAGTGAGGAGTTCGGTGACTATCAGACTAATTTTGCACTGACTTCAGCCAGATTTTTTAAAAAAGCTCCAAAGGTTTTTGCCCAGGAGTTAATAAGCAGTGTTCCTGAAAACAAGGTAATAGAAAAACTTGAAGTTGCAGGTCCCGGTTTTATAAATATTTTTTTGAAGAATGAATTCGTATCCGGAGTTGTTGCCGGGTCCGTATCTGAAAAATGGGGTTTCAGCCACAAGAACCTTAGCGGAGTAGTTGTTATTGATTACTCTTCTCCCAATATCGCAAAGCCTATGCATGTAGGTCATCTGAGGACTACCATAATCGGTGACAGTATAAAAAGAATAATGAGATATGTGGGTTATGAAGTTATTGCAGATAACCACCTCGGTGACTGGGGAACTCAATTCGGCAAACTTATAGTGGGTTACCGCATGTGGCTTGATAAAGATTCTTACGAAAAAGATCCTGTCAGAGAACTTGAAAGGATATATATAAAATTTCAGGAGGAGTCTGAAAAGGATAATGTTCTTGAAGAACTTGCAAGAGGAGAGCTTAAAAAAGTACAGTCAGGAGATGAAGAAAACCTGAAACTCTGGAAAGAATTTGTAACGGTTTCTGTTGCCGGGATAAAGAAAATATACAGCCGTATGGATGTAGATTTTGATACATGGTACGGGGAGTCTTTCTATCACAGTCTGATGCCGGAGGTTGTTGAAGAACTCTTAAAAAAGGAAATAGTAAAGGAAGATGAAGGGGCTTTGGTGGCCTATTTCGATGAAGAGGAAAATCTCCATCCATGTATAATCAGAAAAAAAGATGGTGCATATCTTTATGCGACAAGCGATCTTGCGACAGTAAAATTCAAAAACGATACTTATAAAATGAATAAGGCTGTCTATGTGACCGATGATCGTCAGCAGGCTCATTTCAGACAGGTTTTCTCTATCGCAAAGAAAGCGGGATGGGATATGGAGTTTGCCCATGTAGTTTTCGGTATAATGAGTTTTAAAGGGGTGACGATAAGCACAAGAGGTGGCAATACGATACACCTTTCAAATTTGCTTGATGAGGCGGAAAAGAGGGCTTACGATGTTGTAAATGAAAAGAATCCTGAGCTTCCTGAAGATGAAAAAAGAAATATTGCAAAAGTTGTAGGAATAGGTGCAGTCAAATATGCCGATCTTTCTCAGAACAGGACAAGTAACATAGAGTTTTCATGGGAAAAGGCACTTAATTTTGACGGAAACACAGCTCCCTACCTTCAATATTCCTATGCGAGGGTGCAATCTGTGCTCAGAAGGGCGAAAGAAGCAGGTTTCCTGCCTGACATTACAAAGGAGATCACATTTGAAACCGGCATAGAAAAACAGATCGCTGTCGCTATAGTAAGATTTCCCGAAGTTGTTGAGAAAGCAGCCGACTACTATAAACCCAACTTAATTGCCGAACATCTTTTTGATCTTGCACAAAAATTCAGCACATTTTATAACTCATGCCCCATACTTAAATGTGAAGAAGATATGGTGATTTCAAGAATGAATCTGGCATATATAACGGCGGAAACTATAAAGCTGGGGCTCAGTTTGCTCGGTATTGGAACGGTTGAAAGGATGTAGCTTTTTCAGCAAAAATTTGATTGACAATTTTTTCACTTTAAGCTTAAATGTTTTGGTAATTTTTTTGTTTGGGGGGAGCTATGAAAAAGATTTTTGTTCTTGTTCTGTTTGTTTTTGTTTTCAGTTCAGTGTGGGCAAAAGGTTCATCAAAACATTCAACTACTAACTGGCATTCAGGGATCAATGTTGGTTATTCTATGTTCCATTACAAAAACGGTGACAACAGGGATGCTTTCCAGATAGGGTATCATTTTGAACCTGCTTTTGCACAATTTATAGGTATGGAGATAAGCTATAAGTATCGTATGTATAAGGCTGGTAATCTTATAGGTCCTTCTCTTCAACAGGAAGACCTTTTCTTCTTTCTCAACTCTATCAACATTGGAGTGAAAGGGCAGTGGGATACTGGGCGATGGTGTCCGTTCCTTATTTTTGGAGGAGGTTTTCATCTTGGTACGGAATACTGGGAGAACTCCAGAAACAAATTTAAAATTGGAGGAAGCCCTTATCTGAAATGGGGTGTCGATTTTGATATCACTAACCGTTTTGGACTGGGTGTCGAAATGAGGCTCGAATTTATGTTCAACGATTTTAAAGATACCACACTGTTCGATGTTGCTTTCAGGATAAACTTTTAATTTAGATCAGCTATAAAATTTATTTTCCAAGAATAATTTGTTAGAATGACTTAGTTTGTTCAGCTTGTTTCAATGAGTTGGAGGGAAGATTGAAAAACGGAAAAAGAATGTTTTTTATGAAAGCAGTTTTTCTTTTACTTATATTTCTGTTTGGAGGGTGCTCAGACTTCAAAGATAGCCGGCTTGGAAAAGAAGGAGAGCCCTGTTTTGAAAACGATACATGCAGAGGACATCTTGTTTGTCAGGATGAAGTCTGTGTGTATCCTGATGAAAGCGGGGCTGATGATGATACGGAGTATCCTGGCAATGATGAAAGTGCAGACAGTTCGGAATATTCTGATGATGAAAAGGAGACTGATGATTTTGAGGTACCGGATGATACAGCAGAGATAGCTGAAATGGTTACGATTCCGGCCGGTAGTTTCTGGATGGGTTGCAATGAAGCTGTTGACAGCGAGTGCCAGAATATAGAAAAGCCATATCATATAGTTACACTTTCAACATACCATATAGATAAATACCCTGTAACTGTTGCTCAATATAAAGCTTGTGTTGAAGATGGAGTGTGTCCTCTGACGGGAACAGAAGAGAGCTGTAACTATGGTGCTGCAGACAAGGAAGATCACCCTGTAAACTGTGTAACCTGGTATGATGCCGCAACATATTGTGAGTGGGCAGGCAAAAGACTGCCGACAGAAGCAGAATGGGAAAAAGCAGCAAGAGGGGGATGTGAGTTTTATATAAACTGTGAAGAGGAAAGTTATAAATATCCATGGGGAAACACCCCTGCTATCAACTGTGATCATGCTGTATTTTATGATTTAAGTTACGATGATCCTGGCTGTGGAACAGGAGGTACTATGCCTGTCGGAAGCAAACCTCTCGGTGTTTCTCCTTATGGAGCTTATGATATGATAGGTAATGTATGGGAATGGGTTCATGATTGGTATGATGAAGATTATTACGAAAATTCCCCGTCAGAAGATCCTGCCGGACCAGAAACAGCTGATTCCCGCGTCATGCGCGGTGGCTCATGGTACAGCAGATTTGAATACACCCTGCGTTCTTCCTCAAGGGGCGGTCTCCTTCCAAGTAACCAGCTTGACTTCAACGGTTTCCGTTGTGCAAAGTAATTTCCTCAGAGTTTTTGGCATAATGTAAAAAACGGTTGTGCTACCCATCAGTTTTTGCTTATAATTACAGGAGTGTTGGAGATCTCTATTGATTTTGAATCAACTGATCTTGCCAAAGCATCACTATCTGTTTCCCCTCTTGTTGTAATTATATGAGTCACTTTAACATTACCTGATATTTCTCCTGAAAGATCAATTGTAGTTTCGTCATTTTCAATCCATGCAATATAAGTTGACGGTTTTCCATTATTATATGAAAATTTATAAACATAATCGCTGATTTTCTGTACATTGTTAATTCCATCCAGTTTATCAATTATGAGTTTATAGGTATAATAAGCGGGCTTATGATTTCCATCGTAATCCATAAGAGGCATAATTGTAAAGAACCAGTCAGGAGTGTTATGCTCTCTCAGCTCAATCATCCCAAGCCAATTAAAGGATTCAACACCTAAGCTGAAAGATAAACAAATTCTTTTAACTAAATTTTCAGCTTGATACCTTTCAATAACTGGTCTTGAGTGGGGGTTCTCTGTAAGAAAAATGCCAAAAGTTATCAGTTTATCGCTTGTAATACCACCATTTCCGGTTAACTCTTCAATTTTGTTTTTAACATCATCAATTTCCATAAGTTCTTCAATTGTTGGGGTCTTTTCGCCTAATATAATATGCCGTCCAAATAATCTTATATCAATATCTCCTGCTTCGGTAATAATTAAGTGCTTATTATATCCACGCGTTTGCATAGCATTATTTAATATATCAACAATCATTTCAATTTGACTTGGTGAAAAATAATAATGAAAATCAATAACATCAAAATAATCACCATGATCCATTATGTAATTAAAAAACTCTATTACTTCATTATTGCCTTCATCTATTTCAATAAACAGACCATTAGCCAACCCGTTTAAAACTACTTTAGAATCGGGGTCTATTTCTTTTATCGTTGTATATGCATTTTTTAACAGTTCAATATATTCTTGTCTTGTTCCACCCCAAAACATATCATGGGGAGGAATATCAAAAACTTCATTTTCTATTTGCCAATAATCAACATAATGTTTATACCTTTCAATTAAAACCGTTAAAAAATCAATATAATCCTGCATGTTTATTGGGGGATTAGCTTTTTTTTCATGAAAGCCACCTTCCGTACCCCAAGAAGAGTCACTTTTTATGGTTACGATGGGCTTTATGTTGTTAAATGAAAATAAAGCAAACAAATTATCATATTTTTGAAAATTAAAATTGCCTTTTTCCGGTTCAAAATCATCCCATGATAAAATAACTCTTGGTTCAGTTATTTTTAAATCTATGGCAGACTTGTAACCGTCATACTTATTGCCTGGCGGGAAAACGCCAAACCTATAATTTGTGTTCCCTGTATCTCCTGTGTCTCCTGTATCTCCTGTATCCCCTGTATTTCCTGTATTTCCTGTATCTCCTGTGTCGCCTGTGTCGCCTGTATCCCCTGTGTCTCCGGTATCATTTTTTGTCTTACCACTACACGAAACCATTATAAGTGCCGACAATAAAAGCATTGCAATTAAAAACTTCTTCATAACTCCCCCAAAAATCTGAACATTGCTGAAACATTATAACTAATTGATTAAAAAAAGAAAGAAATGAGTCAAGTGGTTAGTGCCGCTACCCAACTGAAATTGCTTGCACCGGACAAAAAAAACGATTATATGAAAGCCATGGCACAAAGCACCCTTTAAAGGGTGTAACTCGTATGGTAAGATATCTGGAAACTTGAAATTAAAAACAAATCGTTATATGCTTTTGTTGTATTGCTGATATGTTTATTTTTCGTTGGAGAAAAAAATGAAGAAACTTGCAGTTGTTATGTTTCTGGTTTTCGCCCTTATTTCGTGGGGTTGTGATGGTGGAACAAAGGATGATACAGGAAACACTGGAAATACGGGAGACACTGGAGATACTGGAAACACTGGAAACACTGGAAACACTGGAAACACTGGAGACACAGGAGATGCTGGAGACACGGGAAACACTGGAAACACTGGAAATACAGGAAACACTGGAAATACAGGAGACTCAGGAAATACCGGTGATCCGGTTTGTGAAAGCAACTATGAGGCTAAATGTTATGGTGGAGATGTTTACTGGTATGATTCCTGTGGGAACAAAGAAGATGTTAAAGAAATTTGTGATCATGGATGTAAAGATGCTTCCTGTGGAGATGAAGGGGAACTTTTTCCCCATGATCATGCTGGATTTTATTGGTCAGATATATTAGAAGAGACAATGATTCAAGATGATGCGATCAATTATTGTGAAAATATGGGAGGGAAACTTCCTACCATAGGAGAGAAAAGGAGTCTTATTCAAGAATGTCATCTTACAGTTACAGGGGGTCCATGTGGAGTCACCGATAGTTGTCTGTCATGGACTGATTGTAGAGACTCTGACTGTGATGGCTGTCCTTTTGTTGACAATTCCGGTAAATATAGTGTTTTTGAAGATACGGGGATATTTTGGTCATCGTCTTTGCTTTCAGATGATACAGACTTTGCATGGAGTGTAGATTTTGATGTGGGGAGTGTGAGCTACCACTTCCGTAGCACCCCGTTCAGATTTAGGTGTGTTCTTGTTAAGTAGCCCGGCTCATCTATCTTGTATTGCAATTTCAGCAACAGCATTCCTCTTTATAAACATGTAATGGTTGTTCGGACGAAAAGTGGTGGAGCTGATCGGGCTCGAACCGACGACCCTCTGAATGCCATTCAGA
>SLOD01000016.1 GCA_007132725.1 Candidatus Sumerlaeota bacterium
CAGAAGCTCCCTTTCATCGTATATGGCTGCAAAATTTTTTATAAGTGCAGTTACCGGAATACTGGTAGGATTAGTCTGTTACTTTTTCGGACTTAAATTTGTTCTTTTTTTCGGATTTATTACTTTTCTTCTTAACTTTATCCCCTCAATAGGCTCCATCATCGCTACTGTTCCCCCGGTGCTTATGGGGTTTATTCAGTTTGACTCTTCTTTAAGAACATTTGTCCTGCTTGGGATACTAACTGTCATACAGGTAACTATCGGAAATATAATTGATCCTTTGATAATGGGGAACAAGATGAGGCTTAATACCGTAACAGTATTGTTCGGGTTGGTTTTCTGGGGATTTATCTGGGATATTCCCGGGATGATAATGTCCGTACCTCTCATGATGATAGTAAAACTCATATGTGAAGAAAGCGAATCACTTGGAATCATTTCAAGAGTTGTATCACCGGTAGAAAAACCGTTAAAAAAACTTAAAGATTAGAAAATCAGATATCCACCACCCATCCTTCTGGTCCCTGGATATCTCCGTATTGGATCGAAGTGAGTGTTTCGTAAAGTTTGCGGGTCATTGGGCCTACTTCGTTACCTTCCCCGTAAAATTTATATTTTTTACCTTCATGGGTAATAGAGCCTATCGGTGTAATAACAGCAGCTGTTCCACACGCACCCGCCTCAGCGAATTCTCCAAGTGAGTCAACAGGAACTTCTTTTTCTACAACCTTCATCCCAAGGTTGTTTTTTGCAAGGTGCATAAGGCTGTACTTAGTAATGGAAGGAAGTATCGAAGGAGATTTCGGAGTCACAAAAGTATTGTCGGGAGTGATTCCGAAAAAATTGGCAGCTCCAACCTCTTCAATGTTAGTATGGGTTGCGGGATCAAGATATATGCAGTCAGCAAATCCTGCTTCAGCCGCTTCCTTATGGGCAAGAAGACTTGCTCCGTAGTTGCCGCCAACCTTAACTCCCCCTGTTCCTCTCGGTGCCGCTCTGTCATATTTCGAAGTAACAAAATGACATGGAGCCAACCCGCCTTTGAAATAAGGGCCTACGGGAGTTACAAAGATACAGAATATATATTCGGGAGCGGGTCTTACTCCTACATTTTCACCTACTCCTATCATAAAAGGTCTTATATAAAGAGAAGAGCCGCTACCATAGGGAGGGACAAACTTTTCATTGGCTTTTACAACTTTTTTGACAGCTTCAATGAACTTCTCTTCAGGGTAAACCGCCATGAGAAGATGCTCACATGAGTTCCTCATTCTGGCAGCATTTCTGTCAGGTCTGAAAAGAACAGTCTTTCCTTCTTTAGTAGTGTATGCTTTCATACCTTCAAAACACTGTTGTCCATAATGAATGGAGGTGGAGCCTTCGTGTATCCTTAAAAACTCATCGTTGGAAAGTTCCCCCTCATCCCACTTTCCGTCTTTAAATCTTGCAATAAATCTGTAGTCGCACTTAATGTAACTGAACCTTAGTTCCGACCACTTGATATCAGCTTTCTGAGTCATAATATAACCTCCTGAAAATAAAAAAAACAAGCCTGAATTGAACCTGATGCTTAAAACTCTATAAAATGAAAACCGGTTTGTCAAGAGTGTCCCCGAAACTTGACATATGTCAAAAACTTTTGTTAATATCCACCGTTGATTTTTTATGTTCAGGTGGAGTATATCATGAAGATCGGTGTTATCGGTTCCGGATATGTGGGTCTTGTTGCAGGAGCATGTCTTGCTGATTTCGGACATGAAGTAATATGTATGGATATTGATGAAAAAAAGATAGCCGGACTTAAAAATGGGGTAATGCCTATATATGAGCCGGGACTCGATGATGTCGTAAATAGAAACTCCCTGTATAAAAGGCTTTCTTTTTCCAGCGACATTGAATTCACGGTAAAAAATACTGGTGTCCTTTTCATAGCTGTAGGAACACCTCCAAAAGATGATGGAAGTGCGGATCTCCAGTATGTTCTTGCTGTAGCAGGTGAGATAGGGAAGCATATGGACAGCTACAAAGTGATAGTTGACAAATCTACGGTCCCTGTGGGTACCGGACAACTTGTAAAAAAAACTGTCGAAAAAGAACTTGCAAAAAGAAATTTCAAAGTGGATTTCGATGTGGTTTCGAATCCCGAGTTTTTAAGAGAAGGAAAGTCTATTCATGACTTTACACATCCGGACAGGATAGTTATAGGGTGTGAGTCCGACAAAGCTCAGGAGATCATGAAAAAAGTTTACAGAGTCCTCTATATAAATAACACACCTTTTGTTTTCACCAACATTGAAACAGCCGAACTTATAAAATATGCCAGCAACGCTTTTCTTGCTGTTAAAATATCTTTTATCAATGAAATGGCTCTTCTTGCTGAAAAGGTGGGAGGAAATGTACAGGAAGTAGCAAAAGCAATGGGTATGGACGGAAGGATCAGTCCGAAATTTCTACATGCCGGATGCGGATACGGAGGAAGCTGTTTTCCCAAAGATACAAAAGCTATCGTTGACATAGCAAAAAGCAGTGGAGTCGAGTTGAATGTTATAAGGGCGGCAATTGAAGCAAATGAAAAACAAAAAATGGAGATGGTAAAAAAAGTGATCTTTGCAATGGGGGATCTGAAAGAAAAGACCATAGCTGTGCTCGGACTTACATTTAAACCTGAAACTGATGACATGAGGGAAGCTCCATCTCTTGTAATAGTCCCTGAACTTATAAAGAAAGGGGCAAAAATAAAAGCTTTCTGCCCGCAAGGATTTAAAGAAGCAAAATGGAGGCTCAAAAATTACAGCAAAGACATTGCCTACTGTTCTGACAGCTATGAAACTGTCAAAGACTCTCATGCACTGATAATTCTTACAGAGTGGAATCAGTTCAGAGGACTTGATCTTGAAAAAATAAAAACCTCCATGAAAGATAATTATTTTTTTGATCTCAGAAATATTTATGCTAAAGACGACACCGCCAGAAAGCTTTTTAAATATTCAGGGGTCGGAGTATAGCCAAATTCAATAAAACATAACTATGAGCTTATCATGAAAAAAATATCAGGTATTAAATTTTCAACTGCTCTACTTGTTTTCTTAAGCATCTTTACTTTAAAGGGGGCAACCTTTATTGCCGAACCCAGACTATCTCATGAAGAAGATGACGGGTTCAATGCAAGTTCCTTTTTTCATATAAATACTGAAGATCGAATGGCGATAGATTATATTGAGGCAAGGTTTTCCATACCGAGAGAATCTTTTTCAATTCTGCCACGAAGTTTTTCAGAAACCCTCCCTTTTCTTGTAAATCCTTATAAGATAAGTCCCTCCTTGCATGGTGTTGCACAGAAAAACTACTGGCAGATAATTTCAAGTGCCGGATTTGAGTACTATTACTCTAACAGACCGGGCAACTTTATCCCTGGAGCCTCAGGAAAAATATTCGACAAGCCGGGAACATTGATGTTCAGTCAGAAGGGGGGGCTGGTCTTAATGGATATTTTCGGTGTGTACTGGGACTTCCGTCAATACAACTACTATGAAAAAGGACAGTGGGACGGATTCGATATAGAGATGCACCGTGTTTATGCAAAACTCCAGCTTTGGAAACTTTCTTTAGTTGGCGGAAAAGACAATATACATCTGGGTCCAGGTGAGTACGGACTTTTATTTTCATCCAATGCCGAGCCTTACTGGATGGTAAAACTTCAGAATGAAGAAACTATAAGGTTTTGGGGAGACTGGAATTTCCTTATCATGAAAGGTTGGCTTAAAGAAGAAAGAGAGGATGTATCAAATCCGGAAATCTTTGCTATGAGGCTCACATACAGACCGAGAGGACTTTTCAGCTTTTTTGAACTCGGGATGACTCGTACTATGCTTTACAGCGGTGAAGGAATGCCCAACTATAAAATATATGAATATCCATATCTTGTGGGGGGAAGAAAATCCAATGTCACTGGAGGCAAATGGGATTCAGAGGGCTTCGGTGCGATAGATTTTACATTTCATATTCCCTTTCACAAACTGGTTCCTGCCATCAGAGTCTTTAAATTTTACTTTCAGGAAGCCGGAACAGATATAAGTGCAATATGGCAAGTGGAAGATGATAAATTTGTTCTCCCTTATATTCTCTTCAGGTTTTATGAAAGGGCATATTTGTACGGCATTTTTATGGCAACAGAGAACAATATTTTCAGACTTGAGTATTCAAAAACGGCACGGTCATTTTACAGACATCACAACTACCCCATTGAAGGACTTCAATATCAAGGGCTTTCCCTTGCACACCCCTTTGGAACAAATCACCAGGCAATAAGATTTAATCACAGACATTGGTTCAACAACTCATTCTCATTGAAATGGGAAGTCGGTTATTACCAACTGCCTGCCCATTCCAAAGTAGACCACAGTAAAAAATTCTCTGCTCTTTTTCCTATGTTCACACTGAAAGACGGTCTCTTAAGACGGGGGTACGGCACTATATGGGCCGACTGGGTGTTCAAAGGTCACTTGCTGAGAGGGTACATATCAATAGACGGCGGTAAAAAGAGCGACACTAACCCCAGCCCCACAGCATTCAATATAATTGATAAAAGCAGTGTCGATCTGATCTTAGGCCTTTCGGTCAACGTCAGGTTTTAACTTAAAAAATAAAAAATTCTAACAGACAAATGCCAGTCTTACCTCTTCTTTTGTAAAAAAAGTTGATGTTCTTTTTTTTTATTTTATAATGTCGGGGTAAATTTAGTCTTTTATAGATATGATTGATTATAGTGAAAGAATATGCAAAGGAGAAAGTTCCTGTAGTCTCTCTGAGATAGAATTGCAAATGAAGGAGAAAAGTTATGCTCAAAAATAAAACCTTACTGATAACAGGTGGAACAGGCTCTTTCGGGAATGCGGCTTTGGACCGTTTTCTGCAAACAGAGATCGGAGAGATCCGTATTTTTTCAAGAGATGAACAGAAACAAGATGACATGAGAATAAAGTATAACAATGAAAAGCTTAAATTTTACATAGGTGATGTAAGAGACTACGACAGTATAAATTCTGCGATGGCAGGAGTTGACCTTGTTTTCAGTGCAGCAGCATTGAAGCAGGTTTCAAGTTGTGAGTTTTTTCCAGTTGAAGCAGTTAAAACAAACATCATCGGAACTGAAAACACTTTGGCGGCAGCAATTGCAAATAATGTAAAAAAAGTGGTGGTTTTAAGTACCGATAAAGCAGTTTACCCTATAAATGCAATGGGTATGAGCAAAGGTTTAATGGAGAAGTGTGCGATAGCAAAAAGTAAAACCGTTCCTGATGGCGGAACATTAATTTGCTGTACAAGGTTCGGCAATGTCATGGTTTCAAGAGGCTCGGTGATACCTCTTTTTTGCCAACAGATAAAAAGCGGACTTCCTCTGACTGTAACAAATCCTGAAATGACAAGGTTTATGATGTCTCTTGATGATGCTGTCGATCTTGTTATGTATACCTTTGAACATGGGTTGCAGGGAGATATTTTTGTTCAAAAATCACCTGCTGCCAAGATTGGTCTTCTTGCAGAAACCTTAATAAAAATATTTAAATCGGACAACGGAATAAAGATCATTGGACCCCGACACTGTGAAAAAAAATACGAAACTCTGGTTACAAAAGAAGATATGAGAAAAGCTGTTGATATGGGGGACTACTACAGAATTCCTGCTGACAGCAAAGGTAACAGCTGCCAAGAACCTGTATCGGGCAGAGGAAAAGAAAAAGTAGAAGAAAAAACTGAGTACAACTCAGACAACACATACCGTCTTAATGGAAAAGAACTTGAAGAAATGCTTCTTAAGCTTCCTTTTATTCAGGACTCCATAAATAATAATTGATCATGAAAATATTGGTTCTCGGTGCCAATGGAATGGCGGGACATACAGTATCCCTCTATTTTATTAAACGGGGACATGAAGTGTCAACTTTTTCAAAGAGTCCTTTCCCTTACGGCAAAAATATTACCGGAGATGCAATGGACCGTGATTTTCTTAAGTCTCTTTTAACTGCAGAAAATTTTGATGCTGTAATAAACTGTATCGGTCTGCTGATCAAGGACTGTGAGCGCTATCCGGATAGAGCTGTCTATTTAAACAGCTACCTTCCTCATTTTGCCGCCAAAATACTTAAAAACAGAAAAACTAAATTGATACATATGAGCACCGACTGTGTTTTTTCGACAGAAAAAGGTAATTACAGTGAGAAAAACTTTCCTGATGGAAAAGCCTTTTATGACAGAACAAAAGCTCTCGGAGAAATAAATGATTCTAAGAACCTTACTTTCCGGAATTCAATAATAGGTCCAGACATCAATGTCAAAGGAGTGGGACTGTTCAACTGGTTCATGAAACAGTCTGTAAAAATAGATGGATACACAAAAGTTATCTGGACAGGAGTTACAACACTTACTCTTGCCGAAGCAATGGAAAAAGCAATAGAAGAAAATCTGACAGGAATATACAATCTTGTCAACAACAAAGCTGTCACCAAATTCGATTTGTTAACCCTTTTCAACAAATATTTTAAAAAAGGCTCTTTAACAATAGTTCCAGATAAAAAAACTGTTTCAAACAGATCTCTGATAAACAAAAGAACCGACTTCTCTTTCACCGTTCCTCCCTATGAAGAAATGATCATAAAAATGAAAAAGTGGGTGGATGAACACAAAAAAATATATCCCCATTATTTTACAAATTGAATTAAGTCCGGCAAAACAGTTTTTTCGTTTGACTAAGCTTGGTTTTAGCTTATAATTAATCGCTCTGATCCAAAGGAGGCAACAGAAATTGACCGTAAAATTTCTTGATTTGAAAAAGCAGTATAACCTGCTTAAAGAGGAAATTGATGAAGCTGTAAAAAATGTTTTTTCCAATGGAAGTTTTATCGGTGGAAATGATGTTTCTGCTTTTGAGGACTCTTTTTCAAAATACTGTGGAACTAAACATTGCATAACTTGCGGAAACGGCACTGATGGACTTACCATTCTACTGAAAGCGATGGATCTTCCTGAAAAAAGTAGCGTCATAGTTCCCGCCAATACTTTTGCCGCAACAGCAGAAGCTGTAGTAAATAACGGATTGAACATTATTTTTTGTGATGTTGATGATGACCATAACATTTCTCCGGAAAGTGTTGAAAAACTTACAGGAGAAAGTGTAAGTGCAGTCATCGCCGTTCATCTTTATGGACAACCGGCTAAAATGAACAAATTAAAACACATTTGCAACAAAAGGGGAATCAAGTTAATAGAAGATGCAGCACAGGCTCACGGAGCTGAAATAGAAGGAATTAAAGTGGGGAACTTCGGAGATGCTGCTGTATTCAGTTTCTATCCCGGCAAGGTTCTCGGTGCTGCCGGAGATGCCGGTGCTGTAGTTACCAACAGTGGCTTTCTGGCAGAAAGAATAAGGTTGCTTACTGATCACGGAAGAAAAGAAAAACATACTCACCTTGTTCCGGGATTCAACTCAAGAATGGATACTTTGCAGGCCGCAATTTTAAATGTAAAACTTAAGTATCTTGACAAGTGGATAGAAAGAAGAAATTTTGTTGCAGATACCTATATTAAAGAGTTGAGAGACCACAAAGAGATAACCCTTCCTTTTATCAGAAAAAATATCCGTCATTCCTGGCATCTTTTTACAGTAAGAGTGAAAAACAGGGATAAACTGATAAAACATCTTAAAAAAAACGATATCGAGTATGGTATCCATTACCCATCAACACTTCCTGAACAACCCGCTTTTAAAGCACATCTTGATCAGTGCAAAAACTACAAGGCTCTTTTATTTTCATCTGAAACGGTGTCTGTCCCCATAGGAGAACATTTGACAAACGAAGATATTTTCTCTGTTATTCGAGCCGTTAAAAACTTTTTTTAAAATTTTTTATCATACAAAACAACTTTCTGATTTTTATAATTGTTATATAGGTTGTAGGAGGTTATCATGCGGATTTGATCCACACTGTCGGATCAAATTTAGATTTTTTTCGCTTTTTTGTTGAAAAAAAGCAGAAAGAGACTATATTTAGTAGTCAGACTTTGGTGGATGTGTTGAAATAGTGAGCTTTTTATACATTGGAGGTTACAAAATGAAGAAATTCATCATTATGATGCTTGCAGTATTTTTTGTCTTTCTTTTTTCCAGCTGTGGAGACGAGCCGCCTCGGCCACCAACGGGAAATGGGGAACAACCGGATGAGGTAAATGATGAGGACAACGGTGATACGGGCAATACAGGAAACTCAGGAGACACAGGAGACACAGGAAACACAGGAGACACAGGAGATACAGGGAATACGGGAAACACAGCACCAGATTGTGATACAGACAACATGAACAAATCCTGCACATTGGACGAAGAATGTGGGAAATGTATGATCTGTGTCGGAGGAAAATGTATTAAAGGTTGTATAAGCGATGACGACTGTCAAATGAATCCGGGACTCAAGTGTAACAAGCAGCTTGGCAGATGTTTAAATGTATTTGCCTCACAACAAGCCTGTGGCGAATCAAAATGTCCAAGTGGATGCTGTTATGCTGAAAAAGGATTACAAGGTGTAAAATGTTCTCCGAATCCATCTACTGCTGTCTGCGGTCTTTGTACTCAGGGACAGGTATATGACGGTTCAAACTGTATTCCTGCAGTGTGCAGCACAACTACCGATAATTGTCATACTCTTAACTCTCATGAAAAATACCCCGTTTGCTGGGAGTGTAAATCCGGCGAATTTATTTGTGTAGAAAAAACCGGACCCGGTGGATCAAAATGTTCTGGTGTTCTTATCAGTGCAACTGCATGTGTTCCAGCAGGACAGCAATGTGTTGCCGGAGTCAGTGAATGCTGTTCAGGCATGCCTTGTGTACAAGGGTACTGTTACTAAGATAGTCTCAGGTTATTTTCTTACAACCACAATAAAATCATTTAGATTTATTCCAGTGTAACCAGATTCAACGCTAAACCCATGTCTGCTAAGATATGTTGCCGAATCATAGTTGAGCAAAGCTTTATTTATTTCATCTTTCTGAATTTTTTCAGGGACACAATCTATTACTGCACCGGCATAAGAAGAGTTGCCATCCTTTCCGTCCGAAGAAAGGGCTAACAGAGAAACAGAGCGATCTAAAAAAGGAAGAAGCATTAAAGCCAAATGGGACATTCTTCCTCCCGATCCCTTTTCAGGCAAACTAATTCTAACTGTCGGTTCTCCTGTCACGAGCAAGTGGTCCTCTCTATTTTTTATATGGTACAGAACAAGTTCAAAAAGTTCATTGACGGTTCCTGAAAACTTTCTGACAGAATCTACTTTGCCTGTTTTTAAAGGTTGGAGGCAACATAATAAGTGGTCATGGAAAGTATTACTGTCCGCACATTTTTTAAGAGATGTGTTTTCAAGATCTTTTCTGTAAAACGGCATACTGCCGACATAATTTTCTCCTTCATCAAAAGGAATATCTGACATAACAAACACTTTGAAAAATATATGGGGATATCGTTCCGCAAATTTCCCTCCTTTTATTAAAGAATTAGCTATCCTCTTTTTATTTAAAGAGACTATATCAAGACCGCTGTTTAAAAGATGTTCGTTGTTTGCTATTGTTTTTTGGGGATGTTTTGAGTGTTCGACAAGTGAGCTGCTTCCACCGCTTAATAACACCGTAACTTTCCCCGGCTTATTTGTTTCAATAAAATTAAAGATTTCACAGCATACATTAAAACTTGTCTGAGAAATATCGGGATGTGTAGAGTATAAAACCTGTACTGAATCAACAACATTCCCAACAGAAAGACCTTCAGGCAGGATTATCAATCCTTTCTTTTTTTTAAACACAGGAAACTTTTCACAGTACCGTTCATACATGAAAAGAGCAGCTTTGCCTATTGAAAGGACGATCTCATTTTTTTCTATATCAACATCAGGATTGCCAAAGTCAAGTGGGACAGATCTGAGAATTTCAAGATAATCTTTTATCATGTCTCGTTTATGGCATCAATATCAAAATTTATATTTACTCCGGAAGGTTTTGAAGCTGAAGTTAGAAGACTGTACAGCTCTTTCACTCCTTTTCCGTTTTTTGAAGATATTACTGTTATGTTCATTCTGAATTTGCTTCTTATACGGGATAACGGAGGTTCTTCAGGTGGATAAAGCACTATGTTTTTAAAGTTATTCTTCCCGATTTTATATTCCATTTCCCCATAAAGTGCCTCTGCGTGTTTTTTAACTTTATCTTCCAAATTACCTGAAATCTTTATTATTGTCATTCTGGTGTAGGGTGGGAGCATCAGCTTTTTACGCCACAAAAGCTCTTCTTTCATAAATCCTGTATAATTATGATCGGGAATATATTTCCAGATATAATGTTCTGGACTCAGGGCTTCAGCATTAACAGATCCGTCTCCTTCAAATCTACCAGCTCTACCCGCAACTTGAGTAATGACTTGAAAACATTTCTCTGCTGCTCTTGTATCTCTAAAACTCAAAAGATGGTCTGCATATTTTATCACTACATTTTTGAGCATCGGGAAGTTATGCCCCTTTGATACCATTACAGTACCAATAATGATATCACTTTTACCTTCTAAAATCACTTGCAAAGCTTTTTCATACGAAGAGATCGTGCCAAGAGAATCTTTATCAAAAGAAGTTATGTTAGAGCCGGGAAAATACTGTTCAAGGGCCTCTTTTAATCTTTCTACTCCAACACCTTCGAATTTCAGCCCACTTTTCCCGCACTTATTGCATATTCCGGAACTCATATTATAAGAACAATGATGGCATACCATACGGTTTTTCTTTTTATGATATACCATTGCCGTAAAACAATTGGGACAAGTGACAGGCTCTTTGCATTCAGAGCAGAAAGAAAATGTGGCAAAACCTCTTCTGTTAAGAAAAAAAAGTGTCTGCTCTTTTTTTTCAAGAGAACTTCTTATAAAAGAAACCAATTCTGAAGGAATATGCAGTTCACCTTTAAAAGAAAACTGCCTGATCTTAGGCAACGGTCTGTTATTAGCCCGCGCGTTAAGAACTTCCATATTATATTTACCATTCACTGCATTATACCATGAATCAGAAGAAGGCGTTGCACTTCCAAGGACAACTGGTATCTTTAAAAGTGAACTCTTCATTATTGCGGCATCTCTTGCATTATAGTAGGGAGATTCAAAATTTTTATAGCTCTGGTCATGCTCTTCATCAATGATAATAAGTCCGGGATCTATAAAAGGATATAGTATGGAAGATCTGGTTCCTATTATGAGACCTGCCTGCCTGTTCATTGCCGCAAAAAGTGATGAAAATCTCTTTTTTCTTGACATATAACTGTGAAGAACAACACCTGAATGCCCCACCCTTTTTATAAGATGAGCTGCCGTACGGCTTGTTAAACCAATTTCAGGAACAAGATAAAGAACCTGCTTGCCCGACCTTATTATCCTTCGACTTAACTCAGCAAACACTTCACTTTTACCGCTACCGGTAACACCATAAAGAAGAGTGGGGGAAAAATCTTTGTTTTCCCAACGAGACACTATAGAATTAAAAGCTTTATCCTGATCCTTATTGAGAGTGACAGGCTGAACATTATCACTTTGAAGGACAGAGCCTGAGTGTTTCATAGGATCAGAGTTTCCATAAAGCTCATTTTTAGAGTTTACAAGCGGAGAAAAAACCTGTTTTACAATTTTCTGGAACGGATATATGTAGTAGTCAGATACCCACTTAAGAAAATCTGTTTGAGCTTTATTTGAAAATAAAGGGGAAGAAATTATTTTACCAAGTACAGGCTTGATCGATCTTTCTTTTATTTCTTTTGGTAAAGACTCCAAAAAAGATTCCACTACCCCCCATATTTTAAGTTTTCTCAGTTCAACCTCGACCACATCCCCCGGTTTTAAATTAAGATATTCCGGAACAGAATAAACAAAAAGTGATGTTCCCGGTCTGGGAATTAGTACTTTTACATAGGTTTTATCCAAAACTGCCTCTTTAATTCCATAGAGGAAAAATTAATCTCTATACTCTTCCCGTAGAAAAAATACTGAACTGATAAGTTCTCCATTTTCCAAGATATCGATTCTTCCAGGGAAAGTCAGAGGAAACGGGCTTTTATGGTAATCTGAAAAAAGCACTTTTCTTTCCCCTGTCTTGAGAGAAGCCGGCAGAGAGTTGCTCCGGTATATCTGAAAACTGTTAGACCCGTCGAACCTTGACCCAGTGCCTATAGAAACAGTGATACTGCCATCAGCATCAGACACAGAAAGAGATGTTTTTGATATGTCTATGTTTTGCTCACTTAAAATATCCAGAGTTTTTTGAGTTCGCTTTTTTAAGCTTTCCGGTTTGTCAGTCAGCTGAAAGAAAAAAAGTCTTAAAAACGGTTCCATTTCATTTCCATAGAATTTTTCCTTTTCTCCCCCTATTGTTTCTTCAAGCAAATCTTCAGACCTTTCATACTTCAAAACATACTGCACGCCATTGCTGTCGATCCCTTCAAGAATTATAGTTTTTTCCGGAATATATACTGCCTCGATCATTCGTGAGATCATTTCAGTTGCAGGCGTAACAGAAGCTGTTGTTACAAAAACAGTAATAAGTAGTAACTTTAACACTTTTATCTCTTTTTTTCAGTTAAAAATTCATCTTCTCTTGAAAAGCCGATCTCTATCTTCTCTCTCTTCCTGTTCTTTCTTACATTCAATGCAAAGAGAAGCCACAGGCCTGAGTTTTAATCTCTCGAAAGATATTTCAATACCGCAAGATTCACATATGCCATAATTGTTATTGTCAATATTATCCAGAGTTTTTCTGATCTTGTTTATCAGTTTTCTGTCTCTGTCTCTCAACCTTAGAATTCTGTTACGGTGTTCCAGATAAGTAGCCTGATCAGCTTCATCTCCATGAAAAGTATCCCTGTCACTAGACTGCTCCATTTCCATAACGATTTCGCGGTTACGCTCTTCAATTTCAGCAAGTTCTTCAAGAAGCTTAGCTTTTAGTTCTTCGCGCTGTTTTTTAGTTAGCATCCTTTACTCCTTTGAACAAGGCAAATTATTTTTCAAAAATAAAAACATTATATTTTAAAGCATTTTCCCCTATGCTACCCTGCTTAACATCTATAGCAACCTCTCCCTTAAAAAGAACATCTCCGCCTGGTTCCACCCCTGAAATAACAACATTAAACTCTCCGGCAGGAATATCAAAGAACTTGAATGGAGAAAAAGTGTCATCACAATTCTGTTCAAGGTTTTCTTCAATATCTCTTGAAGTCCCTTCTGCCAGGACTTTGGAGATACCTGCCGTAGAACACGAATCTATGCTTTTGCTGTCAAAATCCCACTCAACAATAATATCTGAAACAACAACTTCCTTGTATTCATCAATGTTAACAGGGGTGTCCTGGCCGGTGACAAGTTTGAACTCCGGAACAGCGAACTTTACTCTTGGTCTTCCTGCCGAAGATGTGCGAAAAGCTTCAATAAAAGAACTGTAGGTTACAGCCGGAATGTTAACTACTTCAAAAAAACCTGCTTCACATTTTATTTCGTAATCTTTCAACGACGATTCTTTTCCCCAGATTATTGTTGAAACAGGTTCTTCTTCACTAAGCAAAGTGAACTTAAGAACTTCCAGATCAAACTCTCTGCAGAATCTTACCCCCCATTTAAAAGTTATCCCGCCTTGGTATTCTTTCATGTCAATATCAATTTCAACATCTGAATTTGATGCATCAACATAACCTGAGCCATAACTTTTGTTATTATTGTTCCCGTCTTTAAGGGCAACCGTCATGTAGTATCTGTCTTTAACAACAAAAAAGGAAAAGGATGAAGAGTCCTCTGTACACTTAAATGTTCTTGTATCCGTCTTTCTCTGGTTAGAGTCAAACAGATTTATTTCAAACTTGTCTGCAAGATATGTTTTACAGTTGACTCCTTCAGGGAAAACAACATTTATTGTCAACTCAATGCTCTCAGGCTTAGATTCTCCGCAACTGGAAAAAAATACGATCGAAAACAGAAGAAGAAAAAAAACTTTCATCTTGCATCTCCCAAAAAAGTTACATAGAGATTATATCCTAAAAGTTAATGTTTTCAAGAAATCACTTGCAGTAAAAACATTTCATTGTTAGAATCAGTAAGTTATGATAAACTAAGTTAAGACAGACTCGACTTGGAAAGTTTGTTAACATATTTTAAGGAGTACTTATGAACCAGAAAATATTAGTAATAGACGATGAGAAGTCTTTGCTTGATACGATGCAGTTGATACTTTCCAAAGCGGGATACTCTGTACTAACTGCGGGAACCGCTGTCGAAGGACTGAAAATAATAAAAGAGTTTGAAAACGAACTTTCTTTGATAATCACAGATCTTGCACTCCCTGGAGGGTTTGACGGGATAAACATACTTGAATCTGTAAAAGATATAAGCTCTAACATTCCAGTTATAATGATAACTGCTTATGGAAATGTTGAGGTGGCAGTGGAAGCCATGCAGAAAGGGGCTTATAATTTTCTTACAAAGCCTGTTAACTTTAAAGTTCTTATTCAGCAGGTACAAAAAGCTATTGAAACTGCCACTATTTTTAATGAAAACAAACGGCTCAGAGATGAAATAGAAAATATTAGAACTGATAGTTATAAAATGGTCTATACCAGCTCTGTAATGGAAGAACTACTTGAAAATGCCACCGAAATAGCCAAAACCGATGAGACAGTGCTTGTTGTCGGAGAAAGCGGAACAGGCAAAGAGTTGCTGGCAAGATTTATTTTGCGTAACAGCTCAAGAGCTAACAAACCTTTTGTGGCATTCAATGCAGCAGCTGTAAGTGAAAATCTTATGGAGGCGGAGCTTTTCGGATATAAAAAAGGAGCTTTTACCGGTGCTGATAGAAATAATCCGGGGTACATAGGGACTGCACAGGGAGGGACTCTCTTTATTGATGAAATTGGAGAAATGCCAGTAAATCTACAGTCTAAATTGTTAAGATTCCTCCAGGCAAAAGAGTATCTTCCTGTGGGCAGTTCAATTCCTGTAAAAGCAGATGTAAGGGTTATTGCCGCAACAAACAAAATTTTAAAAAAAGAAATTGAAACCGGATTGTTCAGGGAAGACCTGTATTATCGCATTTCGGTTTTTCCACTTATTATTCCCCCATTACGTAAAAGAAAAGAGGATATTCCGGGACTTATCAAACATTTTGCCGAAAAACTGAGCAGACAATACAAAAAAAATCTTATCATTCCTGATGCGGCAACAATAAAGTCTCTTTCTAAAAAAGAGTGGAAAGGAAATATACGGGAACTTGAAAATTTTATGGCACGGTTTGTCCTTTCTTCCGGAAAAAACATTGAAAACACAGAAGATTCGCCCCGAACTTATTCAGAGGATAACGACACTCATCCTTTTATATCTTTTAAGATAGGTGAAAAAACAATGAAAGAAATCGAAAAAGAAGTTATCCTTAAAGCTCTTAAACTTACCGGGGGCAACAAGAACAGGGCTGCCGAACTGCTTGATGTATCACAAAGAACTATTTATAGAAGAATTACTGAAGAAGATATATGAGAAAGAATTTCACCCTGTTTTAGGCTTTAGTTTTTTTCCCACAGAAAATCATATTTGACAGCAAGATTCAACATGATATGACTGTGATAAAATATATCTCTAAGGTAGTCCCACTCTTCCATGCCTGGAGTGTTTTCATTATACTCCCTGTCATATTTATGTATTGTTTCTTTAATAAACCTGTAAGCCAAAGAAACATTTGCATACTTTGAAAAATTATAAATGACATTGAAATCCAGAGCAAGAGTTGAGTTATTGCTGTCTTCAAGATATCTGTAAAGGAATGGAGCCTTATTATAGCCAATCCTTGCAAGAAAATCGAACATATGGATCCTTGCATAAGGTGCAGCATAAAAACCCCATGTGGTATATGAACTGCTCCCCCAGAAATTATTACTTCCATCTCTGATAAAACGTAGGTTATCTCCGTCTCCTATGCTGTTCAAAATACCGTTTGCATCTATATGAGTGTTTCCATCTTCATCTATCCTCGTAGGATTGAACATATCTCTGTTGGAAAGAGCAAACTGTGCTTCCAGTCCCAGAACAACATTTTCGTTGAATTTGTATCCCATATCTGTAGCAATTGATAAAATTCTGTTTTTCTTGTTGAATGCGTAATCATTTCTCCCATCTTCTTTCAGGATCAGGTATTCTTCTGTTTTGTTCTGATCATCCAGATATGTATTGTTCGTGGTCTGGAAAATACCGTCCCTTGCTCCACTATCGTAATCATGATAGGAACTTCCAAAAACAAAAGATATTGCAAAGGTTGTATAGAAATCTCCTTTTAATCCATATCTTAGATCAAAACCCAAAGAAGGATCTTGAAAATAGTTGTCTCCATCAAGCATAACTCTGTTGGTTCCATTAAACACAAATGCAGTAAAAGCAAGGTTCATTTCATTAGAAAACAGAAGATCCGTTCCAAGAGAAAGTCCAAGATCATTGAATCCTTTTCCGAGGAAGTGAGAGTTAAGATAAGAATAGTTATCAAAAATATACTCGTGCTTATATAGAGTTTCCATCCCAAACGGCATATTAAATTTACCTGCCTGGAGATTAACATCTATTCCAAAGCCATTTTTCCTGTAGCTTGGGTGTTTCATTGTGAAAGAGACATCTTCCAATATATCCAACGCATTAGGAGATTCCGGAGTAACATTGTACTCGACAGGATTCCTTCCGTCTGTAGGCATTGAGTTATCGTGGTCGTAGTTAATAGCAACCACTTTATCTGTCCTCAACCCTTTTGCAAAATCAACAAGGAGACGCCCGTTGAACATTCTATTGCCTCCTTTAAAGTCAAGAATGGCATTATCAAGAGCAAACCTCCAGCTGGAAGAAAGCGATTTTTTTCCGAAAAAATACAGTCCGTTATTGAAAGATCCGTACGCTGTAACAGAAAAGTAGGGATTGGTGACAAAAGGATCAAGCGGAACAACTTCTCTGCTGACTC
>SLOD01000205.1 GCA_007132725.1 Candidatus Sumerlaeota bacterium
AGGAAGAGGAAGAGGAAGAAAAAGAATTTTGGAAAGGAGAAATATCAAATATCGGGTCACGCGAAATAATCACTCCATATAATAGTGCAGGAGTATCTATCGGTATGTCTATGATAGATGACAGCTACTATCTTACCATAAACCCCAAACTTTCTCTTCGCTTTGATAATGCTGACTTAATAATGGGTTTTCATTTTCCTCTTAATATAGAGCTTTTCAATACTGATGTAACCCGTGAGGGGGATTCTTTCAGCTTCAGAACTGAAGACTGGGATGAGTGGCAAGATTACCTGAAGATAATACGCTATATCCAAATGGGAGGAACTGAAGATAAATTTCATTTTTCAATCGGGTCAAATTTTTCACAATCCATAGGACACGGAACAATTGTCAGGAGATATCTGCCAAATAATGATGATACTACTTTCAGCACTCTTTCCACAAGAGTCAATTGGTATTCTGATTTTGGTGGGTTTGAAGCCCTTTTTGGAGATGTGGGACGGGGCAACATGTTTGGAGGACTTGCATTTGTAAAGCCTTTCGGATATCTTGATCACTATTTTCCTAAAAGTCTTTCAATGGGATATGTATTTTTTGCTGATAGAAACGCACCGACAGAGTTACAGTATGTCAACTATTATGACATGTGCGACCCCATAACTGGAGAATGCAGTCGTGACGACCAGCACCAGTATGATAGTGAGCGGGTCAGAAGGATTCAGCATGATTCCCGTAACAGACCTGTTGTCACCGACGCCGAGTTTCTTCATTTACAGGGACTTTCTTTTGAGCTGAAATCTTACAGGAATAACCATGTTGATATCAAGCATTACCTTGACTATTCATGGTTTAAAAATGATATGAGCAACGGAGGGTTTACCAAAGGGATCCTGGGAAGATTCAACCTTGATGAAAATAAACGCCACGCTATGAGATCTCAGCTGGAGTTCAGGGTTCACAGAAATACATACCTGCCATCATTTTTTGATACCTTTTACGATATTGAGAGGATCGAGATGATGACTAATGTTTTCGGGCAAAGCAATTTTACCCCGGATGGTCGTTCAAAATACTGGCATTTACAACAACAGAGCGGGGACTGGGTGTTTTCTTTCTACGGAGAAGTCAGCTACAATTGGAAATCATGGGTGGCTCTTTCTTTAGGGTATGAACAGCTACCTGACTCTTTCTCTATTTTTACTCACCTTGAACTTCCTGACCTTTGGATATTTAAAGGTATGCTTTCCTACAGTAAAAGGGGAATTACATCTTTTGATAAAATATTTAAAGATGACAATGTAAGTTCCCTTTTCAGGGCAGTTGCAAGAATAAAGGTGCTCCCGATACTTTTTGTAAACACCTATGTCGGTAAACACTGGACTTTCTGGAATTCAGATAAACCCAGACCCAACGACAATCTTTCCGGGCACTACATATCAATGTGGGACTGGGGAATAGACTTGGAGCTGGGTTATGAGTGGGGAAAGAGAGCTTCACCTAGAAGAGTGAAAGAGAGGACAGACCAGTCAGAGGAAAATGAAAAAGATATCCTTGATTATTAATATTTACAACGGAGGTGCAAGGTTCATGAAAAAAACCGTATTACTTTTTATTCTTTTACCGTTTTTTTTCAGTTCATCTTTACTTGGTGTCGAAATATTTATAAATGATACCAATGTTACCGGAATAAAAGATCAGAAAATTGAAAACTGCACCGTTAAAATAGACAGTGAAGGAAATATTCATATAGAAGCCAAAGATGTAAAAATAGTTTCTCAAAGTGAAAAACCGGAAAATGATTATTATGTTTCAATATCTTTACAATCGCCTCTTTCTTCCGATTTTGTTTTATCTCTTAACGGAAAAATTGTGGGAAAACTTGATGCAGGGAAGCAGGAAACTTTAATAGAGTTGGGAGATAATGTAAGAAAAGGAGAAAATATCGTCTCTTATGTGACGGAGCCTTCTAAAACTCCTGTAGAATATACGATTATGGTGGGATCAGGAGTTAAAAAAGGGGAAAATCTTGAATTCACGCCTGTTTTTAATAAAACGGGGAAGGTTGGTCATTTGGGAGCTGCAGGAAACTTTAAAATTGTTGCGGAGTAAATAAAAAATGAAAAGTTGTTACAAACTCTTTTTTCTATCTTTTATCATCATGTTGTCTCTTTTTACGGGAAACTGTAAAAGTACCGAACCCAGAGTTGTCAGCGATGAAAGCAAAGCCGACAGCTACTATCAACTGGGACTTGCCGCATTAAATCAGGGAGAGTACCCCAGAGCTAAAAGGGAGATATCCCGTGCTATTGAAGCAGCTCCCGATATTGCTCACTATTATAACCATCTGGGACTGGTCTATCTCCAGGAACAAGATTATAAAAAAGCAAAAAAACTATATGAAAAAGCAATAGCACTTGATGAAAGATATTCCGATGCCTACAACAACTTAGGTGTTCTTTACATCAAAACAGGAAACTTTGAAAAAGCAAAGGAAGCTTTGCAGGTAGCGGCAGACGATCCTATGTATCCATATCCCCACTATATCCAGACTAATTTCGGTATTATTATGAGACTCCAGAAGCGATATGAAGAGGCAGAAAAATACTTTAACAACGCACTTAGACTGAAAGGAACACACTGTGAGGCTTATAAAGAACTGGGGATTCTTTATGATGAACAAAACCTTCACGAAAAAGCAGCAAGAAATTACGACAGTGCTATAAAATTTTGCCCTTATCTTGTTGAAGCTCTCTACAGAGGAGCAGTAAAGGCATATATCCTTAAGAGGGAATCTGTAGGAGAACTCTACCTTCAAAGATGTCTTGAGATAGATTTTAAAAATATAAGAAGGGTTCAAATACCGTTCCTCGATGACTGTATAGCCCTTGCCAGACAAGCAGGAATAACCTACGATGCAAAAAGAGATGGGCATGGTGGACAGCGAAGACAAATAGAACTGAACCAATAAAAATGGAAATCATCAACGGCACAATAATTTCCTGCAGAATAACTGATACCGGATGCTGGTACACAGTGTTTTCACCGGGAAACACCCGCTCTTTTTTCTCTAAAAAAAGACTTTTTTCTTTATTTGAGTCTTGTGAAGTGGTTCTTGTAAATAAAAATTGTAATTTTTTTCTCTCTGACTACCAGTTTTCATACGAAGATGCTCCACTGAAAAAATACCCTCTAAATATTATTGCAGCATCATGGTTTTCAATTTTGGTCGAAGCATTATGCTGCAACGATGTCTCTGACACTCGATTTATAAATAAATGTATCGATGTGCTTTCATCAGGCAATGTTACTATCCAAAATATTGCAGATGTTGAAACATCTTACCTTAAAATCTCGGGCTTTGGAGAAAAAAGTGACCCTGACAGATTGTTTAACGATTATTTTCCAGGGAAAGTACATATTAGAAGGTCTCTGCAGAACCAGATCGACAGGAGACCAAAATGATAGAGATGCCTTCTCTAAATCTTGAAAAAGTAACAGAAAAAACAGTATCTTTCATAAAAGATAAAACTTCTGAAGCCGGATTTAAAAAAGCAGTCCTTGGTCTATCAGGTGGAATAGACAGTGCTGTTGTTGCAGTTTCAGCTTCAAAAGCTTTAGGTGCTGAAAATGTTACAGGGATTTTAATGCCATATAAAACTTCAAGCAGATCCAGTATCGAAGATGCTCTTAAAATAGTTGAAATTACTGGAATAGATCACAAAACTATTGAAATAACCAATGCTGTTGATGCCATTGAATCTTTTAATATGGAAAAAAGTGATCACATTAAAGCTGTGAGACTAGGAAATGTAATGGCAAGGGTACGAATGATCACCCTTTTTGACTTTTCTTCTGCCAAAGATGCCCTCGTTCTGGGAACGGGCAATAAAAGCGAAATTTATCTTGGATACTTTACCCTTTTTGGAGATTCTGCATCAGCAATAAATCCAATAGCAGATATTTACAAGACAGAAATTTTCAAACTTGCCGAGTTTATGGAAATTCCAAAGGAAATTATTTCAAAACCCCCTTCTGCAGATTTGATGGAAGGTCAAACTGATGAATCTGAAATAGGTTTCAGGTATGCAGATATGGATAGAGTGATATATGGACTTATTGACCTTGGTCTTACACCTGAACAGATAATAGAAAAAGGAGAGGACCCCCATTTGGTAAAATCAATTGAAAAAAGAATAATATCAATGGAGTATAAAAGAAAAATTCCAATAACTCCCGGATACGGACCATAATGGAAACAAGTAAAAAGAAAACAGCACTTTTTGGCGGGAAATTTGACCCCCCACATCTTGGACATCAACTGACCATATTTCTTGCTCTGGAAAAGTATTTGATGGATGAAGTTTGGGTTGTCCCCTCTTTTTCACATCCTTTCGGTCACGAATCAAATGACTATGATAAAAGGTGTGAAATGTGTGAAATAATGATCCGTCCATGGAAAAATGGGAAAGTAAAAGTTTCAAAAACAGAAAAAGAGATTGGAACAGAAAAGGTTTATACCATTGACCTTATTAAATATATTCTGCAAAAAGAGCCCTCCTTGGATTTGCATCTTTTTATCGGGGAAGATAACTGGAAATGTCGTGATAAATGGAAAAACTTTGAAGAAATTGAGAAACTTGCAAAAATTGTTGTTATAGGAAGAGGGGAAAATGGTTCAAGCGGATTTTCTCTTCCCGATATTTCAAGCACAATGATAAGAGAGATGATAAAAAACGGAATGGACCCTACTCCCCTTCTACCTCACGGAGTAATGGAATATCTCACAACAACTTCTGCATAATCA
>SLOD01000111.1 GCA_007132725.1 Candidatus Sumerlaeota bacterium
CCTGAGGGTAAGTCGAGAAAGCAAAAGCCATCAGCAGACAAATCAGGGGACGCGAAACAATGAAAATAAAACTCTCGGAAAAACAGATAAAAGATGGGTGGAAGATTGTGAAGTTCGGGGAGATTGCCAGAGAGGTGAAATCCACCACGAATAATCCTGTTGGAGATGGATTGGAGTATTATATCGGTCTTGATGGCAAGAAGGTGTTTTATAAACTTTAAGAAGAAGGGAGTATTAAGCGGAAACATGTACAGCAAAAAGATTCCATCTCCTTATTTTATAACTCTTACAAAAGATGCTTGTTTGAAGGCATTTTGGAGAAAAAGTACACTGAGAACTTTCTTGCTTCAGCAAAAGGTTTCTCAAAATTATCTAAATTCATGGTCCGATGATGAATCTAAAAGAATGTATATAGACCGTCTTTTTGAAGCATTGATAAAGACTCCCGCCGGAAGAGGATATAAGGTAATTTTTAATATTGCAGAGTCTATAGCTGAAATGAAATCTTTTCCTGATCTGGAGAATTGGGAAGATTCAGCAGATAAGAAATCAAAAGCACATGAAGCTGTCTCACGATTAAGAATGGAAGTGAACAAACTCAAAAAATCAGAAAAAGATGAAAAAGAAGTAGAAGAAAAGAGAAAGAAGTACCATGAAGAACAGCAACAAAAAATTGCCACAGCATCTTCGATAGAAAAACTTCAGCAATCACTCACCGATCTTGTTTCTAAGCAGGGAACACAAGAAGGTGGGCATGCTTTTGAGAAATGGTTTTATGATTTGGTTGACTTTTTTGAGCTGCATTATAAAAAATCATACAAAGATAGAAATGATCGGCAGATTGATGGCTCAATAACTTTGGACGGAACAACATTTCTCGTTGAAACCAAATTTACAAAAGATCCAACAGGTTCGCAAGACATTGATATTTTCTTCAGCAAAATTCAAAGAAAAGCAGACAACACAATGGGAATAATGCTTTCTATGGCTGGGTTTAATGACAATGCAATTGAGAATGCATGCAGAGACAGAACCACGCTTCTTTTGATGGACTATACTCATCTCTATAATCTGATCTTTCCACAGTTGATGACATTACAAGAAGTTATTCAAAGAATATGGAGACATGCCTCTCAAACTGGAGAATCGTATCTCGCAGTTAAGGATTTTTCGAGGTGAGTAACATACAGTGATTAACTTTAAAACCCTTGACATAAACATGATTAATTCAAGTCCAGAGATTAGAACATGGTTGCAACAGTTTGGGACTCATGATGTTGAAACAGCTAAATCTTTGCTTGCAAATTTGAAGTTTGTATCAAGAGATGATTATGCGGAGTGGGTTGTCAATAAATTGGAATGTTTTCAAGCTGGAACAGACAGTTCTGCTATTTATACCGTCAGGAAGTTTCGTACAGGAGCACAAAATTTCTGGAGAAATGATGGTTCAGTTCAACCCAGACCTGCAACAACACAAGGAAGTGAAGATTTGGCTGCATCAATCATTTCCAATGCAAATAGAAGATATGGTGATTTTTTTAAAGATCACCCTTCTTTGCAAGTTTTAAAGAATAATCGAATAAAAAGCATAATTTTAATTGACGATTCGATTGGTAGTGGACATCGGGTTTCAGAGTTTCTTAAGTTAATGACAAACCATCCTACTTTCTTGAGTTGGTGGAATTATGGAAGAATACATATCCATATTATTGCACTAGCAAGAACAAGAGAATCAGAAAAATTTATCTTGGAAAACATGGTTGGTTCAGATCATGGAAAAAGAGTTTATAGAAAGTCTTCTAAATTGTTTTTTCATAGCGATATTGTCTATAATTCTTTTTATTTAAATTCCCGGTGGGGCAAAAAAAGTAATGAAATATTAAATCTGTGTGGTAGAACTAAAAAGATTCCTAAAGATCGCAGAAGAGGATATGGTGATGTGATGGGAAATATTGTTTTTTACCACAGTGTACCAAATAATATTCCGGGAATGCTGTTTAGACGAGATAATGGCTGGCAACCTTTGTTTCCAGATAGAAGTTTTCCCGACTGGCTGGCAAATCTTCTTGAAAACGGTAGTAGGATAAATACTGTTGATGACTCAGGACAACTTCAAATTAGGAAAGAAGTTCTTCAAATATTAGGAATGGTTAAAAGTGGTCTTCGTACAAAAACAAGTTTGTCAAAAAGACTTGGTTATGATGTTAAAATTGTTGATCAAATCATGTCTTTTTGTTTGCGAATGAATTTGTTGTTCAAAGATGAGAATAATGTCTTACGGATTGGAGAAGCAGGATATGCTTATCTGAAAAGAAACATACAAAGTATTGAGAGAAAGAGAGAGTACGATTATGGACTATATGTTCCATCAACTTGGAGTGTCGACTAGGCGACTATTTAGCCGTCTGGTTTTTTTGATAATATATCGGGGAATCAGGCAGATTCCACACATTAATTTGTGTAGGATGGAGATAGCGGATAGTTATCTCTGGAAAGAACTGACGATATGGCGACTTCGTCGCCCATGGATGTCCTCCTCCATTATCCATCGAGGTCTCGGGAAGACGAGGACATTCACGGCCCCAATAGGGTTAAAGGAGTAAGTAAATGGAAGCCTGGTCGACACATCATCTTTTTAAAAAGGCTTTAGATGAAAATCTACAAGAATCATCTGCTGATAATGCCCAAAAATATGCTGCAAAATTAAGGTCTAAGAATTTACCTGTTATATTTTCACTTAGACATCTAAGCAAAATAACTGGAACAGAATACTTGTCATTACACAGCACTGTTAACAGAAAAAAGGATTCCTGTAATTACTCAATTTTTTCAATTAAAAAACGATCTGGAGGCCGCAGATTTATTCACGCCGTGAATCACCCTCTTTTTTCTGTTCAGAAATTCATTAACTGTGAAATTCTCCAAAATGTAAAACCGCATCACTCTTCCTTTGCATTTCATCGATCTGGTGGAATAAAAAAATGCGCAGATATGCATTGTGGGGCAAAATGGATATTGTCTTTTGATCTCAAAGACTTTTTTTATTCCATTAAAGAATCTTCTGTCTATGAGGTATTTGCTGAATTAGGATATAAAAGCCTACTTGCTTTTGAAATGGCTAGGTTGTGTACTACAAGACGCCTTCCTCAAAAGGCTGACAAATATTTGAATTATCAGGATATACCAATTTTGAGAAATTATGAACAGTCAAAGAGCTATCCATATGAATTCAATCATTTTCAAGGGGTTCTTCCCCAAGGTGCGCCAAGCAGTCCAATGTTAAGTAATTTAGTGGCAAGAACACTTGATGAAGCATTGTATTCATTTTCGCAAGAAAACAGTTTTATATATACTAGATATGCTGATGATCTTACTTTTTCTGCAACTAGACTTCCTGAAGGAAAATCAATAGGCAGATTGAAAATGGATATAATATCAATTATCAGGAGACATGGATTTATAGAAAATCCTAAAAAAATAAGGATTGCAGGTTCCGGATCAAAAAAGGTTGTCTTAGGATTATTGGTGGATGGTGATCGATCGAGAATATCCAAAGAAATGTATAAACGAATAGATAGACTATTGCACGCAGCAACAAAATATGGAATAGAAGATACAGCATCTCATGAAGGATTTAAGTCAGCATATGGTTTATTTAATCATTTGAAAGGCTTGCTGCTTTTTGTTAAAGATGTTGATTTTAAAAGATGGGAATTTTTTCAGGAGAAGTTTCAAGAAATAAGTGGCCCATGGGAGAATTTAATATGACCATCAACGAACAAAATACCATCAGTGACTAACCTAATTGGCAAAAAATTTTCCATTCAAGCAGGAACTAATAAAATTTTTATGGAAGTAAAAAGCGACACTACTCCACATCCCTTCTCAATTTTATTGACAAAACCTTGTTTCTAAATAAAAATCAAACTCAATTGTTCAGTTTTTGTGCTGAAACAGTAATTTTTGCCGGAGGCATATCATGGAAAAAAAAGATATTCTTGAAAAAGTATTAACTTTAGCTTCAGAAAAACTGTCTGCAAAAAGAGAAACAATTTCGGAAAAAACAAAGTTTGATGAAGACTTGAGTGCTGACTCAATAGATGTTACCGATTTTATCATGGAACTGGAAAGTGAGTTCGATATAGTGGTAGATGATGACGATATAATCGGGATCAGAACTATCGGCGATGCTGCTGATTATATCCACGAAAGACTTACATAAAAAAACTAAGAGTTTTCAAAACTGAAATAACCGTCTATTTCAAAAACTTTACTTTTTATTTCCGAAATGTAGATATATTTGTGCTCTTAGACTATTATGGGCTTTGCTTGATTTTGTGACAGGAGATTTTTGGAATGGAAATTGGTAAAAAGTATCAACATGAAGGAATTGAAAAAAAATGGTATTCTTTCTGGGAGGAAAAGGGTTTTTTTAAGGCTGATCCTTCTTTAGACAAACCTCCGTTTTCAATAGTTCTTCCTCCTCCCAATGTTACCGGAGTGCTTCATATGGGGCATACGGTAATGGCTGTTATACAGGACATAATGAGCAGATATAAAAGAATGTCCGGTTTTGATGTTTTATGGCTCCCGGGTACAGATCATGCGGGTATTGCAACTCAAATGGTGGTTGAAAGAGATTTGCAGAAACAGGGAATTTCCCGTCATGACCTTGGACGTGAGAAATTTCTTGAAAAAGTGTGGGAGTGGAAAAACACAAATGGCGGAACAATAACGAAACAACTCAGAAGTCTCGGTTCATCTCTTGACTGGTCAAGGGAGCGGTTCACGATGGATGAGATGTTGTCGAAAGCTGTTGTTGAGGTGTTTGTTTCTCTCTATGACGAAGGGTTGATATACAGGGACAACTATATCATCAACTGGTGTCCAAGTTGCAGAACTGCTTTAAGCGACCTTGAAGTTGATTATCAGGAAAATGAAGGAAACCTATGGCGCATTAAATATCCTGTAAAAGGTGAAAAAGGGAGATTCCTGACAGTTGCAACCACCCGTCCGGAAACAATGCTTGGAGATACTGGTGTAGCCGTTCATCCGGAAGATCCAAGATATGAAGACCTTATAGGTAAAGCTGTAACTCTTCCATTAATGAACAGGGAAATTCCGATAGTTGCAGATGAGGTGCTTGTTGATATGGAATTTGGAACAGGTGCTGTAAAGGTTACCCCTGCTCATGATTTTAATGACTTTGATACCGGCAAAAGACACAATCTTGAAGAGATAAATGTGGTTGATGAATCTGGAAAAATTAACAGACAGGGTGGAAAATTCAATGGGATGGATGTTCTTGATGCCAGGAAAGCTATAGTAAAAGAACTTGATTCCCTCGGCCTTCTTGAAAGCGTTGAAAAACATTCCCATTCTATTGGGAATTGTGGCAGATGCCGCACAGTTGTCCAGCCGATACTTTCAAAACAGTGGTTTGTAAAAATAGAGTCTCTTGCAAAACCGGCTATTGAAGCTGTTAAAACGGGAAAGATAGTTTTTCAGCCTGATCATTGGAAAAAAACATACTTTGAGTGGATGTACAACATAAAAGACTGGTGTATAAGCCGTCAGCTCTGGTGGGGACACCGTATTCCTGCATGGTATTGCGGTGATTGCGGTGGAACTGTTGTTGCAAGGGAGGAGCCTGAACAATGTTGTGGATGTTCCTCAAAAAATCTTGAAAGAGATCCTGATGTCCTTGATACATGGTTCAGCTCGGCACTTTGGCCATTTTCTACTCTAGGATGGCCTGAAAAAACAGACGATCTCAAAAAATATTATCCTACAACCCTTATGGAAACAGGTTTTGACATCATCTTTTTCTGGGTAGCCAGAATGATAATGGCAGGGTTGAAATTTGTCGGTGACATTCCTTTTGAAAAAGTGTACTTTCATGGAATGGTAAGAGATGAGAAAGGGCAGAAAATGTCCAAGACCAAAGGGAATGTGATAGATCCCCTTGATATAACAGAAAAGTACGGTGCAGATGCTTTAAGATTCACCTTTGCAATGATGCCTCTTTCAGCTACGGATCTTAAACTTTCAAAAGATGCGATAGAAGGATACTGGAATTTTATCAATAAAATATATAATGCTGTCAGATTTTCTCTTATGCAGTTTGATGAAGGCGAAATACTTGAGTTTGTTCCGTCAGAGTACAAAGATGACAACTTTTCTTTTGCGGATAGGTGGATACTTTACAGACTTGACTCAGCAACAGAACAAGTTGAAGCATCTCTTGAAGAAATGAGATTCAGTGATGCTGCAGGCACTCTTTATCACTTTTTCTGGCATGAATTCTGTGATTGGTATATAGAGCTCGTTAAGCCCACTTTTTTCGGAGAAGATGAACAGGGAAAAACAGTTTCAAAAAAAGTGCTTGTGAAAGTTCTCGATGCAAGTTTAAAGCTTCTCCATCCATTCATGCCCCATGTAACTGAAGAACTTTGGCAGGCACTGCCTGTAAAATATTCTTCAAAAAAAGAATCAATAATGGTAAGCTGTTTCCCCGGGCATGGTGATTTTTGTAAATTCAGGTCGGATGCTGAAACAATGGATCAGGTACTTGAAATAATAACCTGTATCAGGACAATAAGGTCAGAGAACAACATAAAGCCTTCCTGTGAAACTGATGTGATACTCTCTTTGAAAGATGATGTCAAAAATGTTCTCAGCGGAGGGGAAGACTATCTTAAAAGACTGGCAAGGATAAAAAACATAACCTATGCAGACAAGGTTGATGAAGTTGATAGAGAAACGGCGTCCGCTGTTGTAAAAGGAGGGAAGCTCTTTGTTCCTTTAGCTGGACTTGTTGATTTTTCTGAAGAGATAAAAAGGATAAAAAAAGAGATAGGAAAGTTGCAGAAAGACTATGACCAAAGTGAAAAGAAGCTTTCAAACGAGAACTTTCTCCAAAAAGCTGATCCTGAAGCTGTGGAAAAGGAAAAGGTCAAACATTTCCGTATCAGTGAAAAATTGGATCACCTTAAAGAGAGGCTTAGGGAAATATCAAAATGAAGATGCCTGAATATGTTACAAAAGAATTTTTAAAATACTGTATCAAAGAGGATATAGGGAAAGGAGATATAACAACAAAACTGATCTATGATAAAAAAAATATTCAAACAGGTATAATAACAGCAAAAGAGCCTATGGTCGTTTGCGGAACAGATCTTGTCCCTGCAGTTTACAGCTTGATAGATGAAACCCTTGAGTTTGAAATAATGGTTGCGGATGGGAAATCGGTCAAAAAAGGGGATGTTATTGTAATGATAACCGGCAACTCTGCATCCATTCTTGCCGGAGAACGAACTGTGCTTAATTTCATTCAGAGGTTAAGTGGAATAGCATCGCTTACGGCACAGTTTGTGAATGCTCTTGCAAAAGGAAGCGGAACAAAAGTAACAGATACCAGAAAAACTACTCCCGGTTGGAGAACTCTTGAAAAATATGCTGTCAGAACAGGCGGGGGCACAAACCATCGTTTTGGCCTTGACGATGGTATTATGATAAAAGACAACCATATTGAAACTGCCGGATCTATATCAAAAGCGGTTGAAAGAGTGCGTCAAGGTACGCATCATCTGCTTAAAGTGGAAGTGGAGGTGACAAATATTGAGCAAGTGAAAGAAGCTCTTGACTGTAAAGCTGATGTTATAATGCTTGATAATATGTCAAAAGAAAAAATGATTGAAGCCATCAGGTTGATAAATGGGAAGGCGATCGTTGAAATATCGGGCGGAGTTACAATTGAAAAAATTGCAGAACTTTCAAAACTGGGAGCCGATTTCATATCAGTAGGAGCACTCACACACTCTGCCGTAGCCAAAGATATTAACTTGACAATAAAAAAGAAATGAAAAAAGAACTTATCGAAAGAACATTTGCCTGGATATTTATTGTTTCAATACCCGTAACAGCGGTTTTCTGGCTTTTTCTAAGTGACACAAGAGGTGTTGATGAGGACACTGAACGGAGCTTCGCCGAAATAGTCAACAGATACCACAATGAAGGGGATGTGGTTTTTCCTGAAGTTGACTGGGATCTCGGCTTTTTGAAACATCTTGACCACGGCATAACGAATGTTCTTTTAACATTAAAAGAAAGTGGTCCGGACGACATCAGGCTTTTCAGAGACGATGGTGCAAAAATATTTTTTCTGCTTAAAAATAGAAAAAGCTGGGGAAAGCTGAAGGAAAGGTTGTCAATAGATGAGTATGAAAAGCGGGAAGCAGGAAAAGGAGTGGTTGTTATAGTTCCGCCTAAAGAAGATTCGCTACACAAAAAACTGATCTTTTCAAGAGATGTTCATAAAGCTTCCGAAGTTTTTTTCAGTAAAGGAGAAGATAAAAAACCATGCAGTTTGGTCAGCAGAAGATGGAGATGCAGCAAGCACAGGTGGAACCATGTAGGATATACAAGAGCTGTCGTAAACAAAAGACCTCAGCAGGTTGTGTGGGCACATCCAAGAACGGGGGAGAATCTCCACATTATTTTTGATATTCCGGAAAATTCTTCCACAATTAACCTTAATACAGCGATGCTGGAAAGAGCTGTCAGATCAAGAAACAGATCTCCTGTTAAAGTTACAGTGATAATTGACGAAAACAAAGTGCTTGAATATACTAACAGAAGCGTGAGGGATGTCTATCAAAATAAAATAGATGTTCCTGAAGGGGCGGAAAGATTGGAGCTTAGGTTTAAAACAAGAGATGACGGACAGCGTCACTTTATTTTTAACGGGTACATAGAATAATGCTGAAACTTAATAAGTTTGAAAAACTGGATTTTATTTTAGCCGGGTTGATCGGGCTTGTCATTTTGCTTTTCATATTTAATACCTCCCATCTGATCGGATTTGTTAGAGATGAAGGTTTTTATATGAGAGCCGCCTCGTTGAAAGCTGACTGGTTTGAATCAATAGAAGAGAGTTTTCTTAAAGGAAACTTTATAGAACCTTTCAGAAAAGAAAACATTGATAAATATTTCAGGTACAACAGAGAACATCCTACTTTGATGAAAAATCTTTTCGGATTTTCTCAATATCTTTTGTATCGTAAGCTTGGATGGCTTTCTTTTGCAGGCTCCGCCAGATTTGTTGCAGCTCTTTTTGCCATGCTCACAGCTATGATGATCTATCTGTTTGGATTAATGTTTTTTAATAGATTTACTGCGGTTACATCATCGCTGATGTTTTTTATGATGCCTCACATATTTTTTCATTCTCATCTGGTTTGTTTTGATGTTCCGATACTGTTTTTCTGGACAGGAACTTTTGTGCTTTATGCTCTTTATCTGAACAACAGGAGTTTGAAACTGGCTGTTGCCACAGCAGTTTTTTTCGGGCTAGGAATGGCTGTAAAGCATAATGTTTTTTTTATACCGGTCACTATCGCTCCGCTCTGGTTTGTCATGCACATCATTAAATATAGAAAAGATCCTGAATCTGCAGGGATAAAGGGTTTTTTTAAGTCAATTCCGATCGTATTCTGGCTCTTTATCTTTGTTTCAATTCCGGTCTATTTTTTACAGTGGCCATGGATATGGTATGATACTGTTGACCGGTTTATGTGGTATTTTAACTTTCATGCAAGACATGTGAACTATACAAATTACTATTTTGGGCAGGAATTGGCAACAGCTCCTTTTCCTATATCTTTCCCCTGGGGAATGACACTTTTCACTACGCCGGTCATTCACTTGATATTTTTCATTGCGGGAATTTACTTTTTTGTGGAAAGAACAGTAAAAGAAAAAAACTGGCACTCAAAAGAAATCTACATCTCTCTGATTATCGGATCTCTGTTCCCCATAGCTTTGATTTCTCATCCATCTGTTGTTATCTTCGGAGGAATAAAACACTGGTTTACAGGATATCCTCTGATGATGACCGCTGGGGTGTTTGTCGTCTACAGAGGGCTGTCCATACTGTTTGACAGGTTCGGCAGAAAAAAAGTTTTGATAATAAATTCAGCTTTTTTTATTGTTGCGGCAATGGCACTTGTTCCCCTTAATGTTAAGTTTTCAATGCGGGGAGCGGCTTTCTTTAACAAGCTCATAGGAGGAGCACAAGGGGCCGCTGAACTGAGAATGCAAAGAAACTTCTGGGGCTATGATATTCTTGACCTTGTGCCCGAGTTGAACCGTGTCGCTCCGAGAGGTTCTGTTGTATATGTCATGGGAGGATATGAAGGTTTAAACTGGAATTCCTTTCAATATTTAAAAAGAGAAGGTATAATACGCGAAGACATAAGAGGGACAAACAGCTTGGAGAACGCTGATTTTGCTTTTTTCTTTTATGAAAAACAGAATGAACACATATTAAATGAGATAGGGATGGAATTTAAAACCCTCAGACCGCTTGCTGTTACAGAGACAGACTCAGTTTTTTATTCAGCACTTTTCAGGAGGGAGAAATGACATATCTTTTTTCCAACCCTCAAATTAAAAAATGGAAAACCATGTTTTTTCTTTCTTTCCTTTTCAACATCATTCTCATAACAACGTTTGTGTTAAGGGAGTGTGAAGTTGAAAGAGAGCAGAAGTATGTTGAGGGGGTTGAGAATGGGGCTGATATTGCAGGAGAAAAAAAGAGCGGTGATGAAAAACCCCTCTCTGTGGTACATATGGACGATGTTTCAGGCGAAAGAGCTTTAAAAGTTGGAGATATAATAGTTCAGTCCATAACAGTTGTAGATAATTTTTACAGTGCTTTTAATCGAAGTGAAGATGTTGAAAAAGTTGCTGAAAAACTTGAAATACCATCTCTGGCCGATCTGTTGGGGGCACATTTGGCACGACTTCTTGTGTGGGATTTAAAACTAAGGAACGATGTTAGAAAAGGAGACACATGTGTCTATGCTTTCAGAGTTATCCCTGAAGATGAAAGAAGGGAAAGAGATGACCTGCCCGATCTTATAGAGATCGTAGCTTTGAACTACCATTCTAAAAAGCTCGGAAAAGACATAAAAATATTCAACTTTACCCCAAATTCATCCCGTTTTTCAGCATTTTACTATGAAACAGGTGTGATGGTGGAAAAAAAGATCTATCCTATAGCTCCCATAAAAGGATATATACAGGTTACAAGTAAGATAGCAGATAGAGCCCCGCGTCATGATGGCATTGACTTTAAGGCACCTGTTGGCACACCGGTTTTTTCAACTGTTGACGGAACCGTTTCCAGAACGAACTGGATGACCCGTTACAACGGCTACTGTATAGAGATAAAAGAGAAAGACAAACCGTTTACTTACAAGTATCTTCACCTGAGCGATGTTCTGGTAAAGCCAGGTCAAAAAGTGAGAGCCGGAGATCACATTGCCAACTCAGGGAACACCGGCAAAACTACAGCTCCTCACCTCCACTATCAAATAAACATAGGGCAAAGAGGCGATGTAATAAACCCTTTTGAGCATCATCAGGTGAAAAGTGTAAAGCTTGAAGGGGAAGATATGGGTAGTTTCAGAGAGAAAATTGCTGAAATTGAATCAATGATTGCGTCTAAAAGATGAAATAGTCGGAGTTTTATGGTGATTAGCTGTGATACTACCAAATATATGTGATAAAAATTTGACAAAATGTGTTATGCTTTATATCCTAACCAAGCGTAACATGTTCAAGGCGTTGTTTGTTAGGTATGTATAGAAAATTTAATATAGTCTTCTGACAGGAGGGTCCAGTGAGAAGGATCAGTAGCTTTTTCGTAGTATTATCAATTTTTCTGTTTTGTTTTTCTGTTTTAGCGGAAAGCAGAGTCGTAGTAATGCCGGTAATTGGACGGACAAATCCTGAACAAAGGCTTGCGGAAGATGTCAGTAGAAACATTGCTCTGTTATTTAACACAATAAGAGGAGCTGACATTGTCGGGGAAAGAGATATTCTGTCCGGAGCGGAACTTAGAAGACTGGCAAACTGCGGGCATGATACGAGGTGTGTTCTCGGGTTGGCAACAGGAAAAGATGTTGACTACATTATTATTTCCGCCATCAGGATTGACAGGGGGGAAATGCGGATGGCGGTCACCCTTTTTGATGGCAGAGGAGGCCAGGTTGACAGAAGGATGATCACCGCCCCATCCGGCAGTGACTCAGAAGACCTTGCTGCAGACAAAATAGGTGTTGTAAGAGCACTGGTTTCTAACCTTCCTTCAGGCAGAGGCCCTTCTCGAGCTGCCGCTCCATCAAGAGCCAGACTTTTCTCATATACTGATGTTAAAAATGAGATTACCAAAGGTTTCGAAGCTTACAATAGAGGTAACTATGCCGAAGCTGCGGAAATTTTCAACAGGGCCGGCAATGAGATGAACTGCAACTGCTCTCAAAATGATGTCGGCAAAGCATTGTTTGCAGATGTAGACCGTATAACTAAAGGGCTGCAAAGAGCTGATGAACAAGTTTCCTCAGGAGATTTCAGGAATGCTTTGAGGACTCTTGAAGCTGTAAGAAAACTTGATGAAAATGTCAGGGAACAGGGTTTCAGGAACATGGTCTATAAAAAAGACAGAATTGTGCGTCACAGATACCTTATGCCTAATCCTGAAGATGCCCGTACTGTTGAAAACATTAACAAGCAGTTTCAAACAAGAATAGATGAAGTCAGAAAATGGAGGGCCAAGCAGTTCGCAGAGATAGATCAACAGGTGAATAACAGCATCAGAGAAAGAGACAATAAGATCGCAGAACTTAAAAAAGATGAAAAAGCTCTCCAAAAAGAATTAAGAGATGCCGAGGTTGCTGTCAAAAAGCAAGTTCAGGAACTTAGATATAAATGGGATAAAGAAGATGAAGTTCTGGAGCAGGAGATAGTTCAACTGGAAAGCCAGATAACCATGATCGATCAGAGAGAGAGAGGTGTTATTAAAGTTTCTACCCAAAAAAGAGATGAGGCAAGAAAAAAAGAACTGTCAGAAAACGACAGAGAGTACGAAGAGTGGAGAAAGGCACATCAGAAAGAAAAGGATGATTACTATGCCGCACAGAAGAAAGCTGAAAAAGATGGGGCGGAAGCTACAGCAAAAACAATTAAAGAGCTTCAGCAAAGGAAAAGTGAGATTGAAAAGAAAAACAGGGAGCTCGATTCACAGCTCCAGAAAATGATAGAAGCTTTTGATAGAGCCGAAAGAAAAATGGAATCCGAAGCGGTTGCTTTAAGAATGAAAGGAGAGGATGAAGATAGACGATATAGTGTCCAGGTTGAAAAAGAATATCAGAAAAAGTTTGATGAGCTTAATAAAAGACTTGCTGAATATGACGAAAAAGAGTCGAAAATGTTGAGAGAGCTTGAAAAGTTCGATCGGGACATTGAAGAGTTTATGATGAAAAAAGCAAATGAAATGGGAAAAATTCAGGAGTCTTTGGAAAATACCCGCACGAAAATAGAAGCCAAGTACGCCAAAACAAAAGAACATGGTCAGATAAAAGTTGAAAAAGATTATGAAAGCATTTTAAACAAGCTGGTTGGTCAGAAAAATAAACTTGAAGAAGCTGTAAGCAGACATCAGGACCAGACTGAAATTCTCAGAGCAAAAAAAGAGGAAGAGCTTATAAAAGCTCATGAGGCGGAACTTCGGGCCATTGATAAAAAGTTGTTCCAGATAGAAGATTCGCTCGCTAAGCTGGAACAGGGATATGAACAGAAGCTTGCAAGAATTCAGGATGCGATGGCAAGAACTGTGGATGATGAAGAAAATCAAAAGATCAAAAGAGAGAATGAGATCAGAGCAAGAGGAGAAAAGCTTCAAAATCAAATAATTGCTATTGAAGAGAAGATTGCAAATGATCAGATAAGATTTGAAGAAGTCAAGGTTAAGATCGAGCTCGATCATGCCAGGAAAGTTGCTCAGGTTGAAGATAGAATATTGAGAGAGGAAAACAAAAAACTTGAAGCAAGCGAAAACTTCAGAATGAACTGGGGCGATTATGTGGGCAAAGAGATAGATAAACTTGTTGCCGAAGAAAATAAAGTGAGGTCACAGATAGAAAGTTTGAGTTCTAAAATGTTGGAGGTTGAAGGTGCTTTTGAACGGAAAAAAATAGAAGAACTCAATAAACTTGATGTTAAACTTGCAGGAATTGAAGGTGAGTACGACAAAAAACTTCTTGAAGTTGAAAGTGATGTTAAGAAAGAGGCTGCAAAAGCCAGA
Source organism: Candidatus Sumerlaeota bacterium (assembly GCA_007132725.1). Classification (GTDB taxonomy): domain Bacteria; phylum UBP6; class UBA1177; order UBA1177; family UBA1177; genus SLGQ01. The sequence continues at coordinate 14,150 of SLOD01000111.1, forward strand.
ACCGAAGCAATGAAAAAACTTGAGGCTTTTGCTGCTGAAGATGCAAAAATTGAAGAGAAGTTCGCCAAAAGACTTAATGAACTTGAGAAAGAGGAACAGAAGATAATAGCTTCTTTCGATAAAAGAATTGCAAAGATTCAAAAGCAGATCGATGCTGTAGACAGAGAATATGATAAAAAGATGGCACCGTTCAGTCTTGATTCTATCATGGATAAAATGAATCAGGAAGTAGCTGAGCTGGAAAATGCCAAGATCGAAGAAATAAACAAAATGCAGGAACTTCTTCATGCTATTGCTCAGGCAAAAGCATCTGCTGTTCAGGAGTTTGAAGATAAGAAAGAAAAGCATAAGGACAACAAAGCGGAACTTGCTAAACTTGAAAGAGAGCATAATGCCGCTATCAGAAAGATGGAAATAGATGAACAGTCCGCCCAAAGAAAAATAAAATTTACAGAAAGTTCTTATGATAGGAAAATAAAGTTTGAAAAAAGCAAGTACGAAAGAGAAATTTCTAAGAATAAAGAACAGCTTGCAAGGCTTGAAAGGGAAAAAGATGTAGAGCTTATAAATGTCAATAGAGAACTTGCTAAGGTAAACAAAGAGAAAGATGCCGCTGTTTCTGCACATCAGAAAAAGATGCAGGGTGAGATAGCTGCCCATAAAAAAACAATGGCAGCAAGAGCATCTGAAGCTAAGAAAATAGCAACAGCCGGAGATAACAATCAGAAAGCTATCCTTGCAAGTGTAGGAAAGAGAAAATCTGCTGTTGAAGCAGAAAAAGCCAAAGAGATCAAGTCTCTCAACGCACAGAAAAAAGCGGTTGAGGCAAAATATAAAACAGAGGCTGACAGAGAAAAGGGGAAAATAAACACTCAAATTGCCGGATTGAACAAAAGACTTAAAGAAATAGCATCCTCCATAAAAGCTTGGGAAAAAAGAATGGATGTAGTTGATGAAGTCAAGCTTAAAGAGGCTCTCGCAGCTTTTGAAAAAGGCATTGCAAAACTTAATGCGGAGAAAGCGGCTCTTGAAAAAGGGAGAAAAGTGAAAATTGCTGAAATAACAGCTAAAAACAAACAGGTCATAGCTAAACTTGAGGCGGAGAAGACTCAGTTAGAAAAGCAGGTGGCTGGAATAGATGCCGAGGTCGCTGCCGAACATAAAAAGATTTCAGCAAAGTTTAACGAAATAAGGAATAAAATGAGAGCTGATATTGCCGCTTTAGAAAAAGAGAAAGTTGCCAATGAAAATGAATTGAAGAAAAACATGACGGCTCTTACCAGAGAAAGGGCAATGAAAGAAAACGGTTTCCAGAAAGTTCTTACAGCGGAACTTGCAAAGATATCAAAAGAAAGAGAAGCTGAATTGAAAAAGCTTCAGGGTGAGTTGAGTAAAGTTTCCAAGGAACTTGATGTCCATGAGAAATCTCATGAAAAATTTGTCCAGTCGGCAATTCAAAAAATTGATGAAGATTTTGAAAAGCAGCTTAATGATCTTGATATGAAGCTTGTTGCTGAAAATCAGAGAATACAGGAAGAAATTAAAAATTTCACTGCAACCAAAAATAAAGAAAAAGCCGCTTTCCAGAAACAACTGAAGGCTTTTCAAATTGAAAAGGCAAAGTTCAGAGCTAGAATTGATAAAGATATTGAGGCCGCTCAGAGAGAACGGGATAAAAAAATGCAGGAGAGAAGAGCTCAAAGAGACAAGGAAGCTCAGAATGTTGAAATTCAAAGAAAGCAGAGACTGGCCGCTTTTGAAAAACAGACACAGGGATTGAAAAATCAGCTTGCTGCAAATATGAAACAAATTGAAAATATAGAAAATCAGATAGAAAAAACCAATAGTGCATGGTCGGCGAGACTTGAAAAAATGCAGGCAAACCACCATACAGACTCAAGAAAAAGGGAAGCTCTCTGGCAAAAGCAGGCTGAAGCAAGAGCTGCGGCACATGAAAAAGCAAGGCAGGCTATTATTGATAGGTATGATAATATGGTTGTTAAAGAAAGAGAAGCCAGGGAAAAACAGAGAGCTCAAATGGAAAGTCAAAGAGATAAACTGCTTGCTGAAAGAGAAAAAAGAAAAGAGTCCAGACAGAACATCCTTGAGAAAGAAAGGGTTAAATGGATGAAACAGAGAGAAGCTTTCGAAATAAAGATACTTAAAATAAGGGAAGCTTACCAGCAAATGGAAGTGCAAAGAACTCCTCTTGCAGAAAAAGACAGGGAAACTGCAAAAATTAGAAGAGCTGAAGTTGAAAAGAAATATAAAGAAAGAATTGAAAACATTAATGAAGCAATGTTCAAGCAGATACAGTCAAGGTTTAAAAAAGACTTTAACGAGGAAGCTTCAAGAGACAATCAGTTGACCGAGACTACCAACAAGATAGATTCCATGATCGCTGAATGTTACGCAAGACTTGGAATGGATGCTTTAAATAAAAACGATCTTGCTGCCGCGAGGAAATTCTTTGTAGATGCACTTTATCATGACAAAGAAAGCTCTCTGGCAAAAACAGGGATCAGGTCTATAAGTGAAAAAGCCGCTGCAATGTATTGGGAGGCTTATGGGGCTAAAGATTCAAATAAACAGCAGTCCATTAGAATTCTTCAGACACTTATTCGCAGCTTGCTTCCTATGGATGAATATTTCTTAAAAGCAGGTCAGCTTCTGGACGAATTAAGATAGACATAGAATGATCTATAAAGTTTTGTCAAGGGGAGTTGTCGTACTCCCCTTATTTTTTATGACTACGGTTTTTAACTTGTCAGCAAGTACAGATTTGGAAAAATACTATGAAATATTTTACTCTGAGCCGGGTGAATATGACAATTGGCTGAGATCAGATAAAAATGACAGTTTCAAAGATATTTTTATCGCATCATACCGTTTGCCTGAAAAGGGTGTGAGAAAATTTTCCTATGATATGCAGCTAAGAAAGATCAAAAGTTACTCAACTGACAAGGAGTATGCTTATGCCTACATAGAGGTAAAAAGGAGAACTTCTTTTGAAATGTTGATATCAGGTATAAAAAAAGGAAAAATAACTATAAATGGAGCAGAGAGGGGACAAATTTCAATTGATCAGGAATCGGGGTACACAATAGTTAAAGGTGTTTTTGAGCAGGGAGTTTATTTCTTTTCTATTAAGATCAATGAGAGATTTTATGGAATTCCGGTCATCGCTTTATCTAACAGAGAATTGCCATGGTCTGAAAGGAGAGGTTTTAACAGGGCTGCATCAGCAAATGTCAGTATCGTAAATGTTAATGGAAAGGCATCCGGTTCAGATTATGCGGGACTTTATAAAAGTTTTTGTTTTCCACATATGAATGACAAGGCTGAGAAAAGAGAAGTCTTTTTCAAGATGGTTAACAGGAAAAAGTTTGACAGGGAGGGAAAAAATTTTCTTATAACAGTCCTTTCAAAATTGCTGTATGATGAAGCAGCTGAAAACCAACTGAAAAAGATCGGATTTGCTGAAGAACAGATAGTTTGGTGGAGAGAGAATTTTTTAAAAGGAGAGGTTTGTAAATATGATACAGAGTAACGGGAAGACAAAAATAATTTTAACTGTATTGTTCATTGTGCTTTTTATAAATCTTAAATTTACCTTCTCAAACCGCAATGATTTGAAAAGGATGGAAGAAAGGACGATTTATGTTGCACAGGAACTTGATAAATTGAAACTTGACATATCTGCTATTGAATCCCGGACGAGTGTTGTCAAAAAAGGGCAACCCGTTCCCCATATAGACAGTTCGGTTTTGGTTAACATGCAAAATCGGCTTTCTGAGATGAAGAAGGAAATAGAAACTATTAGAAAAAGGGATGGAGAAAGCCCTGCACTTGAAGAATACAGAAAAAAAGAGGAGGAGCTTTGGCTGAGCCACTCTGAAAATGTAAAAAAAGCTTGGAGTGTAAGTTTAAATCAAAATTTAATGTCTGCAGGTTTTGATGAAGTGGAAAGGGAAATGGTGATATCTGACTATGAAGTGGCTCTTGATAGAATAAGAGATGAGCAACTAAGGTGGTACAGAGGAGATATCACAGTTGATGACTTGAATTACTCTACAAAGGTGCTGTCACAGGAGTTTTACCATAACATGTCTTATTCTGTCGGAGAAGAGAAAGCTTTAACTGTAATGAAAATACTTTTTCCTGATCCGGCAATTAGAAAAAATCTCATTGATGAGTAGACAATTCATCTTCGTTAGGAGCTTCATCACTTTTCATACTTTCTCTTAAAACAGCCATTTCATCATTTATTAATGTGATTTTTTCAAGGATTGATTTAATATGTTGAAGCATTTCCCTGCTGTCCTTCACAAGGTTTTTAATGTTTGAAGCCACTACGGCAAAACCTTTCCCGGCTTCTCCGGCTCTTGCTGCCTCTATGGAGGCATTTATGGCGAGGATATCAATATTTTTTGTTATCAGACTGAAGTCAGATATTGCTTTTCTTATCTCCCTGGTATTGAACTGAAGTTTTTCTTCAATTCCTTTATAGCGGGTAACAAACAGAAGGTTGAATGTATCAAATATAAACATGAATTGCTCTCTGTTGAAAACAACTTGTGAAGGAGATGCCATTGCGAGCACATGATTATATACGTCGCTGACGGGAGCAAGAACGGCTATGATGTCGATGTAAGAATATTTTAAGACATCCAGTGGAGAAAAAGAAGCGGGAATTTCTTTGTCAAGAGCATATTTCAGTCCCGGAGCATCTTTTTTTTCATCGGCTATCATTGCTATCTCAAGTCCTTCTATCTGGTAGATCATGTTGATGATCTCCAACTCTTTTTCACCGGCTCCAATAAATGCAATTTTTTTTGTCATAGTAAATCTCCCAAAATGTTCCTGGAATGTTACCATATTTTTTAATAAGTTCAAACTTTATTAACATGCCTTTTTTCTTGATAATATGACATTTTCTGGTATTTTCTTGAGCTGGAGGAGAGAGAATGAAGATATTTCTTATATTTACTTCGGTAATGTTCGGTGTAATTGGACAGGTTTTTTTTAAGAAAGCTGTGACAGGTCTTGGAACTGTTTCTGTCGTTGAAGCAGCCGTAGTTTCAATTAAATCTCTGTCTTTCTGGATCGGAGGAGGATTGTATGCGGCATCTCTTCTTCTGTGGATGAAAATTCTTGCAGATACCGATCTTTCTTATGCCCGTCCTTTTTCTGCTTTGGGATATGTTGTGGTAGCTTTTATTTCATTCATATATCTTGGAGAATCGATATCATTGTTGAGGTGGATAGGGATCTTTCTCATTGCTGCAGGAGTATTTCTTGTGGCAAGAACATGATTTATAAATTGGGAAAGGAGCAATAAATGAAAGAAAAACTCGAACAGTTGAAAAAAGAGTTTGATAAGGCTATCGGTAACTCTGTAAAAAAAGAGGATATAGAACAGATCAGGGTTGCTTTTCTAGGGAAAAAAGGAGCTTTAACATCTATTATGAAGGAGATGAGAGATTTTTCTCTTGAGAAGAAAAAAGAAGTTGGACAGATGGTAAATGCAATGAAAAGTTACATTGAAGAGTCTGTTTTTGAATATCACAAAAATATAGATGAGAAAGAAATAGCCACCAGACTAAATAAAGAATGGGTAGATATCTCATGGCCGGCATATCCGGCGCAAGGAACAGTTCATCCGGTTTCTACTGTGAGGAAGGAATTGGAAGATCTTTTTACATCAATGGGTTTTGAAATTCTGGATGGTCCTGAAATGGAAAATGAATACAATAATTTTATGGCACTCAACATTCCGGAAGACCATCCGGCAAGGGATACACAGGATACTTTCTGGCTGAAGAACGGAATGCTTCTTAGAACACATACTTCGCCTGTTCAAATAAGAGGGATGGAAAAAAGAAAGCCCCCGTTTAAATTTATTGCACCGGGGAAAACATACAGGAACGAGGCGACAGATGCCAGCCACGAACATACTTTTCATCAAATAGAGGGCATGGTCGTTGACAGAGATATAAGTGTTGCCAACCTGATATATACACTGAAAGCTATAATATCCAATATTTTCGGTCGCGAAGTTGAAGTAAGGCTCCGTCCCTCATATTTTCCTTTTGTTGAGCCCGGTTTTGAGCTGGATTTCCGTTGTCAGATATGTTCCGGGAAAGGATGCAGCGTATGCAAGCAAAGCGGGTGGATAGAGTATCTCGGTTGCGGCATGATCCATCCTAATGTGCTAAAAAATGGAGGAATTGATACAGATGAATTTCAAGGTTTTGCTTTTGGTGGCGGAATTGAAAGATTAGTAATGATGAAATACGGTATTGATGACATACGCCATTTTCACAGTGGAGACTTGAGGTTTCTCAAACAGTTTTAACAGGAGTTTAATATGAAAATCTCGTATAATTGGCTTAATGACTACATAGATCTCAGTGATGTATCTCCTCAAGAGGTCGGGAGGATGCTCACGATGAAATCTGCTGAAGTGGAAAAAGGGGAGTGGGTTGATGCACATTTTGAAAAAGTTGTTACAGCAAAAGTTGAAAAGGTGGAGCCGCATCCTGACTCAGACAAACTCAAATTGGCTACGGTCTTTGATGGCAAAATATCCTTAAGAGTTGTCTGTGGTGCCCCCAATGTTGCTGAAGGTCAGGTAGTTGCTTTTGCACCTGTGGGAACAGTTCTTCCCGGTAATTTTGAAATAAAGCCGCTTAAAATAAGAGGAGTAGAAAGCTGCGGAATGATCTGTGCTGAAGATGAACTCGGTCTTGGTGATGAACATGATGGAATAATGGTACTTGACAGCTCTCTTGATATAGGTGTTCCTGTTTCAGAAATATTTGGAAATAAAGACTATGTTATTGAGATTGAAAACAAAACGATCAACCACCGTCCTGATCTGTGGGGACATTTGGGAATAGCAAGAGAATTGAAAGCAATATTTTCAAAATCCTGGAAAAATGAGCTGAAATATAGAGGCGTAAAATGTGATAAAGAAGAAGAAGTTTTTGAGGTGGAGATCAAAACAGAAAGATGTCTTCACTATCTGGGTTTGAAAATTGGCAATCTAAAGGTGGAAGAATCTCCCCGTTGGCTTAAAACAAGATTGAAGAATATAGGCCTGAGACCGATAAATAATATAGTTGATATTTCAAATTTTGTAATGTTTGAAACCGGCCATCCTCTTCACGCTTTTGACAGATCAAATATTGCCGGAAATAAAATAGTGATCAGAGATGCTTTTGAAAATGAAAAGTTTGTCACTCTTGATGAAATAGAAAGATTTCTTGATTCTGAGGATGCTGTAATTGCAGACAAAGAAAAGTCTCTTGCGATAGCTGGAGTCATGGGGGGGCTTAATAGCGAAGTTCAGTTCGGCACTAAAGAGATTTTTATCGAATCTGCTCTTTTTGACCCTGCAAGTATAAGAAGAACAGCGAACAGACATGACCTGAGAACCGATTCGTCAAGTCGTTTTGAAAAAGCTTTGTGGGTTGAAAACTCTTACCTTGCTGTTGAGAGGTTTGTTGAATTGCTAAAAGAAATAGTTCCCGGAGCAAAAGTTGTTTCGACTTTAGCTGTGGCTGACAATAGTGAAGGTTATGGTTTTAAAGGTTCGATCGAAGTTACAACAAAAAAAATAAGGTGTCTGCTTGGGGTGGGACAGGAAGATTTGAGTGATGAGAGGATAGTTAGTATTTTACGGAGCCTTGACTTCAGTGTTTCTGCAGAAGGAGAGCACCTTTCAATTGAGGTTCCGGAACATCGAAGAAGTAAAGATGTCTCTTTAGATGCTGACATTGTTGAAGAAATAGGTAGAATATATGGATACAACAACATCTGCCCTGTCAGTCCTCTTTTTACAATGGATCGTGCTCCGGTGAATAAAAATGTTGTAAAAACTGATTTGATATGTTCGTTGATGACAAAGTCTTTTGGAGCAAATGAAGTAATGAATTATGCTTTTATAAAAAAAGAGCATGTTGAGATGATCCCGTTCCCGGAAGATAGAATAATCGAAACTGTTGATGAGAGAGAGTCTCCTTTTTTAAGGTATTCAATGGTTGTGGGACTGCTTGACAATCTTTTTGAAAACCTTAAAAATTTCAAGGAATTTATTCTTTTTGAGTTTGGAAGGGTATATTTTGATGATGGAGAAAAAAATAGACTTGCTGTTATTGTCACAGGAAAGGATGCCGGTTTTCTTAAAATGAAAGAAATAGCTGTCTCTATAGCTAAAGAAATTAAAGCCCCTCCATTTAGATTCAACAGAATAGAAAAAGATTTTATGCTTGGAGAAAAGATCCTTCATCCGGGCCGGTCTGCCTCTGTCAGTTCTGTTAAATCCTGCTTCGGTATTTTAGGCGAGATGCATCCGCAACTGCTTAAAAAATGGGGAATAGATGTTCCGGCGGCATATTTGGAATTTGATCTGGAAGAGCTTTATTCCTTGCCGGAAAAAGGGGTTAAATTCTCTCATCTTTTTAAGTTTCCATCAACTTTTTTTGATGTTTCTGTAATTGTTCCTGAGAAAACGGAGACAGACCAGTTGTTTAAAATAATTAAGAAATCTGTTGAAAGTAAAATATTTGTGGAAACAAAGATCGTCAACTGCTTTAAAGGTTCTCCTGTCCCTGAAGGGTTTTTAAGTATTTCATTCAGAGTTGTGCTTAATGGAAGAGAAAGAACTCTGACGGCTGACGAAATGAGGTCTGCCCAACAGAAACTTTTTGACGATTTTAGAAGAGCGGGTTATAAAATAAGTGGAGATTAAAATTGCAGGGAATAATTATTAAAAATAGAGAGCAGATAGAAAAAATAAAAAAGGCGGGACATATTATTGCAAAACTTTACTCTGAATTGAAAAAATATGTAAAGCCGGGAATATCAACTCTTCAAATAGATTCTTATGCGGACAGGTTTATTAAAAAAAGAGGCGGGATCCCGACATTTAAATCGGTTGCCGGATACAGTCATGCAACATGTATAGCTGTAAACAATGAAGTTGTCCACGGAATTCCTAAAAAAGAGAAGATCATTAAACGAGGAGACATCGTTTCTGTTGATTGCGGTGTAACTTTAGATGGGTATATAGGGGACAGCACAGTAACTTTCATAATGCCTGGAGCACAAGAAGAGGCTGAAAAACTGGTGAAAGTTACAAAAGAAGCTCTTGCTCTTGGCATTGCCGAGTGTTTCCCCGGTAAAAGGCTGGGTGATATTGGTGCCGCTATACAGCAACATGCCGAGTCCAACGGTTTTTCTGTTGTTACAGAATATGTGGGACATGGAACAGGGATTTTCCTTCATGAAGAGCCGGCCATTCCTCATTACGGAATAAAAGGCGAAGGAATAGAGCTTAAAGAAGGGATGGTTCTTGCAATAGAGCCGATGATAAACCAAGGCGTTGCTAAAACAAGAACAATGAACGATGGCTGGACGGTGGTTACTATGGATGGTAAGTTGAGTTGTCAGTTTGAACATACAGTTGCTATAACGGCGAACGGTCCTGAAATATTAACAAAGCTTTAAGGAGGGAGGGATGGTCAAAAAGGTTATATATATATTTATCGTACTTTTCCTGCTTGCAAATTTTTCATGGAGTGGAAAACCACTTTGGAGACACCTGCTCCCATCATCTTCAACAGTAACTGAACCTGCAAAAGAAGGTGTTGAAAAGGGAAAAATATTTATTGAAAAAGCAGGAGAAACAGTAAAAGAAGGGACAGAAAAAGTAAAAGGAACCCTTAAAAAAGCTCCTACAGCAGATATTCCTAAAGAAGACCGAGAAAAACTCGAAGAATTCATCAGAGAAAGTTCTGAAAAGAAAAAGAAGGAAGAGAAATAAAATACCTCTGTCAGGCTCAAATAGTTTCAGCTATGAAATCGACTCCGTCTCTTGATACGATACGGCATTTTATGTAGGTTCCCGGTTTTTGACGGGTAATGTCGGCAATTATTGTTATTCCGTCAATTTCGGGTGCCTGATGCCACCCTCTTCCTGTCGGAACTTGCAGTTGCGGATCTATTCCTTCATAGAGAATTTCCATTTCCATTCCGATAAAGCGGTCAAGACTCTTTTCCGTGGTTGTATAAGCAACTTTTTCAATTTCGCTAAACCGTCTTTCAATGGTTTTTGAAGGGAGCGATCTCATTTTGAAAGACTCGGTACGCTCTTCTTTTGAATATTTAAAAACTCCGGCATAATCAAAATAACCTTTCTTTATGAAATCTATAAGTTTTTCATGATCTTTCTGAGTCTCTTTCGGAAAAGATGAGATAAAGGTGGTTCGAAGTGTGCAGTTTTTCCCACAGATCTTTCTGACAAGATCGATGGTCTGTGCTACATTTTTCCCTGAGTAATGTCTGTTCATTTGTTTAAGAACAGTATCTGAAATGTGCTGAACAGGGATTTCAAAATAAGGGACAACTTTTTTAAGATCATTTATCGTATGAACGAGCTTACTGGTTATGCCCGAAGGATAGAGATACATTACTCTGATCTTGAAATTGCCGTTAACGGCGTTAAGTTCATTTAAAAGTTCTGTCAGAGAAGAACCGTTGACCGATCCGTATTTTGTTGTGTCCTGAGATATAAGTATGATCTCTTTTACACCGTTTGAAACAAGCGTTTCAACTTCATTTACAATGTCTTCCACACTCCTTTCCCTGTATCTGCCCCTGATGAAAGGAATCGAACAGTAAGAGCAGAAATTATCACAACCGTCAGCAATTTTTACATAGGCGGTAAACGGTGAAAGTGTTAAAACTCTTGGATCAGCGGAAGAATAGATATATGACGGTTCCGATATGTCAGGGGTATATTTAGTTTTATAGTTATCTTCTATGATCTGGGCGAAATTTCCAAGAGAATCGATTCCTGTTATGAAATCGGCCTCGGGGATCATATCTTTTATATCGGGATGAAGCTGAACAAGACATCCCGTAAGTGCAATCTTTGCTCCGCTTTTTTTTCCTTCATTCAGCTTAAAAAATCTTTCAATGGCTTCAACTCTTGCATCTTCTGTGAAGCTGCAACTGTTTATCACAATAAGGTCGGCTTCAGCAGGAATATCAGTTGCGCCCCAACCTTTTTCAATTAGAGATGCTGTTAATATTTCAGAGTCAACCCGGTTTTTAGGACAGCCAAGTGTTTCAACAAAAAATTTTCTGCTGTTTTTCATTTTACAGCTTAATGATATTAAAATTTGAGATAGTAAAAATTCTGGATGAATCAACTTGCTCAGGAATAAAAGAGAAAGTAGAACCTTCTTTCAAAAGAAGCAAAGGTGCAAATTTTTTATTTTGAGGGTTGTCCTGATCTATGGTTCCGTCTTTCATTTCAAAAGCTACTTTAATTCTTTGCCTTCCGAAATATCTGCGGAATGGACCTTTGGAGGCTCTGCCGGTGATGGTAATATCAATGAACATTTTTCCACTATCTTCATTAAAAGAAATTGATTCTACCCGGCTTTCAATAACGTTGTCGCCTGAAAGAGCTTTAGGAGTTTTAGTATCAAGAATTATATTTCCACCGTTACGAGCAGCTTTTTCATCAGTTTGAAGGGATATTCCTATGTCAACACCGCCAATAATAGAAAAAAGCGACTCTACACTGACAGTAGGGAAAAACAGATTCCTGCCTATGATTTCAATACTCATGCCGGGAAAAGCCTCAAGAAGCTTCGTTCTTAAAGTTTGAGGGTCGATGTTTTTTGCGGGACTCAACATGACACCATTGTTTTTTTCACTCCAGGATGATGCCAAAACCGGCAGCCATGTGCCGTCGACACCTTTTATAACTACAGGATCAGCATATATTTGAATAGAAACAATAAAGATAAACAAACTGAAAAATGTTTTAAAAAAGAACTTTAAAATTTTACGGTGGCTATTCTTTTTCATTTTTTTCCCTCTTTTCAGGTAACGGTTCGTTTTTAAACGCATGATAAAAGGCATATATTCCAAATAAAACAAATGGGACACTCAACATTTGCCCCATTTTAATACCTTCCTGAAAGACCTGATGTTCCTTTATAAACTCTATAAAAAACCTGAAAGTAAAATAGCTGGTAAGAAAAATACCGACATATATCCCCGGTCTTTTCAATTTAGGGAAAAGGTATGAAACTGTCAGCATTACGGCAAGTATTATAAATCCTCCTGCGGCTTCATATAGTTGGGAAGGATATCTTACAGGCCAATATTGTATAAGGCAGTTCATATCGAGAATATCGCACTTTCCCATAGCCATATTTTTTGCCAGTAACTCATCCGGAGCATGTCTAAGGAATTTAAATCCCCATGACGAGGTTGTTTGTGCCCCGACGATCTCACTGTTCATGAAATTGCCGAGTCTTACAAGCGTGGCCCCTACAGCGGCGGCAAAAACAATGCCGTCAGACAATTCAAAAAACCTTATATCATTCTTTTTTATAAATAGAAAAACAGCTGTTATAAGACCTATGGTAGCTCCGTGGCTGGCAACTCCTCCTTTGTGTATCTTCAGTATTTCAAGAGGATTGTTCAAGTAGAATTGAGGCTCATAAAAAAAACAATGTACCAATCTTGCTCCTATTATTACACCAAGTACACCCCATACAAGAAAATCGTCTGCCACTTTATCTTTAAAACCGTATTGCCTTAAAATCCTCCTGAAAAGAAAAAAGCCGATAAGAATAGTTAAAGCAAAAAAAAGTCCATAGTATCTCAACTCAAAGTTACCTATAGTTAAAAGTACCGGACTTGGATCCCAAATTACATAGCCGTCCATATTCATTATTTTCTCCTTTTCAAAACCTTAACTCAAAGGTTCCACAGTAAACAACAGTTTTGCTTTGATATCCATCAAAAGTTCTCCATCAGGTCTTCCCGCCTGCGGAAAAAAGATATAGTAGCTTTTTGCACCTATTTGAAAATCAAGACTTTTTATAGATTTTTGAAGAATATTCTTTCCGTGATAAGAATAAAGAAGCTCTATAGAGTCTCCTACTTCAAAAGAGTCTGCTCCAAAATACCCGATAAGATACTTTTCTTTTATTTCCGGATCATCGGAAAAGTAGTTTTCCACTTCTCCATCCTCGTTAACCCCCATTTTAATACAGTTTTCATCATTTGTTTCAGGACATTCTGAACCATCAGGAAGAAAATACATTACCGGCTGACTGAAAAGTTCGGCTTCAAGTATGAAAGCAGAAGCTCTCTGATCATTTTTAAAATCGGGAGATTTGATAACTGAAAAGGTTAGGTCATTTAAAGTGGCTGAATATATTTTGTCAAGGTATCCGGAATATTTTTGGAGGTCTTTTACTTCTGATAAAGCTATCCTTACCGGCTCATTTTCATGGCTAACTTTCAGATATACACAGTCTCTTTTCAAATCTTCCACTGTTCTTTTTTCATCAAGACAAAATTTAAAAGTATTTTCTCTTTCCAAGTCCTCTTTTTTACAAAAATCATTTATGTTGATAATATCCATCCTAATCCTGTCATCTGAAAAAATATTTTTTTCATCAAAATCACAAATACTGAAAGTAAGCTCTTTTTCATAGTTTCTTGTGACATCGGGAATACCTGCCTGTTGGATAGTAGATTCGATGGCCACTGTTTTTATAACATTTTTTCCTGAAATAAGATCAATAAAATCATCTGTTTTAAACAAAGGATTTTTAATGTCAAAAACTATCTCAGTGTTTTCCCCGAATTCATTTTTAATATCATTTTCTATTTCAGAGACAGCGGTTCCAGAAATTTTTTCTGTTACATCTTTTGTCTGTTTTGAAAGTGTGGAATCAAGCAATCCCAGACCGTCATTGATGTCGATCTTATACTCCGAAGGGCTGGCATCGGGGTTGTTTTTATCGAAAGGATAGCTTACAGTTATTGAGATAAGTAATATTTCAGAACATCCGACGATAGATAGTATGAGAAATATCATTGCAACAATAGATTTGATCAGAATTTTTTTACTTTTCATTTTCTTCACCATATTTAAGTAGGTAATTTTCCATTATTTCATCAAGCAACTCTTCTCCGTTAAGGACAGCTTCGGCATTTCCTGTTTCAAAATCTGTGCGATGATCTTTTACCATTTTATAAGGGTGGAGAACATAGCTTCTTATTTGTGATCCGAAATCAATACCCATTTTCTGTTTTTCATGTTCAGCAGATTCTTCCATTTTTTTCTTCATTTCCATTTCATAAAGTTTTGAGCGAAGTATTTTCATTGCAGTCGCTTTGTTTTTGTGCTGGCTCCTTTCATTCTGGCATTGTGCTACCATGCCTGTAGGTATATGCGTTATTCTGATAGCTGAGTCAGTTGTATTTACATGCTGCCCTCCGGCACCTCCAGCCCTGAAAGTATCTATTTTAAGGTCTTTTTCATCAATATCAACTTCGATTGAATCATCTATTTCAGGAGTAACAAAGACACTTGCAAATGATGTGTGCCGTCTTTTGTTTGAATCAAAAGGAGATATTCTTACAAGGCGGTGGACGCCGATTTCGGCTTTTGCGTATCCGTATGCATAATCTCCGTCAAATATAATGGTCATACTCTTTAATCCTGAAGCATCGTCTCCGGTAACTCTGTCAATGATCTCCGTTTTAAATCCTTTTCTTTCTCCCCATCGTAAATACATCCTTGAAAGCATAACAGCCCAGTCCTGGGACTCTCTGCCCCCTGCACCTGCATTAATGTTTAAGATAGCATTTAAAGGATCGGTTTCTCCTCCGAGCATTTTCCGGAATTCAATTTTAGAAAGTATTTTTTCTGTTTCAGACAGAACTTTGATTGCTTCAAACTCCATAGAGGAATCTTCTTCAAGCAGCTCCCTGGCAATAAGAAGTTCTTCAGATTTTGTTTCAAAGTTATTAAAAAGAGATATTTCTGTTTCTAAAATTCTTTTTTCTTTGTTAAGCCCGGCTATTTTTACATTATCTGTCCATATCTCTGGAGAGTTCAGAGATTCTTTTATCTTTTCTAAGCGAACTCTTTTTTTGCTGATATCAAGTGATTTAAATAAAATATCAGATTTTTCAGTGATCTCGTTTATCCGTTGTTCAAGTTCTTTAAGTGTTATCCCGGTCATAAACTACTCCCAATTCAGGTTGTCAATATTTATTTTGACCCCGTATTCACGAATCATCATATCTCTATATTTGTCCCATTTTTCAGTGCTTTGAGAGTTTACAAGTTTTTCCACTATTATAGGGTATGCTCTGTTAAAGCTGAGATGTCTTCTGTAGGCGTAACCTGCTATTTCTATTATAGTGTAGTAGTTTTCACTATCAAGGTATGGCCCGAGAATTTCTCCAGGAAGCGATGCCAAAACATCTTTTTTCCATAACTCATCCATAACGTCGTTGCTGAAAAGGCCCCAGTCCCCATTATTTCTTGATAGATTTTCGTCAGTTGAGAAACGGGCGGAAAGGAGCCTGATACTTCCTCCTTTTCTGAGTTTTTCAGCAATATCTTCAGCAATTTTTTTGTTGTTTACTCTTACGGCATAAAGTCTATGAAGCTTATCTCTTAAAAAAAGCTCTTTGTTTTCAAGATAATAACTCCTTACCATTTCATCATCAATGGAATATATTTCTTTTAAAGTTCTTTTTTTCATATGTTCGACGATGGTTTTTCTTTTAAAGTCATCTATTTTATTTTTAACCTCAGGAATGTACTCGACACCTTCTTTTATGCCTGTTTCATACAAAAGTTTGTTTGAAAGCTGACTGTAAAGAAAGTTTTTTCTCATGTCAACTGAATCTGAAAGCCCGTTTTTTCTAAGCCATATTTGATACTTGCTTTGGAATTCAGACAAAGATATCACATCGCCTTTAAAAACATAAATAATATTATCGTCACTCAATCTGTTACAGCATAAAAACTGAATCGCCAAAAAAGCAATTAATATACAGTAAACACAAACTTTCATACGACCCCCTAAATGCGGGTGTTATTTTACAACAATAATTAAAATATTACAAGGATGTTCAACTGATTTAAAAAAACAGCATAGTGCATCCTCTTTTTGTGCTTGTATCATATCTTTTAAGGGGGTCCGATTCATCTTCTATACATTTCCCCGATTCTTTATCACATATGAAATGGATCGGACAGTCGTTTTTTGTGCATCCCGTATATTGTTCACCGCAAGATCCTTCAATTGCCATTTTAACTGCTTTTTCTGTATCAACTACTCCAAATCCGAAACATTTAGAATGTTCTTTGCCTGGAGGATCAGAAGGGATATTGAGAGAGTCTCTTTGAGATTCTTCCAAAGAACAGTTTTGTTCCGGGATCATAGATGCAGCCTTCATACATTTTATAACTTCTTCTGATGTCAGGGCAGGGTTGGCACTTATTATAAGCCCCGCAATTCCTGATGCTACAGCAGCCGAGGAACTGGTTCCGGTAAAAGATGTTGTATATTCCAGATCTATGTTGTCGGAAAAAACTGAATTGTTAAAGCCGTATTCCCCCGGCAGATCGGTTGTTACAGAGGCATCAGGCAAGGCAATATCTATCCTGTTCCCGTAGTTAGAGTACTCTGCCATTTTGCCATATTCGTCAACAGCATTTACAAGTAAAATAGAAGGGTGTTCATAGTTCATATTCAAAGCGGTATCACATCGTGAATTTCCTGCAGCCCAGACAACAATGGAGCCTAAGCCGTTTCTACCATATTTTGCAGCATATTGAACAGCTTCGTTTCTGAAGTTGTCCGGCTGTATTTCAAGGCATTTTCCATTTTCATCAATATCGATCTCCCCCCAACTGTTGTTGATTACAGCAGCACCATTGTCAACAAGCCATTTAAAAGCATTTAATGTTCTTGACACTTCGATGTACTCTTCATGGTAATCAAAAAACTTGGCAGGTGTTATTGAGCAGTTCCCGCAAATACCTGCAACCCCGATCCTGTTGTCTGTAACAGCACCTATTATTCCGGCAACGGCTGTTCCATGAGCGGCGATCATGTTGTAATAAGGACCTTTGGCATCGTCAAGAGGGACAACTCCGGTAGAAGGGTTTTTTGCAAAGCTTTTTCCCCGTATGATGTTGTCTCTAAGATCCGGATGATAGATCGATATCCCTGAATCAAGAACAGCAATTATTGAGTAAGGTTCCCCATATGTGTGTTCCCATGCTTTAGGGGCATTTATCATTGGAAGATGCCACTGGAGGTCAGCAAAAGGATCGTTAGATATTGAAAGTAATTTGACTTTGATCTTCCAGTCAGGCTGAACCCATTCAACTAACCGGGACTTTCTGATAATGTCTGATATAGCAAAAGGGTCAGATCCCCGGGGGGATTTGATCTCGATGTAGCATGTATCCTGCCTGCAGTTTGTCCGTATGATTCCGGCATCCATTTTTTCTACAAGATGTTCAAACAGTTCTATATTTTTTCCACCTTTTACTTTTGCTGTTATTTTACCGTTAAGATAAAGCGGTCTGTTCCCTGACAATACGACGGGCCATCCTTTTTCAGTTTTTTGTTCAAGCTTTGTAAAAGAAACCTTTTTTCCGTTTTCCAGAAAATAAAAAACTTCCAGAGAGTAAATGTTAAATAAAAAAAATAATGTAACAAAAAAAAGATTTCTTTTAATCAACTTTTCCTCAAAATTGCACCAAAGAAAATATCCCGTTTTTCTCCCGGAGCTGTTTTAAAATAGCTCTCTTTAACTACTTTGCCGAGATTTTCACTGAAATTCAAATTTTCCTTCAGTCTTTTTTCAGCAGACACCATGTAAAACTCAGGATTGTTTTTAAGGAAGTTCTCAACTACTGATTCATTTTCTTCTTCAAAAAAACTGCATGTTACATATATCAGTTCCCCATTTTTATCTACAAGTCTGCTTTGTTCCTGAAGAAGCCGGGCTTGAATCTTTGTAAAATTTTTGATGTAGTCTCTGTCAATAACCCATCTGTCGCAAGGGTTTCTTCTTAGAACTCCTGATCCGCTACAAGGAGCATCAATGAAAACTGTATCGAAATGGGATCCGGTATGTTTATCCCCGGTCGTTTTAATAATTGTTCCAGCTCTTTCGGCCCGGGCTTTAATTTTCTTAAGTAAGTGTCTTCTTATATCCGAGGCTGTAATATCTATATGAGGAAACAGTGCTTTAATAGCCAAAGATTTACCTCCGCTTCCGCCACAGCAGTCAAAAAGAGATTTTGAAGAAGGGTTTACAAGATATGATGCCAGTTGACTGGATTCATCTTGAAATTCAAAAGATCCCTGTTTGAAAAGAGGTGTGTTTTTAAGAGCGGAGCTGTTGTTCTCAACAATAAGTCCAGTCCGGGACAACTTTGTAAAAATAGTTTTATACCCGGCTGTTTCAAGCTGTTTTGCCAGAGTTTCACGATTTGTCTTTAATAAATTAGTTCTTAAGGTTGTTTCTCCTGTTGAATTGAACCACTTAATATAGTTCTTGCCATATGAATCCAAAATTTTTGACAGGAGAAATGGAGGAAAAGAAAAATCAAATAATAGGAGATAATCTCCATTTTTTTTCATTTCATCTATAATATTTTTCAGATCCTTATCAGGTTCATTATCATAAAGCATGGCGATAACTGCAGACAGATCTTTTCTAAGACTCAATATCCTGTCAAATAAAAACCGATGCCTCATATAATAAAAAAATCTGTCCCGAATCCATGTTCTGTCTCTTTTCCCCAGATTAGTATTTTTAAAAAATTTTTTTAAAAATATGTCAGCTTTGTCATTACTTTTAACAAAAAGATCGATTGTCTGTCTAAGATGCATATCAAGAAAACGATTATATCTCATTCTTTATGTCTACCTGCTAAATAACTGAGTAAAAATGTGTTTGAGTGTGCTTTTGCGTGAAGAGATGTGAGCTTTATATATGTTTCAAAGGGGATTTTTTTGTCCATCCATTTTTCAAAAGACAAAGCCCCTTGACATGCAAGCATCCCTTTTGCACTTTCAGGAACATCCCCTTGTTCGTAGCTGATATCTAGGATGTTCTTTCCTCTTATAGGAAAAGGGAGAGTATTTACAGTTGGGATATCGGGAGAATATTTTTCAAGAGATACGAATTTTCCAAAGTTTTCTTCCCATCCTTTAAATTTTCTTCCGCATATTATCACTTTAATTTTATTTTTGAAAAAAGTATATGCTATAGCCCTGGCACTTCCTCCATTTCCGATGATCTGTATGACAGAGTCAAGCTTTGATCTCATTTCCATCCATTTAAACAATCCTTCTCCATCAGTATTATCTCCCACCAGCTTCCCGGAACTTTTAAAAATGGTGTTCACAGATCCTGAACAAAGAGCCGCTTCAGTAAGCTGGTCACACATTGAAAGAGCCTCAACTTTAAAAGGCATTGTTATGTTGGCCCCGGCACAATTCTTTTTTGATAAAATTTTTTTAAAAGAGTGGCCACTTCCCCTGAAAGGAGAATAGATCAGTCTGTAACCATTGAGAGAGGCAACATGTTCTTGAAAAAAAATAGAGAGCGAATAGGTTAAAGGATCTCCCCAGATGTGTATTTTAAAATTTTTTTTAAAGGTCCCAGTAGTAGGAAAAGACTTGTTCACGACTTCTAAACATTTTAAAGGGTTTTGATTTAATAGCGGTTATCAGACAGTCTCCAAAAAGAGAGCCGACATATTTTTCATCTGTCAGAATTACATCCCGGACTATACCGTCTCCACTTAACCGTATCTGCATATTTAAAGTTCCTTTTAAAGATCTGTCCCCGGCTTTGATCCTTTTATTGAAACACTTTTCAACATCAGGCAAAAGAGAGTCCATATGATCTTTTATGGTTTCAAAATCTAAAGAATCGGGTATTTCTTTCTGCCCTGACTTCTTCCACACATTCTCCAATTCTTTTTGTGACGGCATTTTAGAAGTAAAGCTCTTGTCTGATTCAGTTAACTCTCTTTTTTCAAGTTCCGGCTCAGATGCTTTTTGTTCAAGTTCCGCTTTTTTTTCTTCCGCCATTTGTATTCTGATCTTTTCCTGTTCTTTTTCTTCTGTAAGCCTTTTGCTGTAAAGATAAAAAGTGATCAATGCTGCAACAAGAGAGGATAGAAGTATGATCATAAAAGGCAGCCTTGTCGATTTTTTCTTGACATCGAAGTCATCAATTTCTTCGGTTTGAGAAAATTCTTTTTGATCTCTTTCGGATGCTTTTTTTTCAAAAAGGTCTGAATATTTGACAGCAAAGACTTCCCATTCCATTAAGTCTTTCTGTCCTCCAGTGGAAAAATAATAATTTTTGACAGTTTCTTTATTACTGAGACAGAAATCTACGATAGTCCGGTCATTGAATGTGGCAATAAGCTGTTTTGATCTTTTATGATAAACCTTGAAATACATTTATCCCTCATATATCAACAAGGTCATCAGGCACAGAATCTATCTCCGGTTCTTCGTTATTGTCTCCGGCAAGTATTCCCATGTCAACATATTTAAGAATTTCTGAAAGAAGTATAAAGTCGTCATTGTCGGGGAACATGTCAAGATAAGGCATAACTTCCTGGGTATTTATCATAAATTGGAGTGAGTCAAGTTCAGGCTTTGATATTTCAGACAGTTTTCCTGTCATTGGAATCATAAAGCGGAGAGAGTCATTACTCACAATTTTTCTGTATTTTTGTAATATTCCTTTTTGATTGGATATTTCCATAAAAACATCTTCAAGCATCTCGTTTACGGTTTCTCTTTTTGGTGCCGGATCAACTTTGAATTCATAGTTCCCGTCATGGGCCAGAAGAAATCTCGAAAGAACTTTTTCCTGTGCAAATTTTTTATTTGACGGTGCTTCACAGGAAACTATTCCGTCACTACCGATGGCGATCTCAACTTTTTCTTTAAATGGATGATTTATTTCTACAACAAGATAGCCTGTTGATGTTGATTGGGACAAATGTTTTAACAAGTCAACAGGGTCAATAGCTGATAAGCTCCCTTTGGTGGAAGCTAAAGAAGAATCCGGGACAGTTTTTGCAGTGGTGGCGGGGCCTCCTTTTTTTAAAGATACTTTGGCTACACTGACTTTTGACGAATTGCCGTTGCTATTTATCATAGGGGCGTCAAGAGTGAGTGGTTCCTCATCGTAGTCATCATCTGCGAAAGGGGGTGCTGAAACTTCCTGTGTCGGTTTACTATGGCTGCTCGGTCTGGAACCGGCACTGTTTTCTATCCCGTCTGTTACTTTGTTTTTGGTTTCACCCATGACAATGATCGAGTCACCGACAGATACTTCCATTCCGTCATCAAGTTCAAAAGGTGAGGCGGGTGTTATTTTTTCTCCGTTCACATATGTACCGTTCGTGCTGTTATTATCTTCAATAAATATTTTTCCGCCTTTACTGAAAATAACAGCATGATGTCTACTCACTTTTGAATCAACTATTGCAACATCGGATGAAATATCTCTTCCTATCGTCAATTTCTGTCCATCTCTAATAGAAAATTCACCACCTGAATACTTTCCTTTTACAAAAGTAAATTTTATTTTACTTGTTCCAGAAGAAGAACTTTTAGCTAGGCTGCTGTATCTCCCCATGTAGTTCACCTCTAATGCATTCTACGATACAGCGATAATGCTAAACAAAAATGACTGATTTTTCAAGAAAAAATATTAAAAACCTTGAAATAAAGCAGTGAAATCCATTCAAATCCGGAATACATAATCCACGGAAGAATTTCAAAACTTTCAAAAACTGCACATTTTCAGATAGAATTCTTTAATGATACGATCAATGCAAGGAGGGGGAAAACATGCAAAAGAGGATACTTTGCCTTTGTTGACACAATCAGAAAACAAAAAGATTGAATGAATGAAAGTTTTTGTTATAATACTCAACTGTAACGCTTTTTATGGAGTGTACGATGAAAGTTAGGAGTTTTTTTGTCCTGTTTATATTCTTTGTTTTGATGATGTCGTGTGTACAGGAATCAGGAGATAAATACTACAATCCAAGCTTTTTAACAGATTCTGAATCATACTATCAGAGTTATCCTGACGATGTTGAGATAAGTGAAGAGGATGCCGCTGAATATGCGTGGGATGTGAGATTTAATTTTTACGGTGTTATAAATGACAGCAACACCCCGATGGAAAATATGCAGTTTGGGAGTGGAACCCTCATTTACCTAAATGAACTGGGAGAAAGTATCTCTGTGAACAGTAGGGTGTGGGCGGTTAGAAAGCATATGAAAATAGCTTCCGGCCATGAGGTTCCTTTAATACAGGTCCTTTTTGGAGAAGATGATGTTTCTGAAGAAGGCACTAACTTGTACTATGTCCTTCAACTGGAAGGTTCTTCGATCAGTAGAACGGAAACATACTATCTCAATAACGATAAAATATACCGTGCTCAGGTTCTTCTTCAGGACGATGAGATCGTGGAAATATGCTATGATCAGGAACCTTATACTCACAGAGGCAGAGTTATTATCTACACAAATAATATCCGTGTGGGAGAAGATCTCAGGATAGAAGGTTATGCCATGATGAGAGATATGGAAACTGTCGAATGCAGAATTCTCAGATAAACTTTTCAAAAAAGGTGATCAGTTGACAGATTTAAAGCCGATAAAAAAATTTGATAGGAAGTTTTTTGAAAAACTGCCTAAAACAGACCTTCATGTTCACCTTGACGGTTCTCTCAGACTTGAGACAATTCTTGATCTTGCACAGAAAGATAAGATAGACCTTGGAGCTGACAATGTTGAAAGTCTTGAGAAACTCATTAGTCCGGGGAGAACCCATAAGTCACTTGACAGCTATCTTAAAGGATTTGAAACTACTTTGAAAGTTCTGCAGACAAAAGAATCCCTTTACAGAGCGGCATATGAATTGGCGGAAGATTGTGCCTTGGAAAATGTAGGTTATATCGAGGTTCGTTACTCTCCCATTCTTCACACTCATAGAAAACTATCTTTAACAGCCATCGTTGAATCTGTTGTAGAAGGTTTAAAGGATGCTCAAAAAGACTTTAATATTAATAGCGGTGTAATTATTTGCGGAATAAGAAATATTTCTCCTGAAGTGAGCCGCAGGATGGCTGAACTGGCGGTTGCATATAAAAATAGAGGTGTTGTGGCTTTTGATCTTGCAGGGGCGGAATATAATTATCCGGCAAAAGATCACATTGATTCCTTTAACCTTATACTATCAAATAATGTAAATGTAACAATACATGCCGGAGAGGCATATGGTCCCGACAGTATTCATCAGGCACTTCACTATTGCGGAGCACACAGGATAGGTCATGGGGTAAGGTTAAGGGAAGACGGCGATCTGCTTAATTATGTTAATGACCACAGAATTCCTCTTGAACTCTGTCCTTCAAGCAATGTACAGACAGGTGCTGTAAAGTCAATAGAGGAGCATCCTTTGAAGTTTTATCTTGATTTGGGAATAAGAGTTACAATAAATACCGATAACCGGTTGATAACAGATACCACTATGACCGATGAATACGCTCTGATATATGATACTTTTGACCTTTCACCTCAAAACATTCTGGATTTGGTAATTAACGGAGTCAAAAGTTCTTTTATTCCATTTGAGTACAAAAAATGGTATTTGAGAGATATTAAGAGAAAAACGATCGCTCTGATAGAAGAGCATACTGGTCAAAGCTTGTTTGACTGAGGTGTAATGGTTTCTTTTGAAGAAAAACTTCTTGTTAAAAAAGCTGTCTTGGGTGATGTAGAAGCATTTGAAAAACTTGTTTCTGTTGAAGAAAGAAAATTTTTTTCATTTGCTCTTTCCATAAGCGGTGGAAACCGTTCTGTAGCTGAGGATATATACCAGGAAGCTATTACCAAGGCATTTTTGAATATCAAAAAATTTTCTGCAAAGTCGTCTTTTTCAACTTGGCTTTGGAAAATAATAAGGAATGCTTATTTTGACTACCTGAAAGCCGAAAAAAAATGGAGCGGTATTCATGTAGATGATGTAGAGGGTTTTGAGCAGTCAAATGATGACGATGCTGATATGGAGCTGATAAAAGAAGATAGAGCCGCAATGATTAGAAAACTTATATCTGAATTGCCGGTTCTTTATGTGGAGGCTATAACCCTTGTGGACCTACAGGAAATGGATCACGATGATGCTGCAAAGTTAGTGGGAGTTGATAAGAATCTGCTTAAAGTAAGATTGCACAGGGCAAGAATAAAGTTGCATAAACTCATAGAGGAGAACAAAAAATATTTTGACTGATGATGTAACCGTAAAACAGCGAAGAGCGTCTTATTAAATGGATGGAGCGGGAAAGAAAATGTCTGAGAAGAGAGCTCAACATATTTACAATGATTTTTTAAAGGGATACGACCCGCAATCTGAAAGTGTCCCTGATCGTTTAAAAATGGAGTTGCATGATAAACTCCTTCGTGCCGCCGAGTTGAAAAAACGGAAACACAAAGTAAATACGTTTTTAAAATATTTGTCCGCCATTGCTGCGACCATACTGATAATTCTTGTTTATGGACTACGGATAGATACACTTGACGATTCTGTTGAAAGAAGGCTTGTCCACCAATCATCAGTGCCTCGCGGAAAACCTGTCACGGTAACACTTATGTATGATGCTGTAGATGATTTTGATGATGTTTACTTCAATATTAAGCTTGACCCCGGTATTTATTTTTATTCTGATATAGAGGATGTGAAAAGTGCAAGGGAACACAGTTGGAAAGGTTCTCTTGAAAAAGGTGCCAATAAAATCCCTTTTGTTGTCGATCAAACGGAACTCGGTAAAAGAAAAATTTTAGTTTCAGCAACTTATGGTAATTTTGTCCATTTTCAGGAAATAGTGCTTGATGCATCTGAAGAAGCGATAGTCCTTTCTTTATACCAGTATCAGCCTGTGTTTGTGCCATGATAAAATTTAATCGTATTTTTTTTCATACTGTTGTTATTTTGCCGGTATTTTTTTTGATGACAACCCGTCTGTTATCAGCCAGTGCCGACTCCAAAGACCCTTTTTCCGTGCTTGTTATGGTTGAAACCGGAGAAAATGTCGTAGATTGGGAAAAAAAGATTTTCACCCATTTAGAAAGGAAAGCGTCCTTGGAAGATCAGGAAGAACAAGAAGAAGATATTCAGAGAGAAAAAGAGACAGCAGTAACTGAAAAAACATCAGATGAAAATTTAAAGGAGGATATTGAAGCGACTGTCACAGAAATGGATATCGAATCTTTAGAGCATACAGATGTAATATCAGAAGAGACAAAGGCTCTGTCATTGAAAGATGAGGTAAAAATAGAGATGGATGAAAGTGGTTCTGATGAAAGAAATGCTAAGTGGGGAGAGTATTACGGTCCTACACTCCGGCATGAAAGATTGGAAGAAAATATAGAAACAGTGAGGCCGGCTGTTGATGATCATGAGGAACAGATAGTCTATAAAGATGAAGGTTCAATGTTTCCCCTTGATATTATAGTTTACGGTCAAGGTGGCAGCAACTATACTCCGATGATAAATACCGGAATAAAAGTGAGTTACTGGAATTTGTTCTCTTCTGTATCTGTAGGCACAGACTTCAGCTCATCTCTTAACAGGCCGATAGGAGTGAATATGTTTGTAGGAGGTTTCTACAGGCTTTGGGATATTTCTGTTAATGCGGCTTTGGGATATGAGAAGATATGGGATTTTTCTGATGAGGGGACGCTTGACAACTATTCTCTCGGATTTAAAACCGGACTTAACTACCATATGCTTTCGTGGATGTCTATTTCTGCCGGAGCGGGTTTAAATTACTGCATAATGAAAGATAGCGGTTTTGCAGATGGGAAGTTTGTCCCAATGATTTTTGGTGGTTTTGAGTTTAATTTAATAAAATGATCATACCGTTGTAACTTTTAATGGAATTTTGATGTCAAAACTATAGTTCTTTTGAAGAGAAGAGACGCCTTGAAATATAGCAATATTTTCAGGTGCCTCATATCTGACGGGATTGTAAATGCCGGCTGAAGGTGGGTCAGTCGGCTTTTTGTTTTTTTAAGGGGTGTCTTTGTTGATACAGTTCAAAAAAACATTGACAATCAGGCTTTGATAGATATATTTTTTTTTTGCTGAGCGGGAATAACTCAGTGGTAGAGTGCAACCTTGCCA
Organism: Candidatus Sumerlaeota bacterium; assembly: GCA_007132725.1. Lineage (GTDB taxonomy): Bacteria > UBP6 > UBA1177 > UBA1177 > UBA1177 > SLGQ01. The sequence goes on from SLOD01000111.1 coordinate 40,244, forward strand.
AGGTTGACGTCGCGAGTTCGAATCTCGTTTCCCGCTCCATTTTTTTGTGGTCTTTATACTTCAAATGCAGTTTGTATGTTGGCGCCTTGGCCAAGTGGTAAGGCAGAGGTCTGCAAAATCTCCATCTCCGGTTCGAATCCGGAAGGCGCCTCCATTGTTTTTCTTCGGTTTTGTGCCGGAGTGGCGGAATAGGTAGACGCAAGGGACTTAAAATCCCTCGGGATTATATCCTGTACCGGTTCAAGTCCGGTCTCCGGTACCATCTCATGATATATCAGACAGCTGTTTTTGCAAAAAGTGCTGTAAATAAGAAGATAGAGAAATATATAGGGATAATAAAAGGTTTTAACTTTTTGGTTTTGATTGACAGGTAGATAGAGCTGCTTAAAAGAAAAATTGGAGGTGTACAGATGGCGACATCTGCTATCGAAGGTATTTCCCCTTTGGATATTAACACAGTATGAAAACCCATGATCAAAACAAAAACCGGAATAAAAACAAAAAAATTGTGGGCGGGTTTTATGTTATTTTCTGACATAAACTTTAAAATGTCCTTTTTAAATGTGAGTATTATTATAACGGAGCACATTGCTATCATTTGAAGCGAGTAGAATTTTTGAGGATCAAAAAAAGTTGATTTCAGAAAAAAAGCGGAAGGGTGGTTTTCTGCTACCGATATCCATGAAAATCCAAATAAAACAAAAGAACCGTATACGGAAAGAATTGTAGCGGCAAGAGAAGTTTTAAAGTTTTTAGTAAGATATATTCCAGCCATGTATGTGAATATTAAAAGCAGTACAAGTTCCGGGAACATGGGCCAGTTCTTCGGATGAAATGCAAGGAGAGTCGCCATCTCTTTAACAACTTGAAAAAAAGATTCGGGAGCAACATAGTTCAGCCTCCATTCTTCACCCATTAAAGTTGCATAGATAAGGGGAATAAAAGTAAGCAGCGACCCTGCTGAAAAAAACCACAGACGATTTTCTTCAACTTTTAAGACCTGTTTGAATATAAGTACGAACCACAATAGAACTCCGGTAAACCAGAATAGTTGATGAATAAATATATGTGCGGTCAGGTACTTCATTTCAATAAATATCCTCGTTGAAATGATCACCTGATACACTATTAGAGATAGCGTCAACCGGTGTTCTGATGCAAAACGGAAAGTCTGTTTCATTTGCAATCCTTCAGTTTAAAAAGATGCTTGCTGTCTATAGTTGTTATTTTATCAAGACATTTTGATAACTCCAGTTTTCTTAAGTTAAGGTGATCCCGCTTTATGGTCATGTCATCATGCCACACAATGAAGTCAACATCCCATGATTTCAGTTTAGCAAAAGACCGGGGGTCCGGGAGTTTGTTAATGTGATACTGGTACATCATTCTCGGTGAGGGAAAGTATCCATTTACTCCGTTTACAGAGTTGAGTTTATGAGAGGTTTGCCAGTTTGTATATATAATTTCACGATTATACTCGAAAAGGTCGTCCCATGAATAAACGAACATTCCAAGATTTTCTATTCTAAGTTCAGGTTTGTCCGGTTTTTTCTTTATGAAACTGTGCGGGTCATTGTATATATCATCACTCCACTGTATAAATGCAATCTCCATAAAGCTCGGAAGGTCAAGAACAACCGCATCAGGTTTGATCTGTTTTATTTCATCGTATATTACAGGAACAGATAGAGTATATGAGCTGTCAAAAGATATCATTGGGAAAGGGGTGTTTTCAACAAAGTGGAACATGAAAACAGCCGGGATGAGATACAGTGCTTTTTTAGGGACAAGAAAGATAAGTCTTTCGAGTGAGACTCCTGCTGAAACAGCTATGGCAAAAAGAAATATAAAGTGTGCTCTGCAGGTCACTCTCAGAAATTCGAGGATAGGGATAACCTTATAGAAAATATAAAGCGGAGAATAAAAAACATCCTGAAAGTTGAACTGAAACACTGGTCCCATCGCCATGAAAACTCCGACAAAAGCAGTGGTTATAAACAAAAGTCTGTGTTTGTTCCATTTTCCCATGGAATATATAAACAGTGACATGGAAAGGAGTCCGGTGAAACAGTAGTGTCTGATAAATCCCCAGTTTTTAGGTATTCCGAGTATTTCACCGATATCCGGATACAAAAGGTTGTCAGGAAGAACCAGTAACATTGAAACCGGGTTTAAGCTCGCTTTTTTTGCAGTATAAAGATATCCGAAAGGATTTACAAAGTTGAGATCTTTCAAAGTGTGAAGGTAAAAAAGAACCATGGGGAGAGAAATCGCTAAAACTATAGCGGAAAAAACAGAAAGAGGCTTTATCAGTTCTTTAACAGAATTTTTGTTCTTAAAGGAGAGTATAATTATGAATATTCCTGCCATTACAGAAAGATATAGAAAGTTATAAAACGAGAAATAGACCTGAACTCCATTTAAAACGGCTGCCGTTATAAGATGCTGATTTTTTCTTTCTTTGAACCACTTATATAAACAATGGAGAGAAAGTGCCACAATAAAAAAGAAAACAATAATGGAGTCATCAATATGGGCAAAGGTCATATTGTTGCAAGTAAAAACAAATCCGGCAAACAGCCTGCCGTAAAAGGAAGATACAAAGTTGCCAGCAAAAACAAATATTGCAGAAGCTGTCAGAATAAATACGAGAGAAATGTAAAAGTAATTTGTCCAGTGGTCGGCAAATCCGAACATCTTGAAAAAAATTATCATCATTTGAGCGCCGGGTGCTGACTCTCCGTAGGCAAGAGGATTTTCAACAGGGTACATGGCTGTCCCCATATACTCCCCGGTAAAAAACGACTTTATTGACTCAAGTGTGTATGTTGAATAGGTCAACGCAAGCCATGTGTCGCAATTGCCGGATATAGTTATGTTCAACGGGAACTGCAAAAAAAGGAGGAGAAAAAAGAGACTGTAAAAAATTACAGCAGTTTTAAGCGGATTTTCATTTATCAGTGACGTCGTCTTTTTCACTCAAGCCTCTAAAGCCATCCTTATACAGCATCAATTTAATTTTTATCCAATCATTTGTCAATGTTTAAAAGTACTTTGCTTTATACTTGCAGGTTGGTGATAACTGTAGATGAAAGCGGTTGCGGTTGCAGTATTATTTAATTTCGAGAAAATATTTTTTCAAATGATATTCTCCGGTCTGTTCAACGGCAAGATAGAGATTATCTCCGTCAAAAAAAGCCATTTCAGTTGTATGTCCCGGAACATCGATAATGTCGTAGTCTATCAATATATCTTCAACTCTTTCATA
>SLOD01000182.1 GCA_007132725.1 Candidatus Sumerlaeota bacterium
CTTCTTTCTTGTTTTTCATACATCTCTCCAGACAATTCATTTACATTTATACTTAAGTGTATAGGGATTGCAAGTTTTTTTGAGTTTTTGACGGTTTAACGCATTAAACAAATGCTTGATTTCGGATCCGGGGTTGCTGAAACAGCATGCCCTTATATAGATTCATTGCGACCTGTTGCATAAAGTCAAGCAAAAATAGTGTGCTACCTATCAGAGCTTCTTACCGCTCTGAATCAATATTGAACCAAGGTCGCCACTTACCAATAAGGAGGATTTCTATGTAAAATCTCTCCACAGGATCATCTTGTTTGTCTCCAACCCATCAGAAAGCATAAATGCCAGGTTCGTCTGTCAGCTCAATTTTTGAAGGTTTGATTAATTCACTGACTTTTTTAATGTTTTCTTTTTTGTTCATGTTCAAGATTGTTCTCCTTTAGAAGTTTAACCATAAAAAATCTACATGATAATAGCATACAAATTTGATTGCTGCAAGGTATCAGGATAGCATTTTTACATGTTCTGGAAGACTTTTAGACTTTGATCCACTCCCTACACCACAAGTTCAAGAATCTTCATCTCATTATCCTTGCATTGCGCAGCATAAGTCTGTCCATCAATGTTGCCGTAAAAAGATGCAAGCACTCCAGCTTCCGTTCTTTCAAGCAAATTCCACTCACTATAATAAGTTGAAACGGTGAGCCCTAGTTTGGTGGCACCATGAAAAGGGAAAATATAGTGAACTATATGCCTCAAACCATTTTTCCAAACATTTCCGCAAACAATGAGATTATCAACATAAATACATTCTCTCTCTCATAATTCTTTAAAATCCTGAATTCCTATCGGAAGGTTTTTAAGCATCTCTTCCCCCGTGAACAATAAAACTGAAATGATTATAACCTTAATGGTATTTAAGTCAAAAAGATAGGAGATGGTTTTTGTTGTAAAGTTCGCGCCCACTTGACACTGCTTTTTAAACCGACTATACTGAATTTGTCGTTTTTTTAAATATCCGGGGAACTATTTTATTCAATCATAAAAAAGGTGAAAATTGAGATGTATCACACTTCTGTAATTGAGATAAACAAGGCTGCCTATCAGGGTAATCTAAAATTTATTAAAAAGCTTATGGGCAAAAAAACCCAAATTTCATCTGTTGTAAAGGGGAATGCTTATGGGCACGGGATAGAATATTTTGTCCCTATGGCACAGGATTGCGGACAAAACCACTTCTGTGTGTTCAGTGCGGATGAAGCAAGATCCGTAAAAAAAGCGATGAAAAACGAAGGAACCATCGTGATAATGGGTATGATAGAAAAACCGGAGATTAGTTGGGCGATAACAAACGGCATAGAATTTTATGCTTTTGATGAAAATCGTCTGGAATATGCCTTGAAGGTGGCAAAAAAACTTAAAAAACGGGCTGTGGTACATATTGAAGTTGAAACAGGGCTCAACAGAACAGGATTTAATAGTGAGCAACTGAAAAAAGTAATAAAAACGCTAAAAGAAAATTGGGAACACCTTGAATTCAAAGGATTTTGTACCCATTATGCAGGAGCTGAAAGCATATCAAATTACCTAAGGATAAAACAGCAGTTAGTCTCCTTTAAAAGATTGCAGAAGTTGGTTCAGGAATCGGGACTTAGACCTGAAGTCTATCATACTGCCTGTTCCGCAGCAGCTGTAAGATATCCTTCCACAAGGATGGATATGGCAAGGATCGGGATCATGCAGTATGGATACTGGCCCAATATGGAAACATATATCAGCTACATGACAAGAAAAGAGGGAAGAAATAACCCGTTAAAAAGGATAATAAGCTGGAAAAGTAAAATAATGAGCACAAAAGAGGTGAAAACAGGGGAATTTATAGGTTACGGAACTTTTTTTCTTGCCTCAAAGGATATGAAAATAGCGACAGTTCCTGTTGGATATAGTCATGGTTTCAGCAGAAGTCTGAGTAACCATGGGAGGGTGCTCGTGAACGGAGAGAGAGTGGGTGTGATCGGGACTGTCAGTATGAATTCTTTTACTATTGATATAACAGATGTTCCCCATACAAAACCGGGAGATGAAGTTGTTATGATAGGAGATCAGGGAGATCTTTCAATATCTGTTTCTTCTTTCAGTGAAATGAGCAATCAGCTTAACTACGAACTCTTGACAAGACTTCCAAGAAGAATACCGAGAAAAATAGTCTGAACATGCTTTTCTTATAAGCTGAGACTGGTAAATAAAAAGTTGCAAACCCAAATTTGATATGCTACAAGTTTTGTGGCTTTTAGGTGTTTTACTTTTTATAAATATCGGAGAGTATGATGGAAAAAACAGAAGTAACGGTAGTTGTCAACCCCGGTTCGACATCTACGAAATTCGCCCTTTTTAACAGGGAGGGATCCGTTTATGACGAAACCGTGAGGCATCCTCAGGAAGAGCTTGAGAAATTCAATCTTGTATCGGAACAGTTCGATTTTCGTTACAGGATGATAAAGGAAGCTGTTGACAAAGCGGTAAATGAAAAAAGTCTTAAAGTTGTCGGTTCTGTGGGGAGAGGTGGTCCTGTCAAGCCCCTTGAAGGAGGTACATATCGGATAAATCAAGCCCTTATTGATGATCTTACAAGCTGTAAATTTGCCAACCATGCATCAAACCTCGGTGGTCTTATTGCAAACAGAATTGCAGAAGATTTTGGTCTTAAAGAAAGTTATATAGTGGATCCTGTCACAACAGACAATATGTGGGACAAAGCAAGAATAAGCGGGGTTCCGGGTATAGAAAGGGCCTGCAGAGTTCACGCCCTTAACATAAAAGCTGTTGCCCGTCACATAGCTGAAGACAACGGACTTGATTTCTATAAAGCCAACTTTGTTGTGGCACACCTTGGCGGTGGAATTTCAATTGCTGCTCTTGAAGGTGGAAAAATAGTTGATGTAAATGACGGACTTCTCGGAATGGGTCCTTTCAGCCCTGAAAGGGCGGGATCTCTTCCTCTTCGCGGTGTAATGAAACTCTGCTACAGTAAGCCGGAGCCGGAAGTTAAGAAAATGTTCTCAAGTGAAAGCGGATTCAAAGGGTATTTTGGGACTAATGATTTCAGGGAGATAGAGGAGCGAGTTGTTGCAGGAGAGCCGGAAGTGGTAAGAATTTTTGAGGCATTTGAGTATCAAATAGCAAAAGAGATAGGTGCATACTGTACCGCACTGAAAGGGAAAATTGACGGTATAATAATAACAGGTGGATGTGCATACTTTAAGAAATTCGCGGAAAATCTGAAAGAATATACCGGCTGGATGGCTCCATTTTTTGTATATCCCGGTGAAAACGAACTTGATGCTCTTGCAGAGGGTGCTTTCAGAGTAATTGACGGAAAAGAAGTTCCTAAAGAATACTGATCCGGTCCGCTTAAATATCGTTATCTTTTTGACTTAAATCCCGACAGAGTTATAATCTTTGTGATCATTAGGATTTTGATATTTCATACAGGAGATCGAAAATGTTAAGAACCTCAATGTTTCTTGCCGTTTCCATGTTTTTTGCTGTGAACCTTTATGCCGAAAAAATAGTTGTATGGGACCTTAGGCCCCAGACAGGTGTTACGGAAAAGGAATCTGTGACTGTCACTTCGATTTTGACAAGCGAAATAGAGCGGGTTTCAAAGAAAACAGTTGTGAGTGAAACGGAGATGAGGTCTGTCATTGACGGAGAGACGATGCGAGTTGCATGCGGAGCTGATGATAATGTTTGCATAGCGGAGATCGGTGCTGCGATGGGAGCCCCTTTTTCAGTTTCCGGGATTCTCTCAAAGATGGGGGATTACTGGGTAATTACACTCCAACTTGTTGATATAAGGAAGGTTGAAACAGTTTCAAGGATAAATAAAAGGTTTAAAGGGGATATGAACGCACTTGTTGAATCTCTGACCCCGCTTGTTTATAAACTTTTTGATGAAGAGCCTTCAATAACACTTGAACCTCCGGAAGAAAAAAGAGTCAGAACAGAACGAGTGAGAAAAGAAAGGGAACCTGCATCGTGGCAGAAAATTACCGGCTGGACATTTACAACAGTCGGAGTTCTTGCACTTGGTGGCGGAATAGTTTCAAATGTTATGATGAATTCAGCAAGAGATGACTTTAAAATGAGTGGTAAAAGCTCAGATGAAGATAGATTCAAAACAATGAGAGGGCTTTCGATAGGAGGTTATGTTGCAGGATCGGTTTTTATAGCAGGAGGCGTTACACTTCTTGTTCTTGATGCAGTAAAAGGGAAACAGGGAAAGGAAAGCAACACATCCTTCTATATTTTTCCATATAAAGACGGTTTTGCCGGCGGCATAGAGTGGAGGTGGTGATGAAAAAATTATATATCCTTATCATAATGGTGTTTTTCTTTATCGGATGTGATAATTTTAAAGATATAGAAACAGGCAGAGAAGGGAAAGAATGCTTCGGCAATGAAACATGTCGGGGTGATCTTGTCTGTCAGGATGGAATATGTGTAAGACCTGGAGACACAGGAGACACAGGAGATACAGGAGACACAGGAAACACAGGAGATACAGGAGACACAGGAGATACAGGAGACACTGGAGACACAGGAGATACCGGCGACACAGGCAACACAGGGAATACAGGAGATACCGGCGACACAGGCAACACAGGGAATACAGGAGATACAGGAGATACAGGAGATACAGGAGATACAGGAGATACAGGAGATACAGGAGATACAGGA
>SLOD01000117.1 GCA_007132725.1 Candidatus Sumerlaeota bacterium
GATCTTCACCCATCCAGGGTTGGGTAGCATAAACAAAAGATACAGCAAAAAAAGCCACTACCATCAAAAATATTTTCATTTTTCCAAACATTATTTTCTCCATGTTAAACAGTTAAAAAACTATTGAGTTCATTTTATAACCGTTTACGGGGAGGCCTCGCACCGTGAGTTGCCTGTATTGATTTCGAAGTTGAAAGATGCGTTGAAGGAAGGAAGGAAGGAAGGAAGGAAGGAAGGAAGGAAGGAGCAAAAACTATGCCGGAATGAGATGAAACTTGAATTTTATTTGAGTTGTTTTTCATATTACTCTCTGGCAAGAATCATTTAAACTTATCGTTTAAAAATTTTTATGTCAAGAAAAAAATGGTCAGGAATTTGCAATGATTTTGTTTTATTTATGTAAGTGTAGACACTTGATAAACTTCCGGGTTTCTTAGCTGTTTTTTGGGGAAAATTCAGTAAAGATATAATATCTTTCCACTAACCTACAACCTTATATCCTTTTGATTCGACTGCCTTTTTGATTTCAGGAAGTTGTATATTGATTCCTTTTACGGTTGCAGTTTTTGTCTGAAGATTTACATCTACTTCTTTTATTCCTTCAATTTCAGAGATGGCAGATTTTATACTTGCAACGCAATGATTGCAGGTCATACCTTCTATCGTTATTGTCACAGAATTAATTTTTGAGCATTCGCTGCAACTTTCTTCCATTGAACACACTTTCCCCTTTTTGCGGTTTAAAATTTTTCTTATATAGCTTGATAGAAGAAGTCCCGCAAGAATTACAGATGAAGTTATTGAAAGAATATGAAAAAACGGGCTGTGATGTTCATGGATATGCATTATATCAGCAGGAACAAACCATGAAGCAGGCAGAAAACTGTCTATCAGAAAGCCGAATATCAATACCCCGCCAATTATTGAGACAAGGTAGCTTACAAGAGTTCTTAAACCAAGCGTTCTCCATATAACTGTAACTGTAGCGGCATTTGTTGCAGGACCCGCCATAAGAAAAACAAGTGCCGCCCCCGGACTCAAACCTTTAAGCATAAGTGCCGCCGCAATAGGAACGGAACTTGTTGCACAGACATAGAGAGGAACTGCAGCAATAAGAACAACGATCATACTTAAAAATCTATTTCCAAGATAAAGTGTGAAAAAGTCTTCAGGAATAATAACTGTAATAAGGGCAGCTATTGAAAGTCCCATCAGTATCCACAGGGAAATATCATCAAGAAACTCAACAAATGAATATTTAAAACCGTTTTTAATTTTTGTTATTAAAGGCTCTTTTTTGCTTATCGCACTCTCTGTTTCACTCTTTTTGCTGTCACTTTCCTCTGTTTCGTTTTTTGTGAGGGTGTTTGTGAGCATTCCACCAAAAACACCTGTTGTAAATGCAATTACCGGCCTTATTAAAGCAAACGGTAGCCCAAGAAGCGACCATGTTACAAGGATCGAATCAACACCTGTCTGTGGAGTTGATATCATGAAAGAAGTTGCAGAGCCCTTCGATGCTCCACTTTTATGAAGAGAAATGCCTGTGGGGATCACTCCACAGGAGCAAAGCGGCAAAGGAACACCCAGCATTGAAGAGTAGACAACACTTTTTGTATTTCTGTGTCCGATCTTTTTTTTGAAGTTTTTTATTTTTAAAACCTCGTTCAACATCCCTGCAATAATAAATCCCAAAAGAAGGTAGGGAGCCATTGCCACAAAAATAGAGATAAAGCTTTCAACTATTCCGTACATAGTAATACCTTATTAAAATTGAAAAAATATAGATAAATCCAGCCACAAGAGTAATTGCTGCACCTGTTGGCAAATTATATTTATAAGAAAATATCAGTCCTGTAAAACTGAAAATGAAGCTGAATATTGAAGAAAGAGCAATTATGCGGGATATTTTACTTGAAAACATAGAAGCTGTCGCAGCGGGAAAGCTGAGGAAAGCTATTACAAGAATAAGGCCTACGACTTTCATTAAAACTACTATCGTAAGAGCTATCATTATAAGCATAACGATATAAATGGATACTCCTTTCACTCCTCTCAGTTCAGTATATTCTTCATCGAAACTGACCGAAACAAACTGCCGGTAGAAAACAGTGAGTATAGCAAAAACAGCCACAGCAAGAATTACAAGAGCAGTTAAATCACTTTTTGAAACAAGGAGAATGTTTCCAAAAAGATAGTTGCTCAAGTTTACAGAATATCCCGGTGAAAAGTATATGAATATTATTCCTGCCGACATGCCGCATCCCCATAATGCTCCTATAACAGTATCCTCCTGCTGCCCACCTTTGAACCTTACAATTCCGAGGATAACCGCAAAAAGTATAGAAACAGATATTGCTCCCAACATGGGGCTGAAACCGAAATATACCGATGCCCCCACACCCCCTAAAACAGCGTGGGCAATCCCGCCTGTAATAAATGTAATTTTGTTTATCTGAACAAAAGTTCCCGCAATTCCACATGAAAAAGAAGCAAGAAATGCCGCGGCAAGTGCATTCTGTAAAAAACTGTATGAGAAAAGGGCTTCAAAAAATTCTATCATATCATCTAAATCCCGCACGAATGGTTCACGGCAACCTGCTTTCCTCTGTAAGCATCTTCTATGATGCCGGATGTTATCTCTCCTGCATTATGAATTACAAGAGTTTTGTTAACACAAGCTATTTTATTGACATATTTAGACACAAACCCTATATCGTGACTTACCAAGACTATGGTCATCTTTTTGTTAAGCAAATTAAGCATTTCAAAAACATCTTTCTCAACAGAACTGTCAACACTTGAAACCGGCTCATCCAGCAGTAGAAGCTCCGGTTGTGAAACCACAGCTCTTGCGATTAATGTTCTTTGCTTTAAACCTCCGGACAAGTCTCCGAATCTATCTTTCATCCTCTGTGTCAATCCCAGCTTTTCAATAATATCCGCAACCTTTTTTTTAACATTTTTGCTGTAAAAAGGGCCGAAAGAAGTGTTACCGATAAGTCCCTGCATAACAACATTTTCAACATCAATTGGAAAAGAACGGTCATGGACTGAGAACTGCGGAACATAGCCGGTTCTAATCCTGCTTTTACAGGGAGATTGTCCGAAAACTTTCAATTCCCCTTTTTGAGGTGACAGCAAACCGAGTATAAGTTTAAGAATTGTAGTTTTTCCACCGCCATTCGGACCGACTATCGCAGTAAAGTCACCTTTTTCCACAAAAAGATCTATATCTTCAAGCACTTTATTTCTGCCGTATGAAAAACTCACATTTTCAAAGGATATGACTCTGCTCACTTTACAAGCCCGCTTTTTATCATGGCTGCCGATCTCCTTATACTTTCTATCACATTTTCTTCAAGAGGATCAAGCATCACCGCTTCAACACCTGTCTCCTCAGAAAGAGACCTTACAACAGAACTTGAAAACTGTTTCTGGACAAATATTTTTTCCACCCCTTTTTCCTTTATAAAATCTATCATCCCGGCCATTTCTGAAGCTGAAGGTTCTTTTCCATCAACCTCTACCGCAACCTGGATCAGACCATATCTTTCTGCAAAGTATCCCCACGCAGGATGATAGACAAGAAAACTGTGCCCGGTTGAGTTTTTAAATATATCCACCACTTCATCATGCAAAACTTGCAGTTCTTTCTTTAGCTCAAGATGATTTTTTATATATGTCTCTCTGTTGGAAGAATCTTTTTTCAGCAGTTCCGTTACGGTATTCTGTGCGAGCTGTATAAGTATTACAGGATCCATCCAAAGATGCGGATCGTGTGTTCCATGATGATGGTGATGATGGTGATGAGTTCCGCAGTCATCATCCATTTTTCTCAAAGGAATGTTCCTGTGCATATTGGAAAACACTATGCCGGGAAATTGGGACCTCACCCGGTCAAGCCATGATTTTTCAAAAGGGAGTCCCATTGCAAAATATATTGCAGAGTCTTTCAGTTCCACCATTTTTTTAGGTCCCGGTTCATAAGTTTCGGGATTTGCATTAGGAGGCACCATAATGTTAACATTTACTCTGTCTCCGGCTATTCTTTTAACTATGTATGCCTGCGGGGCGATACTGACCGTTACGGAAATGGGAGCATCGTCATATTTCCGGGCTTTTTCCTGACTTTCACTTCTGCTTTTGCACATTGATACTGCAGTTGCCATTAAAACTAAAACTATGATATTTAAAAACTTAACTTTGCTCATCCCTGCTTCTCCATGAACTGATACACGATACCGGGAACTGCTGTTAAAAGTAGCAGCCCTGCTGCATAAAACTACTGTACAGATATGTTAAAATGGAAGGTCATCTTCATCTTCGTCAATTCCGGCAGGCTCTGAAGATGTATCAGGCTGTTCTTTATTACCACCGCTATCCTTTTGCTCGCCGCCCTGATAAACTCTGTAAGGATCTCCGCTGTCTTTAACATCAAGGAACCTGATCATATTGGAAATTATTTCTGTAATATACCTGTCATTACCTTCTTTGTCCTGATACGACCGGGACTGTATTCTCCCTTCAATAAAAACAAGAGAACCTTTTTTAAGAAATTTTGATGCATTTTCCGCCTGGGAGCCGAAAAGAATGACTCTGTGCCATTCAGTTTTTTCTTCAAAATCATTTCCCTTTTTTACTCTTTCTGATGTTGCCACGGATATGTTGCATATTGCTGTCCCCGCAGCAGAATATTTTTTTTCAGGATCTCGACCGAGTCTTCCAAGGATCATTACTTTATTCAGACTGTTAAATGAACTCATTTTTTTCCCCCGTTAATTAGTTGTTTTCATCTCCGATATCCTTTTCCGGAATTTTTTCCCCTAAAAGTGACGCTATCATCATATTTGCGTTCTGATTCAAACTGCCTTCAATTCCTTCCGCATCATTATCAAAACGGTATTTCATATTTCCGTTAATGATTTCAAGCATGTTTTCCATAAACCTGTTAACAGGCCTGCTTAAATATTCGTCCAGCACCAATGTTGCAATAATTGCTATTACCAAAAGCAGAAAAGTTATTATCAAAAGGCTCCTGTGTGCCATTCTTACCGGAGCAAGGACTTTATCTGCCGATATCATAGTTATGTAGAAAAAGTCGTTTGTTTCAGAAAGAGCCGGATGTTTAGCTATATTGGCATAAAATTGGCTGCCTCTGATATTGAGCTCAATGTGGTATTTTTGAGTACCTTCTTTTTCTATCGTTTCAAAAAGCTTGGTACTCTCAGAGATAAAATCTCTGAATCCTTCATGAAGCTCTGTCGGCAAGGTTGAACCTATCAATCTTTTTTTATCAAAAAATGCGAAATAGACCCTTCCACCTTCCATGACAGAAAGAGGGGCTTCATTGATCCTCGAAGAAATATCTATAGCCGTTTCAGAGTTGATAAGATCTGCTGAACAGTAGGCACCTATTATCTCACCGTCTTTATACATAGGTGTTGCAACAACTCTATATGTTCTGTCTGCTATACGGACTATATCAATGTCTGAAACTCCTGCCAAGGCAGCTGAAAATAAAACTTCATCCGATAAATTTTGATGTCCGAAAAGCCCATCCAGATTTTTTGCAACAACATTTCCGTATCTGTCAATCACAAAAACAGCATCGTTTTTATCATACATACGGTTGATAACATTTAATTCAACTTGCACTTTCATAGAGATTTCTTTTAAAACCTCTTCGTTCTCTCCACCGATTGCCAAGCTGACATCTTGGGGATTGTCACTTATGATCTCTTCCCATTTCCCGTTATCAAAAACTTGAAGAAGCTCAGGTTTTTTTGCAAGATCCTCCGCTGCCCTTATCTCATAAAGCGAATCAGCCCTGTAAATGTATCTGTAAAAAGAGGAGGCTGTAGTGGTAAGGTTGGCGGCAATATTTCCTGTCTGAGTTTTAGAATGACTTATGACCAGATAATCTGTCGTAAAATATAAAACCGCAACTACAAAAAATAACAAAAGAAAAATTCTTGACTTCATTATTTCCTCCTTTTGATAGAAACAAACCTGTTTTGTATTTCGTAAGCTCCGGTAGCAACTATCGAAACCGCTTCTACAAGAAGTGAGTGCTCCTCTTTTAATATAGAGTTCCGGAAACTTTCCAGGGTATCATCATCCTGTCTCAGAACCGCTTTCTGGAGAATAACCGGTCCACCGTCAAGCGACTCATCAACAAAGTGAACAGAACATCCCGACAGCTTGACCCCGTAATCATATGCCTGTTTCTGTGCATCTACACCTTTAAACGCAGGAAGCAGTGAAGGATGAATATTTATGATCTGTCCAGGATAAAGTCTTAAAAATACCGGACTTAAAATTCTCATAAAACCGGCAAGCACTATAATGCCGGTATTATAGTTTTTTATCGCATCAAATATCCTTATCTCATAATCTTCAACACTTTCTTCTTTTATCTTCGGAATTACAATGGTTTTTATTCCGGCTGCCTCTGCTTTTTCTACTCCGGGGGCATTTCTTTTGTTTGAAAACACGAAACTTATCTCACTCACACCTTCAAGTTCTCCTTCACGGTGTGCTTTTACCAAGGCTTCCATGTTTGTTCCGGTGCCTGAAATAAATATACCTGCTTTCAAAGATTTCTCTCTTCAAAAAATTCAATTATATCGCCTTCAGAAGGAGTCCTTTCCTGCCCTTTTCTGTCACCCGTAAAATTATACGGAGTCTTTTCCCCTTCATTTATTTTCCAGAAATATCTGAAACGCTGTTTTTCAAGAGGAATAAGCCTGATCTCAGGAGGATTGGCTCTTAATCCCTCCCGGTCAGACTCCATCATTACAAGACAACCTTCTCCAAAAACTCTGAAAAACGCATATTCTATGTTGACACGACATTCAACATTATTTTCCCGGACATACTCTCTCAACATTTTCATAATTCTCGCATTGTCATAACATTTCAAATCCTTCTCTTTTTCGGAACGGACGATCATCTCATATTGAACAGGACACTGAACTCTTTCATCCAGAGATCTTAATCGAAAATAAACAGGGATCCCGATAGGCACATCACATTCTTTTTCACAATTCTCAACAGGCTCATTGTCAAGTGCCTGATAAAGAGAAACATTGTTGCTATGCTGAAATATCTTAACCTTTGCTACAGGTCCTTTTATAACACTAAACTCTCCTTCGTGAAGGTAGTTCGCCCTGAAATTTGTTTTAAAAGGCTTTTCCACTTCCAAGGCTGTATATGAGGCCGATCTGAAATCAATTGATATCTCTTGTCTCCCAGGAGGTATCCTGTAAATAGTTATACAGTTATCATCAAGAGGCTTGAAAAAACCAGTCTGCTCACTATTTACAAGAACTCTCATTCTCCTGACAAATCTATTTTCATCTCTATGTTTATTAAATCCATATTTTTCTGCATCTTCCTCACTTTCAGTAGAGATAATAAAAGGTTTTCCGTCACGGATAAAACATGCTTTCAAAACAGACGTTTTACTTTGGGCAGTTACTGAAAAAGAAAGGAAGATCACTGTCAGCAGACTGAACAACTTTATCAAATTC
This sequence comes from Candidatus Sumerlaeota bacterium, assembly GCA_007132725.1. Taxonomy (GTDB): domain Bacteria; phylum UBP6; class UBA1177; order UBA1177; family UBA1177; genus SLGQ01. The sequence goes on from SLOD01000117.1 coordinate 7,536, forward strand.
AAACCGGCTGCCTCCATGTGTTCTAATAGCACCTCAATTCAATGAATTTGATTATAGTGTCAAGCTTCTTATTTGTAAATAAAATTCAAAATAACAACTTTATTTTTGTGTTTTCAGGAAACAGATATATAATCCCGTATAGGCTTTCGGCCGTTAAAGCGTTAAAAACAGAATGGTGAAAAGAAGCACTGGACTATTAAACCGTCAAATTATGGAGACAGAATTAAGCCATGATAATTGTCATTAAAAAAGATACTCCGGAAGACATCGTTGAAGAAATAAAAGAAACCTTGCTTTCTAACGGTATGTCCTTTGATATTTTAAAAGGGGTAAAGTTTACACTGATCCCTGTTGTAGGCGACTTGACAACAAGCGATGTTGACAGGTTCCGGGCTCTTCCCGGAGTTGCCAATATAATCAAGGTCTCTAAACCATACTATCTTGTTTCCAAAGACTCAAAAGAAAAAACTGTTGTTGATCTTGGCGATGGTCTTAAAATAGGCGAAGGTCTTACTTTCATTTCAGGCCCTTGCAGTGTTGAAAGCTCTGAATCTATTGACAAAATAGCATCTTTCCTTGCCGGACTGGGGGTAAAGGTGTTAAGGGGCGGAACATATAAACTGAGAACTTCACCATATTCTTTTCAAGGTCTGGGCAAAAAAGGGTTGAAAGTTTTAAGGGATACTGCAGACAGATACAATATGAAGTGTATTTCCGAGATCATTGACACAAAAGATTTGAGTTCTTTTGAGGAACATGTTGATATTATTCAGATCGGGGCAAGAAATATGATGAACTTTGCCCTCCTTAAAGAATTGAGCAAAATAAAAAAACCGGTTCTGCTTAAAAGGTCTCTGAGTGCAAAAGTTGATGATTTTCTTTCGAGTGCGGAATATCTTGTTTCGGGAGGCAACGAAAATGTGATCCTTTGTGAAAGAGGTGTGCAATCTTTTGATGACATCACAAGAAGTACCGTTAACATAGCTTCAGTTCCAATGATCAAAGATCTTTGTCATTTGCCGCTTATTTTTGACCCATCCCATAGCATCGGAATTGCCAAGTATGTTCCCCCTGTAGCGGAAGCTGCCGCTGTAATGGGTGTGGACGGTCTTATGGTCGAAACACACTTTAATCCGGCAAATGCCCTTTCTGACGGATATCAGTCTTTGGACTTTGAGTCTTTTGAAAAGATGCATCAAAGAATTCTGAAACTTATTTCTTTCATAAATGAAAAAGTTTAACCTCACACCTTTTATTCCTCCTGACAAAAGTTCTCTTATAAGGCAATTCCTTTTTTCACTTTTAACTGATGACAAAGTTGAAGTCACATACTCGGAAAATTTTCCGGGAGATATAGCTACCGCATACAACTGTCTTCCATTTTTTGGGAAAACTTTGATTAAAAAAAAGTCAAAAATTATAGTTGCCGGACATCCCAAAAAACCGTCCACCGTGATCAACTGTGAAAATTCAGCGACTGTCATGCATCTTCTTATGGGGATTTCCCTCCTCAAAGGTTGGGAAACGATCCTTACCGGAGACAGATCTCTGATGGCAAGGGACCACAGTGATTTTATAAAAGCTGCAGGTCTTTATAATGCTGAGATAATTGCGAAAGATCAGTATATAACACTAAAACCTTCAAAAAAAGGAACATCATTTATAAAAACATCCCTCACAAGACAAAGTGCCCAACTTAAAGGATTTCATTTAATTTGTATGCTGAAATCAGGAGGGATATTAAGGTATTTGGCAAAAACAAGAAGGAATACCGAGGAAATACTTAACTTGATGGGAGCAGACATCACAGACAAAGACAGTACTATCTCTGTTGCTCCAGTCAAAAAACTGGGGGGATATGATCTTCCTTCTTATAAAGACCCCTCTTCTTCTTTTATTGCGGCATGTGCTGCGGTAATAACAGAAACTCCATTCACGATCTCTAACATTTATCCTGAGGGGTTGAGGATGGAACCTTTTATCTTTATGCTTAACTGCGGTTTACATTTCCCGATAATAGAAAAAAACGGCTGCTTTGAAATAAAGAGCTTCGATCCGATTACAGAGATTGGAGAGAAAACCGGGATATCTGAAGATAAAGTTCCCGCAGTAATTGATGAAATCCCGTTTATCGCCTATATGTCAGCAAGAAACGGACAAACTTTTTCCCTTATGGGTGGAGATTGGTTGAAAAACAAAGAAAGTGACAGAGTAGTTCAAACTGTTGAGAGAATCGGAAAAATATACCAGACAGAACAAATCGGATCAGGTTTTACCATAGTCCCGCAAGAAAAGAAAAAAGCCGCTAAAAAAATGCCTCACTCTGAAGACCACCGTATGGAAATGCTTTCTGCGCTTATTTCTCTTGACAAAAAGCTCCCTTTTATTCCCGGGGACTCTGTTTCTGTTTCTTTTCCTTTATTTTCAAAGATGATCGGGGAACTGACTAATATCCAAATAAAAAACAGGAAAGAAAAAATTTTAAAGCAGAGAAAAGAAATAGACAAAATTGATGAAAAAATAACTGCTCTCCTATCTAAACGCATGGATATTGCTGCAGACATTGTAAAAATTAAAAAGAATGCAGGAATTGAGGTGTTTGACAGTGAAAGAGAAAAAGAGATATTAAAAAAACTTTCTCTCATTGATCCCTCCATATCAAATCTTGTAAATGATCTTTACAGGAGAATTTTCGATTGGACAAAAAAAGGATAACTGCCCTGAGAAAATACGGCAGGATAGAATCTGTAATTTTAATTATCATTTCTTTCTCGATCTATTACCTTGCAACTCTTTCAGACTCTCAGAAATTTCCTGATGAAAAAGAGATCCCATTACTTAAAGAGGAAAGTCTCCCTCAATATGCCGTTTTTTTTGATGAAGAGATCGGATCTGTACAAAACTTTCTTGCCTTGAATGCTCAACGATCAATAAAAGCGGCAACATACACCTACTCAGACAGCAGCCTTGTACGGTTGTATGAAAAAAAAGCAAAAGAAGGAATCAAGGTAAAGGTAGTTGCAGGAAGAAACAGGGACAACTCAACTCCCGGATTCAGCTTTTCAGTGATCGAGCAGGAAAGGGGGATCGTTCATCCCAAGTTTACTGTAGTTGACTCAAAAGACATTTTCATTACTTCAAGCAATATGAGCTCCAATCTTTCAACATCATCCAACAGTGGAGTTTTATTCAGAGATGTTCCTGTCGCGGCAAAAATACTTGAAGAAGAAATAAGTGCTCTATTTTCAGGAAATATTGAAAAACGGTGTCCCCATGGATGTGAAACAGAGATAGGAACGATCTATTTTACACCGGGAAGTGCCTGCAGAAATGTCAGAGATCTCTTCTCAAAAGCTGAAAACCGCATATACGGTGCTGTTTACACTTTAACTTTAAGACATCCTCTTATAACCGGACTAAAACATGCTTTAAAAAAAGATGTCAAAGTAAATCTTATAGTGGACAACTGGATAGGAAGGGAAAACAGGAAAGTAAACAAAGGTGCAAAAAGGTATTTGAAGTCACTTGGAGCAGAAGTAGAGTTTGACAATAACATTCTTCCGGCCGACCCTCTTTTTCACCATAAATTTGCAGTTGTTGATGGAAAAACTGTAATTTTCGGATCAATGAACTGGACAGCTTCAGGCTGTTACAGGAACCGGGAAATAATTGTAGTAAACAATAACCCCTCAATAGCAAAAGAATTCGAAAAATATTTCAATTCTTTATTCTGATATCATGGGTTGGGATCAACTATATCAAAAATAGTATCTCTTTGTTCGATCAACTGAGCACAATCCATTGAATCATCAACTCTGATGAACTGAAAAACACTTTTTTCTGTATTGGTATCTGTCGTCTTTTGTCCTCTTAGGGTAAGATTCTCTGTTGCCTGGTGAGTATATTGTTCATCTGTCCACTCAACATTTCCCTCGATCTTACCTTCAGATATCAGTTTCCCACTATATATTGCCGTAAGTCTCTGAACAAAATAAATATCTCCACTTACAAATCCTGCAAAAGTAATTGTAAAGGCGGGGTTTCCATCACCATCGTGATCAAAAATACGGGGATCCCCGTCATTTGAGGGCATCTCCTCATTAACAATGTCTTCCATGTTTGCTCCGCGAAGCTCCCACTCTTTATTCATTCTGAAGAAAATGTCTCCCCCTTCTTCCCACACTTCGGCATCGGGAATACTTTCCTGCCCTGGAATATCTTTAGGCTTCCAGAAGTGGTAAATTGTATTGAATTTTGAATTAGGCTCATTGAAACCCACAACTCCTTTATTTAAAGCACTGTCTCCTGTCCGGTTATCTGTGCGGCACATAATGCCCCCTTTTCTGTCAGCCACAAGTTCACCATTTTCAACTTTGATCTGTGAAAGGATATATCTTGTGGTTACACTTGGAACATTTTTTGCAAGAGGTGCATGAGAAACAGATTTCAAAATAATTTTTTTTGCCCATGTCCCGACAAATTTTTCAAGTAACGGATCAATGACATCGTCTTCATCATTTTCTTCTGTGTCATCATCTTCATTTTCACCGCTGTTTCCCGTATTTCCCGTATTTCCCGTATTTCCCGTATTTCCCGTATTTCCCGTGTTTCCAGTATTTCCCGTATTACCTGTGTCTCCCGTGTCTCCTGTATTTCCAGTGTCTCCAGTGTCTCCAGTGTCTCCAGTATCACCCGTGTTTCCCGTATTTCCAGTATCCCCATTGTCATCGGAATCACTACAGGAAACAAAAACCAGCATCACCACTGCGATCAGTAAAAATAATTTTTTCATAATTCACCCCAAATAAACTAAAATTCAGTAAAGTATCTCAATATTTATCCCTACCCCGAGAACAAACCCTTTGCTTTTCCATCCAGGGAAACCGGGGTTATTTGTCTGCAATCCCTCGGCCTCTGGAAATCCACCTTCCAAATCAAAGTAATTGGTGGCATCATCAGGGAACTCATCTACTATACCACCTTCTTTTTCACCTCTTGAAAGGTTTTTTTCTTCCTTTCTTGACAGCAGGAACTGAATAGAACTTGTTATTCCTCCTCCTATTGAAAACTGGTCAAAGTGGAAATACTCGACATAACCTACAGAAAATCCGAATCTGTCATTGTCAACATAGTTTTCTCTTCCATCCTGTTTCGGAACAGGGGACGGCACAAAAGTAAAGTCAATTGCCGCTTTTCTATCCTTGTGTCTAAGGTGAAAACCCCAGTTGCCTGAAAATGTGTCACTCCACTTATCCAACGGTTTTTGACCGTGCCTGTTAATGTATGTTGACCACCTTGTCCACTCAAAAGAACCCATCGGTGTCAATTTATAACCTCTGTATTCAAAATCATAATATATTCCACCTGAAAATTTTATCGGTTGATAGCCGGCAGTCATTTTAGAGCTGGCTTCAATATATTTTTTATCTCCTTCATAGTCCCAGTTCCATACCTGCATTTCATTGTTAAGCTCAACCACTCCTGTATTAGTGGGAAAGTGGAAAGTTCCTGTGAGATTCAACCCCATAAACGGGTTGGCAATGAACGAAAAGTACGGTGCGGCAGACCCGCCTACTTTCATCTCAGAATTTATTATCTGAGCGGACGGGTTAGATCCATCGGGAACAAAAACTCTGTTTCTTGTCACGGTATAGGTTGTCACGGCAACGCCAAGTCCAAGACTAAGGAAGTCGGACACTCTGCCTCCAAGAGCAAAAGCCATACTGAACTGCTTTAATCTGTCTCCATAAAGTTCGTAGTGGAGAGAATTAGAAAAGTACTGTTCCCTTTCGTCATTAAAGAAAGGTTGCTGTGTCTGAATACCTGAAGTGGGAAGAACCGCATAAGCTCCGGCAGCGAGCCGGTTTCTCCAGATGTTTTTTACAGCACCTATTGTGAGCACCATATCAAAAGAATCATATTCTGCTGAACCTCTTTCATTTATAAGATCTTCCGTAGCAATGGGCACATACCTGTCACCTTTTGTCAACTCACTTTGATCGGCATTATATATTTCGCCGGGCACATCATATCCTGACGGTCTTGCAAAATGATTTATTTGCTTAGATTGTATTATCATTCCAAAACCTACCTTAAAAGAATCCTCCAGCATTACAAGGTATGCCGGATTGAAGTATGCCGCCTCCGCTCCGGTTGAAAGAATTCTCGGAGTAAAACTGTTGACACTGTCAGAAGGACCTACCAGCTCAAGGACAGACGACCCATTTAAGTTAAGCATCAACATAAAGGTAACCGTTGCTGAAATAATTTTTACGATAGACATCATCTTTCCATTCCTCGAATTTCCATCACACAAAAAGACCTTGTAATTATCTTTAAAATGAAAATTCAGTCAATATTTTTGGATAGTGATTTTCACCATATTCTTTGCGCACCTTGCGTCCTTAGCGGTGAAAAAAAAGTTTTACCGCGAAGAGCACGAAGAGTGCGAAATGGAGTTATTTTCCAATAGTTGAGACCATTACAGCTTTGATAGTGTGCATTCTATTTTCAGCTTCATCGAACACTTTTGAATGTCTGCTTCTGAAAACTTCATCTGTAACTTCCATTTCTTTGAGTCCGTGTTTTTCAAATATCTCTTTTCCTATCTTTGTGTTCGTATCGTGGAAACTTGGAAGACAGTGAAGAAAAATAACATCAGGATTTCCTGTTTTCTTTATCATATCCATGTTAACCTGATATTTTTTAAGTTGCTTTATCCTCTTTTCAAAAAGGTGTTCTTCGCCCATAGAAACCCACACATCGGTATAGATTACATCGGCACCTTTTACTGCTTTGGCAACATCTTCAACAAGCTCGATCTTTCCACCTGTATCCTTTGCAACTTTTTTCATCTCATCAACAAGTTTTTTGTCAGGAAAGAGTTCTTTCGGAGCACATGCAACAAAATGCATTCCAAGCTTTGCCGCTCCGATCATGAGAGAGTTGCCCATATTGTTTCTTGCATCTCCGCAGTAAACAAATTTAACCTTGTTTATCGGCTTTGCAACATGTTCTTCAATAGTCAAAAAATCAGCCAAAATCTGTGTAGGGTGATAAAGGTCGGTGAGACCGTTCCAGACAGGAACTCCGGCATATTTGGCTATTTCTTCAACAGTTTCCTGTTTAAAGCCTCTGAATTCTATTCCATCGTAGTATCTTCCAAGAACTTTTGCCGTATCTTCAATTGACTCTTTTTTTGCCATCTGGCTGTCATTCGATCCAAGAAATGTAACATGTCCTCCTTCGTCAAGTGCCGCTACTTCAAATGCACAGCGGGTACGGGTAGATGCTTTTTCAAAAAGGAGTACGATGTTTTTTCTTTCAAGGAGATCACCTTTGATCCCTGATCTTTTTTTAGCCTTAAGATCGTGGCTGAGATCTAACAGATAACGAATCTCTTCGGTAGTAAAATGTTTAAGTGTTAAAAAATGTCTTCCTTTCAAGTTTACAGGCATGATTTTCTCCAACATCAAAATTTTAATAAACGGCACTGGATTATAAAATGCTATATTTAAAATGCAAATTTATAAGGATCTTCGAAATATTCATATTGCAATTACATTTTTTTATTATAAGATAATTGAAAGATGTCCGCTTATTATATAGAGTGGCAATGACATTTTTGTATTTTGCGATATGCTGTGGAGGAGATTTATGAAAAGGTTTATCTTTATTTTTCTTCTGTTTTTAATAGTTCCTTTTACTGTTAAAGCAGGGCTTGGTCCCAATGTGTCAGAAACAGCAGACGGAAAGATACTGAGATGGGAAGAAGGAAGTCGGGATTATTTTGTCATGTTCAAATCCCTGATCGAGGACAGGTACGGAAATGCAACTTTCCGCCCTGAAAATCCTCAAGCTGATTCATGCATTGATTATGACGAAGGAAGTACTTTTTCTCTTGAATCAAGACATATTCCTGATGATGCTTATGTTGAAGCAGCATATTTGGTCTGGACTGCCGGTGCCGATCCGTCCCTTTTTAACTCAGGAAACACCGATAATTCCGTAACCTTGTCTTTTACCAGTCAGGACAACAACCGCTCTCTTGAAAAAATTGTCACATCCGATGTAAGCGGAACATTCCAGACTCCGCCTTCTTTTGAATATGAAGCTGTCAGAAGTGCCTCCACATCGTACGATATAGGTGTTTTCACATACCGTGTTGATGTAACAGACTTTATGCAGGAAATAATTGAGATGGGAAGAGAAGCCGATATAACTTATGACGGTTATTCCCTGCTTGGAGATTATAATGTCAAAAACATGGACTGCACTAATCACGGCAATTACGTTAACAGATCTCTTATGGTGGGGGACTGGGTTCTGTTTTTCGTATATACTTCTGAAAAGATCCGCCCTAAAAAAATATATATTTATAACGGCCTGAAACTTTATCAGCATGAGTATGAAGACATTCTTGTTAAGGGGTTTGAACTTCCTGACGAAGCTGAGATGAGACTCACCATGGTGGTGCATGAAGGAGACCCCGGAAATGTAAGTGGAACTCAACACCCTGAAGCATTGATGCTAAGCGGTGCTTCAACTTTTGACTGGATAATGCTTTCAAATATATGTAACCCTCCTATGACACACATGGGAATGAATTATGTTGAAGTTTTCAACACGGTTTCAAGCACTTACTCATGGGACGACGATTGGCAGGCTACACCCTACTGTGTCGGCGGTGTACCTCCGAACTATATTATGGACGAACTGGAATATGCAATCGATGTTGACACTTTCATTCTCAGTGCAATGGATCCTCTTTTTGCACCGCATCTCATCCCGGGAGACGATCATCTCTGGTTGAAAGTAAGTGCAAATCAGGATCTTATATTTACTAATATTCTTATTCTGAGTATTGACACTAAAGCTCCTAAATTCAATATCCCTCCAAACCCCAACACTCCTGACGGAAGAGAAAAAAACTACTGTTCATGTGCTTCCGATGCTGATGCGGTATGCGAAGACCGTCCTTTCTACTTCACCATTAAAGTTGAGAACTGGGGTGAGAACATAGCTCACAATGTAACAGTGAAAGATGCCCTTCCCTCACTTGTGGATTACATACCGGGAACCACGGAAATACTTATCAAAAAAGACGGGGTGACAGGGCAATGGGAGCCGGTTGAAGATGTCAACGGTCAGTTCCCTTTCACAGAAACCCGTCAGATAATGGATTCCATGTATTACTGTGATAAATATACATACGAATGTCAGGACAGTGTCC
>SLOD01000014.1 GCA_007132725.1 Candidatus Sumerlaeota bacterium
CACGGGTTGACAGCTTCAGTTTTTTCCTGAATTCGATAAGGTCTTCTGAGGTAAACTTATCAGAAAATACCGGCTCAAAAACAAAACTTGAGGGACCTCTGCTTCCAATTGTGGAAAGAAGCACAAGTTCATCTGTTTCATCTTTTCTGATTCCGAATTTTTCACAATATTCGCTATATGCAGGGTTTTCTTTTGAAGGGATCCTGTCTTTAAATGAGGGGAAAAGTGACTTTGAAACAAACTTTCTTTTTGTCAGGGGGAACTCCGGTCCCAATGAAATTTTATTTATTCTTTCAAGATATTTTCTGTCATACACAAAGTGGAACGATTCTTTTTGTTTATATATTTTCCCTACAAATATCCTGCTTTTTCCAAACTCGGCATATACATCAACAGCTATTATTTTATCACCATTTAAGGACATCTTTCAACTCCTCAACTCTGTTGATAACAATCTTCATCATTGCACTTTTTCTCTTTTTTGAGATAAATGCTTCGGATACTGTTTTTTCAATTTTATCAATATCAATATTATCCATGAATTTGCTCACAACATCTAAGTACCCCATATCAATAAATTCAATTGCATAATCTTTCATTGAAGGCTCCGAACTCCTTGAAGTTGCAATTTTTCCCTTCGGGCTATGTTGAGCACCAAGAAGCATTTCATCTTCTACCCCGATATAAGAGGGATTGTCGTAAAAAGGAGAGAGCACTTTCTTTTTCCCTGACTCTTCAATGAATGCAAGGTTTCTTCCATGTCTGTCATGGTTGCCTATCAGTGCATCAAAAAGGGATATCTCTACAAATTTTTTAACTTCTGACAACTGCCCTGTCTCTTTTTCAATGATCCTGATAATTGTTTTCACATCAAAAGGATCTTTTTCCTTAAAATAATGATAAATATGAACCAGAGCCATAATTTTATTTCGTTTGATAAAATTTTTACTGACAAATGTTGTCAGTCCGTGAAAAGAGATAAGATAAAAATCGGGAACGGTTATTTTCAGCATCCTTGCTATTTTGTTGCACAGATATTCTGTTGCAGGAAGTTCCGGATAGTCTTTTTCTTCAACCTTTAAAATATAGTCAAAGCCATTTAAAGAAGCAGAATATTTTCTGAATTTGCCCTGAAAAAAACTGGAATTGAACTGATCAAAAATATTTTTTTCAAAAGAACCGGTTTCAGATTCCTTTCTTGAAAGTTCTGAGAATTCTATCCCGTCAGATATCCCGAACCACTTCCTGAAACAATCCTCATGAAGACCGTAAACAGTTTTTTCCTTATCCCCGACAACCTTCAGGCATTTAAAACATATCATCTCATCCTCCTTGAAACTTTAAACATTATATCCAAAGATTGCCTGTTGTCAAGAAACAACACCTTTTGCCCGTTGTCTTATGACAACATGTAGCTTTTTGTGGCTCTCTTTTAAACGATCATATTTCTTGATGTTGGGTCACATAAAAATATAATGGTATTATGAAAGTTTTTTGTTTTTTGTTCACTTTCTTTTTAGTTTCAAGTGTTTACGGGGGAAATCCCGATTTCAGGTCTGTTATAAGTACTGCGGCACAAAAAGGAATTAGTGAAAACCATTTTTCGGCAGTTTCCGTTTCTGTATGGAAAGACGGAAAAAGAATATATTCGTTTTCTGAAGGTGTTGTAAATTCAAGAACTTCTGATAAAAAGGTGACAGATAAAACTTTGTTCGATCTTGCATCTCTGACCAAACCCATTGTTACAGCTTCTCTGTTTTTTTACCTTGAAAAAGGAGAGGCTCTTGACAGAAACTGGCAGGTTTCAAAATTTTTCCCTTCGATAAAAAGAGAGATCACCCTTTTTCAGTTGCTGACACACACCAGTGGACTTCCAGCTTATACTAAACTTTTTGAGCTTGAAAAAAATGTTCCGATTGAAAAGCGGAAAGAGCTTGTTATCGCACAAATATCAAAATATCAGAAAGCTTATCAAAACCGCTACGGTGATCTGAATTACATCCTTCTTGGAATGATCATTGAAAAGATTGCCGGCAAAGATATTGACACAGCTTTCAAAGAAATGATGAAAAAAGAGTTCCCTTTTGAAAACTCTTTCTCATATCAGCCCTTAAGAAAAGGGGTCAGCAAAAATAATATTGCGGCAACTTCATACTCCCCTCCTCTTAAAAGTTTTCGTCAGGGAATGGTTGAAGATCTTAATTCCCATTATCTTGAAGGGATGGCCGGGCATGCGGGGCTGTTTGGAACCGCTGATGACATTTCACAGTTTTACTCAATCATGCTTAAGAACCCTTATTACAGAAAGTTCATAATTGATCAGACAGGTTTTGATAAAAAAGAAGGTGAAAACTCAAACTACGGATCTGTTGCAAGCACAAAATGTTCAGGACACTTAGGCTGGACAGGAACAGCTTTTCTAATCTGCCCTGAAAAAGAAATCGTAATAACAATTCTTACTAATAGAACTCACTCTAAGAAATTCAAATCAACCGATTTTTCAAATATCAGATCTTTCAGAAGGGTGGTGTTTGATGCCGTACTTTCAGGAATCGGAAAGTAAAAACAAGTTGAAATTACCGGGAAAGTTTGTCATTTGTCAAGCAGACTCCTTACAGCATAACTTGCAAGCATAAGTCCTGCGGCTTGCGGTACAAATGGAGTGGAGCCTTGAATTTTACGGATCCTTCCGGGATTTTCATCATCGTAGGATTTATCATTGTCTATCGGATCAAGCGGAAGCTCTTTGCTGAAGACAACTGGAAATCCTTTTTTTACATCTCTGTTTCTAAGTCGTTTTCTCACAAATTTTGATAGCGAACACACATCTGTTTTCCAGATATCTGCTATTTCAAGCATTTCAGGTTTAATTCTTCCCCCTGTTCCCATGCATGAAATAAATTTCTGACCACTTTCAAGAAGTGCTATTATAAGGTTTACTTTCGGATTAAGTGAGTCAATTGCATCAATATGAAAGTCTGCTTCATGGAGTTTCAGAACAGCATCTGATCCTCTGACGAAATCTGTTGAAGAAACAATTTTTATATCGGGGTTGATATCTTTTGCAGTTTTTATGAAAACCTCAGTTTTATCAAGGTTCAGATTAAACCTGAACCCAAAGACAAGCCGGTTCAAATTCGACTCCCCAACCTTGTCAAAATCGGTAACAGCTATTGTCCCAATCCCTGATCTGACAAGGGATACAGCAGCATTAGCACCTACTCCTCCAAGACCATAGACTGCGACAGTAGAGTTTTCAAGCTTTTTCAACCCATCCTTTCCAAAAATGATTTCCGTTCTTTCTTTAAACCCCATTCTCTCCCCGGTTTTGCCACAGATAAACACTTTTTCCTTCAGCATAGTCAAGGTTTACCTGAATGATCCTCTTTATTGAATGATTGAATTTGCTGTACTCGGAAAGGAGGTCAACAATAATAAGTCTCTTTTTTTGATCGTGGTCATGTTCACTACATAGAGTAAAATAGAACTCTCTCTTTTTGGCTCTCAGATATCTTTCGATATTTTCACTGTTTGACAGAAGTTCTTTGCTGTAGTTTTTCTTTACACACACCTCATGAAACTGCATAAAGATTTTAATATAGCAGTCATGGATCAATTGTTTTTGTTCTTTGGTAAGCTTATTTTTTGTATTTTCCAGTCTCACACCGTACTTTGCGATCTCGCGGGCATGATCCCCCATTGATTCCGCTTCATCCGATATTTTAAGAAAAAGCCACAAAACTTTAGTGTTGTCATTGCAGCTCAGGTTTATCTTTTTCACCATATCATTATGCCCGGCATCAAGCACCTGTTCATACCTCACAACCTTTTGAAACAGTGACCTGTATCCAGGTTTTCTTGTGACAATATATGAGTAGGCAAGCATATCGGCAAGGTATTTCATATAAGTTTCTGTTGCCGGAGTCAGCTTTTTAATAATTGTTTCGTTAAAATCTCCTTTTTCAATTTCAGGGATCATAATAGGTGTTCTTATCAGCCTGAACTTTTTCTTGATGAGTCTTTGTGCAACAGAAGCAAATTTTTTTCTGAAAGGGAAAACTATGAAAGCCAGCATTATTTTAAGGAAGGTCATATAAACTGCTATCAAAAAACCGGCATCAACATTCCCAACCGTTTCCCCGAATTTAATAAGGAGCATAACCGAGGGGTAAAATATAACGATACCGGCAGCCATTTCAACAACATTCATGAAAACTTGTAGAAAAGCTGTCCTTTTCCCTTCCGCAGAACTGCCTAAAGACGCAAGAAAAGCTGTAACTGTAGTTCCAAGAGTTGACCCCAGAACGATTGCAGCACCGCTGTGAATAGAAATCAAACCCTGAGCAGCAACAGCTATTACCATTGCCGCTGTTGCTCCGCTTGACTGAATAAGGGCCGTAAAAAGGACTCCGAACAAAGTTAAAAGAACCATTGAAAGAACAGAACTTCCTGCATCAAACTTTGATAGAAAATCAACAACATCCGGATTGTCCCTTAAAAACCCAAGAGCTCCTGACATCATTTCAAGGCCGAAAAAAATAAGCCCCAACCCCACCAGGAATGACCCGACATCTTTAAGCTTTCTATTTTTGAAGACAAGTTTTCCTATCAATCCAAAGGTAAAAAGATATATACCGAACCTTGTAATCTTAATGGCTACGATCCATGCAGTAGTTATTGAACCTATATTGGCTCCGACAAGAAAACTTATTGACTGCACAACCGATATAAGTCCCACAGATGTCATTGATACAAGGATCACTGTTGTCGCACTCGATGACTGAAATAAAGTGGTAACAAAAAAACCTGCTATAACTTTGGTGAAATCATTCCTTGTATATTTTTCAATTTTCTTTTCAAGGTCTCCACCAGTATAACTGTAAAGCAAAGCCCCAAGCTTTTCCATTCCGAAAAGAAAAAAAGCGAGACCTGCAAGAAGTATCAGAAAATGGTCCATTTTAAACCTTACATATGGATAGTTCTGCCAATAGAATTAAGTGCAGCTTCAAGAGTTGCCTCACAAAGTGTAGGATGGGGGTGTATAGATTCAATTATGTCATGTACGGTTGCTCCAAGTTTCATTGCAGGGAGAAATTCTGAAATAAGGTCTGTTGCACCGTATCCGATAATATGTGCTCCAATTATTTTTCCGGCTTCAGCTTCTGTAATAACCTTTACAAACCCTGTCGTATGATTTGAGGCAACAGCTTTGCCGTTAGCACTGAAAGGAAACTTTCCCACTTTTATTTCAATCCCTTTTTCCACAGCCTCCCGCTCACTGTAACCAATGGAGGCAACTGATGGCTGGCAGTATATACAACCCGGGTTTAAGTGATAGTCAACAGGAGAAACATCTTTTCCGGCAATTTGTTCAACAGTTGAAATCCCTTCATGTTCAGCAGTATGGGCAAGCATGGGGGTAGCAATGACATCACCTACCGCATAGACTCCCTCCACAGATGTTCTAAAACAACTGTCTGTTCTGATAAAACCTCTTTCATCCGTTTCTATGCCGGCATTATCAAGACCGAGACCGTCTGTATTTGGGGATCTTCCCACACTTGAAAGCACCTGATCAACTTCAATTTCTACGCCATTATTAAGTATTACGACCATTTTGGAATCTCTTTTTACAACTTTTTCAACACAAACACCTGCATAAATTTTAATCTTTTTCTTTTTAAATTCTTTTGTCAGTTCTTTGGAAACTTCATGGTCTTCAAAGGGAATTATTGTTTCAAGTGCCTCAATTATTGTCACATTTACACCGAAAGTGCTATAGATATAAGCCATCTCTACACCAATTACACCACCTCCGATAACAGCGATGCTTTCAGGAAGTTTTTCCTGAAAAAGGGCATGGTCGGAACTTATTATTTTTTCACCGTCAACAGCAAAAACCGGGATATCTTTAACTTTTGAACCGGTTGCAATGATTATGTTTTGGGCATCAAACTCAATCTCTCCAACCCTGACCGTCTTAGTTCCCGTAAATTCTGCAACACCGTTTACTAACCGGATTTTATTTTTTTTAAAGAGAAATTGTATCCCCTTCCTGTTTTTACTTACAGCATTTTTTGCATGCTCTACCACCTTGATCCAGTCAAAAGAAGGTTCACAAAAAACTCCCATTGTCTTTGAATTGAGTACAGCGTCATAAACTTCTGCAGCAGCAATAAGTGCTTTTGTCGGAATACAACCCTTATTAAGACAGGTTCCGCCAAGATCAAGTCTTTCAACTACAACAGGATCTAATCCAAGCTGGGCTGCTCTTATAGCTGCTACATATCCACCAGGACCCGCACCAATGATAAGAAGTTTTACTTTTTCCATTTCAATCTCCCTGCTACCTTATTAAATATGTATACCGTGTTTTCATCTTTTACTGCAATAAGAAGTGCTGTCAGACAACTTCCAAATATAAAAGTGCTGACAATAAAAGGAATCAGTTCTGTTACTATACGATTAAAGTGTCCGGGAAAAATCATAATTTCTTTGAAAACATCGTATATGGTATCTTTAAGAAAATACAGAGGAAGAATGCTTAAAAAAGCTATCAGAAGCAACTTTAAACTATACACTGCTGAATCTTTTATTCCTTCTTTTTTTACCTTTCCGCTTTTTGTAAGCATCGCTATCAGAACAAAAGCTGAAACAGCGGCAGATATCGTTGAAGCAAGCGCAACACCTCCCCCTTTCATGCTTTCAACAAGCAGAATTGCAACAACAATATTTACAATTACCGAAATAACACCTGCAACAGTGGGAGTAACTGTGTCTTCCTGAGCAAAAAAAGCGGGGAAAAGTATTCTTGATATTGCAATAAAGAACAGTCCGCAAATATGAAAAAGTAACGCATATGCTGTCAATCGTACAGATTCATCGTCAAATTTACCAAATTTAAAAAGGAGAGTAACTATCTCATATCGCATTATCAGAGTGAATATGGTTGCGGGAATTGACACCATTGCTGTCAGCTTTATTCCGAAAATCAGGTTTTTATTAAAGCTTTCCCAATTTTCTTTTTTAGCATCCGCAGAGAGTTCGGGCAATATTACTGTACTCAAAGAAATAATAAATACACCCAGTATGAGCTCTTCAAGCCTATTGGAGAACTGAAGACTGCTAACTATGCCGGTACCGGCCATGTTTGCGATCCTTGTGGTAACAATAATGTTGATTTGATATGCACCCATTCCAAGCATAGTGGGAGCTACAAGTCTTAAAACTTTTCTGACTCCGGGGTGCGTAAATGCTGTTTTAAATCCGGAAAAAGAAAACTTAACCCCTTTTTTTATCATAAAAGGAACCTGGAACAAGGCCTGAATCATGCCTCCTGTTACAACTCCTATCGCTATCGCTCTGGCAGGATTAGCGGTATAAGGTGATAAAACAAAAGCAAATGTTATAAAGGATAAGTTAAAAAGAACAGGGGTAAAACCGCTTGGGCCGAACACACCAAAACTATTGAGGATCCCTTGTATTAAGGCTGCTATTGAAATAAAAGCGAGATAAGGAAACATTATCCGGGTTAAAAAAACCGCCTCTTTCGATATATCCCCTCCTAAATCCGGACCAAAAATATCGACCAAGACACCTGAAAAAATCATCCCTGTCAAAACGGTCCCAAAAAAAACCGTAACCCCGAAAGTAAAAATCGCACTTAAAAATTGAGCTGTCTCTTCCTTGCTCCCTTTATTCAAATAACCTTTAAATGTCGGAATAAAAGCGGCAGAAATAGTACCTTCAGCAAAAAGTCTTCTTAACAGATTAGGTATTAGAAAAGCAATGGTGAAAGCATCGCTCAAAGCTGTTGTACCTAAAAATGCGGCTTTGACTATTTCTCTGAAAAGCCCGAGTATTCTTGAGGTAAATGTAAAAAATACAAGAGTCGAGCTGCTTCTAAGGATATTTTTTCTGCTCAAAACATTCCGTCCAGACCCTCAGAAGGATCAAGAATATGTCTTTCCTCAACACTTCTTTCAGGCTCTGATCCAGCATGAAAATACATCCTTATACCGTTTGATGCCTCTGTTACAAGACCTGTTCTTCCGTCTATTGATCTACTGACGATCCCCTCCGGCATTTCATAGTCTGTAGGAGAAAAGTTGCTGAGATACCTTTCCATAAAGTCTTTCCATATCGGCAAAGCAGCTCTTGATCCCGTCTCAACCCGGCCGATAGGTTTTCCGTGATCATCATTTCCCACCCATACACCAACTACGAGATCAGGGGAATAACCTATAAACCATGCGTCAAGATAATCATTGGTCGTTCCTGTTTTGCCGGCAACATGACGACTGCAGTTAGTAAAACCGGATTCTTTGTCATCGGGGTCTATTCTGCATCGGTAATTATTAAGATCTCTTGCGGAGGCTCCCGTTCCTCTATTTATGACATCTTCCAGTGTTTTATTCATAATATAAGCTGTCTGAGGAGAGATGGCCCGCTTTTCCTCTCTTTTTGAAAAATGTATCAATCTTGTTAATTTTTCGGGAGCAGAGATATAAGGATCATAGAAAACCGTGTTGTCCTCAAGAACTTCACCATACTTGTCATAGACTTTTCTTATATATGTTGTATGAGGGCTTTTACCCATATTGGGGAAATGGGCAAAGGCATCCGTTATTTCATCTATTGTCATACAACTCGACCCAAGAACACTCCCGTATTCCGGTCTTATCTTACTTTTAATACCAAAATCTGATGCCGCTTTTATTGCTTGAGAAAGTCCTACTTTTTGAAGAACTCTGATCGCAGGTGTGTTCATTGAGCGCACCAATGCTTCCCACACTGTGATCTCACCTCTAAAAGTTCTCTCGAAATTTGAAGGTTTAAAATAAGTGTCAACAACCGTTACGGGAGCATCAAGTATTAAAGATGCCGGGGTAAGCAAGGGTTGCCGGCCTCTGTTTTTTTCTAAAGCCATAGCATAGAAGATCGGTTTTATGGCACTCCCCGGCTGTCTACATGATTGAGAAGTTCTGTCAAATTCACTTATTTCAAAATCAAAACCTCCCATAAGAGCCTTCACATAACCGGAATAGGGATCCTTAACAATAATAGCTGCCTGTGAAGCAGGCATTTGTTCAAGGACAAAGAAAAAATCCTCTGGCAGCTCTTTATCAAAATTACGAAAATCCATAATATCTCTGGTGCCCTCTCTGTCTGTAGCCCTGACCATTACAATATCGCCCGGAGAAAAGACCTGGTCTGTAGAGGTTATGTTTACCCAACCACCAGCAGGATTCCATGGCTTAGCCCACCTTAAATTATCAATAACAATGGGTCTTTTAACCGTTCCAACTTGGATCAAAGCTTCTTTAGGCTTTGTTTCAAGAACAACACCTTGGTAGAAAACACCTGCCTGGACATTCTTCTTGGTTATTTCTCCAAAATGTTCAGCATGTCTTTCAAGGTATGTTTCAAGCTCCGATTCAAGATCAATGCTGTAAAGAGGGTTTGTAAATTCCCCTTCAAACTTGCCTCCGCCCCTAAAACTATCTTCGGGTCCCCGGGCATATCCCTGTCTTTTAGACAATTCTCTTATTCCCATAAATACAGCTTCATGAGCAAATCTCGTTGCTCTCATGTCAACAGTTGTATAGACAGACATTCCTTCCCTGTACAGTTTGTCTGCACCGTATCTTTCAATAAGATGTCTTCTTACTTTCTCACTGAAATAAGGGGCTTTATCAAGAAAAAGATCTTTTTGAGGATTTGTTATCATTTCACTGTTTTTTGCCGTCTCATACTCTTCTCTGCTTATATACCCGTCTGACAGCATTCTGCCAAGCACATAATTTCTTCTTCTTATTGCTCTTTCGGGGTTGAGCAATGGCGATGCCGTGGAAGGAAATTTTGGTAAACCTGCGAGTGTTGCCATTTCCGCAAGATCAAGTTCCCATACATGTTTGCTGAAATATTTTCTTGCCGCTGCCTCAACACCGTATGATCCACTCCCGAGATATATTTCATTCAGGTAAAGGTAAAGTATCTCTTCTTTGGTCAGGTATCTTTCAAGCCTTACTGCAAGTATTATATCTTTTATTTTCCTCGTCCAGGTTCTTTCGGTACCTACAAATGATTTTGCAAGTTGCTGGGTAATGGTACTGCCTCCCTGCTTTATTCCTGTTGTAAGATAGTTAAATCCGGCTCTCATCATACCGGTAAGATCAATTCCTCTGTGTTGGTAAAAAGAGTTGTCTTCGCCTGCTACAAAAGCAAGTCTCAAATTTTCAGGGATTTTATCATAAGGAACAAGTATTCTCCTATTATCCTGAAAAAATTCGGCAATAAGTTCTCCGTCATAAGAGTAGACCTTTGTACCAGCATCAGGTTTATAATCTGAAACCGTATTTATTGGCGGGATCTCCGTTTCAAGTTTCCTGTATATGGCAAAAGCAAGAATAAAAATGATGAGGAGAGCAGCAAAAGCTCCAACTCCCATAAGTTTAAAGATTTTTTTTATTTTTCCTGTATTGAATTTTGCTCTCTTCTTTGAATTTGTCATTTTCTCATTATCTCCGATCAACTCATTAAACGCATTATTATAACATTTTTTTTTAAAATGAACTACTCTTTCTATAATTTCTTCTTTTTTGCACCACTCAAAAGAGGAAAATTCTTTTGTTGGAACAGGCTCTTTTTTATCTCCTGACAATTTAAGCAAATAATAAAGCTGTTCTTGTCCGTCAAAGTTGCAGTTTCTTGCAATTTCTTCAGGCAAAATATAAGTGAAGGGTCCGGCGACACTTTTTATGTGGAAAAACCTTTTGTTTATTCCGGTTTCTTCTTCTGCTTCTCTCAATACAGCTTCTTCAGGAGTTTCTCCAACATCAATTCCTCCCTGAGGAAGTTGCCATTGACCCGGGATATCTCTTCTCTGGCCAAGAAGTATCATCCCTTCTTCATTAATTATTACTGCCACTACATTTTTACGGATCCTCATTTACACCTCAAAGCAGGCACACGACCTTTCGCTTTCCCACACCATTACTTTTGTTACTTTTATCTCCGATGATATTGCTGTCACCTCTTTCACAGCATTATCAAAAATATAACGGGCAATATTTTCAGCCGTTGGATTGAGCTTGTCAAAAGGACTGATGTCATTAAGGTTTTTATGGTCTATTTTGTCCGTTATCTTTTTCAGTATAATGTCAACTTCTTTAAAATCCATAACAAAGCCGGAAGTATCCAGTTCTTCTCTTGAAAGATAGAGGCGGACTTTCCAGTTATGCCCATGAATGCTTTCACACTTGCCATTATAGTTTCTTAAATTGTGTGCAGATGAAAAATAGAGCTCTCTGTAGATAAAATAACTCATTCTTTAACTCCCGGTCCATTGATCAAAAAAGCTTTTAAAATAGTTATCGGCTCTTCTGGAACATTTACATGCCCGGCTCTTTTTGTCACCTTTACAGATCCTATAGAGTCAACCACATCTCCCCCTTCAAGAACTTTGCCAAAAACAGCGTAGCCGTTCGGCTCACTGTGGTCAGGTTTAGGATCAAGGTTTTTTGTTTGTGCAAGAGTTATGAAAAATTGACTGGTTGCACTATGAGGAAAACTTGTTCTTGCCATAGAAATAGTATGTTTCTCATGAGAAATAAGGAGTCTCTTTGATTTTCTTCCTGACTCATCCTCGACTTCTTTACTTGGCGGCATCTCAAGTTTTATCGGCTCCCTAGTCTGTTTTTGAACCATTTTTTCATCAAATCCACCCCCTTGAATAACAAAGTCCTGCACAACTCTGTGAAATATCAAACCGTCATAAAAACCATCTTCAACATATTTTACAAAGTTTTCCACTGTAACTGGCATAGCATTTCCAAAAAGACCCAAAACAATATTTCCTTTACCTGTTTCCATTTGAATTTTATGCGTTATTTCAAGAGGATCCGGCTCTGCCGGCTCTTTTGACCTGGAAGTACAGGACATGCCGGATAAAAAGAATACGAAAATGAACAGAACATTAAAACAACAGAAGTTAAAAACTTTCATAAGGTATCCTCCATAAAAAAACAACACAGACAAACTACCATAAAAATTAAATTCTTCCAAAAAATTTAAACATTCACCACCCAATTTTAAAAAAACTTGAAATTTAGCTGATGATTCACTAATGTGTTTTGAGAAATTTGACTGTTGTTGGAACGGACAAGCACATTTATATTGTTAGACGGAGGACTAAATGGTTCTTAAAAAAATGTTACCGCTGTTTATTGCAGCTTTATTTGTTCTACCAATCTCTATCTCGGCTTTTGACGATTGGGATGACTTTGAAGATGACGGCTTTGGTGACTGGGATGATGATCCAGCAGACGACTTCAGAGATCCCGATCCTTTCGATCCGGAAGCAGACCTGGATAGAAGAGGTGAAGAAAGAAGAAGAGACAGTGATGCGGCTATGAGAGATCTTCTCGGAGAAGAAGAAGAAGAAGATCCTCTGGATGATTTTGAACCCTTTCGGGAAGAAAAAAAACCGGCCGCTGTTGCTAAAACCGGATTTAAGCCCATACTGCTTGTTAAGGGAGGGTTTTCCATTCTCGGTCAGTACAAATACAGAGACGGAGACACAACCAGAAGTCCCGGGCTTATGTTCGGGTCTGTTGATGAAGGTTTACTTGGAGGCGAATATCTTGGCAAATATGTCATTGCAAAAGGAACTATGAACCTTAGAACTAAAAATCCTTTTATTTCCAGATCGGACGTTGTCAACAATCCTCTTAAAAAAATGAACTACAACACTATAAATGATGGAATTCATCACGGACTATATGAGTTGTATGGTGGAATCAGATTATTTAACTGTCTCACTATAAGAGCTGGAAAAATGATGCCGGAATACGGTCTTATTGACACACATCAGAAACTTGGAATGGGATTTGCAAATCCGAACCTTACAAGAAGCCTTGTTGTAGTGGAAGGCTACATTCCTGAAACTGACGAAGGTTTTGCTCTGGGATACAAAGGAACTTTTGCTAATGCTCACACCATACTTGCCGGCTTTATGATAGGGACAGGAAGTGTCGCTTCTGAATTTTGGGAAACGAACAAAACTATGGGCATTTACGGACGACTTGGCTATATGCATGAATATTTTCAGGCAGCATTTGGATTTCAATACAGAACTGACTATTTCAGCCAAGATGGACTTGGGGCAAAAGACCTTTCTCTCATAGGTATAGGAGTCCACGCCAATGTCAGTGTAGCAGGTTTTGAAATGCCTATATCTTTTGACTACAGTTCTTTCAATATGATCCAGGCTTCTCCTTTCAGGACAAGAGCTGCGGCTAACATTCTTCTTTCTCTTGCTCCCGGATACGCATTCAGTTTTAACAACATCGACTGGGCGGAAAAATTTGCACTTGCAGTGAGATTTGATCTATCAAGAGGAGTATATCAATTCGGTGCCGATGATTATCTTGACTTCAGCAGATATACAAATGATGGAATGATATTCAGGATAGGAGCAACAGCCAATTTCTTTGTAAAAGAGATAAAGGGAGTCCAGTCTTTTGCCGGACTCACTTTTCTTATTCAACCTGAAAGCGAAATCGTCAAAACTCCTAAAGAAATCGACTATGGATTCATGACACTTATGATTTCAGCCGGTGCAGAATATTAAGCTGAAAAGGGGGCGGACAAAAGTCCCCCTTTTTTTTTGACTTTCAAATTAGAATCCTTTACATTTGTCAGTAGAGTTATTTTTTTATGAGCTTTTTTATCTAGGAGGAAATGATGAAAAAAGTTTTGTTTGTGATTATGATACTATCTGTTTCGGTTTCATTGCTGGTGTCATGTGCCGAAAAAAAGAAAGTTGATCCAAGAGAAAGGGTTTTTCAATTGTATGAGGACGGTGAATACCGTGAAGCCAAACAGCTTCTTGTCTCTTTAAGAGGCCGGTACCCCAGTAACCAACAATTTATAGAACTTGCCAAAAAAACAGATCATAAACTCGCCACAGAAGCGTATGAAGCTTACTGGAAAGCTGCGGAAGAAGCCGGAGGCTACCAGGACTGGATAGCTGCTATGATAAGGATAAAAAGGGTTGAAAATACCGACAGAGAAATGGTTAATGACTGGATCAAAAGAGCAACTGAAAAATGTATTGATGCTGGGGCTGAACAACTTGACGATGCCAAACTGCTTGGACTTCTTAATCAGTTAATGCAAAGGTATCAAGTTATTACACATAATGAAAGGCTCATGTACATAACCATGTTTGTAAAAGAAGGTAGATTTCCTATAAAAGAATGGAAAGACACATTTTTAACAAGGTATCCTGAGCTCATGGATGTAGATACAGAGAAGTTTGTAGGATTCCCAAGACCTGCACCTGCAGAAAAAAAATAATACCTAACCTCCGCTCACAGGCGAAAATATTTCAATTATATCTGATTCTGCTATTTTTTCAGATTCCCATTTCGATTTGGGAACTATCTTGCCATTTTTAACAACGGCAATAAAATCTTCATCGATTTTAAGCTCTATGATCATTTGTCCTACATTTTCAGCTTTCAGTTCCAAAGTTTTTCCATCAACAGTTGGCATTTTTATCCTCTTTTCAAAAAACCTCTATCCATCACAAAATTCTGTATCAGCATCATCGGTATCCGATATGTCGGTAAGATCTTCAAAACATGCTCCGGTATAAATAAAGTCTTCCTGTGCTACAAGAAAAGAATCCACCTGCTCCTTCCTGCTGTTGCACTTCTGACATAAAGGAACAATGAACATCTGTCCCCTGTCATTTATAAACCTTTTCACATGTCCACCAACTTCAGCATCAGCATTTCTACATATCCTGCACTTCCCGGGCTCCACTTTACTGTGTTTTTTCCAATGCTCAAGCCAGCTTTCACAGCAGGAACATTTTATGTTTTCTGTTCCGGGAACATTGACCACGACCGGCATTTTAACCTCCTGTCAAAAACATATCGACATCTTCTATATGTAATTTGTAGATCAGTCAACATATTGCTTAAGTTTTTTTCTATAGCATTCGTCTTCTTTTACAAGATCATCTGATTCAACAAAAAAGGTTTCAGAGTCCTCTGCCAAATTGTTACATTTATTGCAAAGAGGAATTATATAGTAATTTGAGTCTGTTAAAAAATTGAAGTTTTCAATTGCACCAAGATCGTTCAACGCCGCACGGAATTTGAAAAAAGCATTGTTCCCTTCCTGAAAATAAAAGCTTTTTCTGGATTCTTCCAGACGGTTAGCTATTTCAACATGCCCGCCAACTTCGGCAAGTTTTTTTTCACAACATTTACAGTTGCCAGGCTGTCTATTTGAGTGTTTCAGCCAGTGCTCTAACCAGCTCTCACAGAAAAAACATTTTCTTTTTTCGGCAAATTTTACTTTTTTGACTCTGATCATGACTCCCCCTCTGTAAAAAAACACACCCTTTTAATTTTAACAGGAATAACTCTCAAGTGCAAGGGGTTTGTTGTCGGATTTTTTTCTAACTAAACTCAACAAACGATAAAAACGGCGTTCACCGCAACTTTTATCAACTTTAACCTCTCAATTTAAGCTGCTAATTACACGTAATTTTTTTTCAGCAACATCAAAAGTTAACGGAGTTTCTCCCAGTGCTTCGCCATCAGCTTCAAATAACATTTTTGAGTCTGTCACAATTTCTATTTTTTTGCCTTTAAGTAACTGTACTTTTTTTACTTTTCCAATTTCTCCACTTTTTAGTTTTGAAGAATTGAGGATCACTCCCATTTTGCCGATATCTCCAATGAATGTGAAAGCGATCAGTCCGTCATCAATTTCAGCATGGGGAACCTGCATCATTCCTCCACCGTTATATTTACCAATTCCAATATTTATTGAAAGAGCTTTTTCGTTTATTACTTCTTTTCCATCAATTTTAACACTGGTAAACAGAGGTTTATAAGAAAAAAGGGATGTGAAAATATTATAAAAATATAGATACTGCCCTCTTCTTCCTTTCTCTTTCATTTTTTCAGTTTTAAAAAGCACTTCGGCATCATATCCTGCACCGGCAACATTGACGAAATATCTTTCATGAATATTTCCATCTTTTGACTTAAATGTGGCTTTACAAATATCCTGTAAAACATGATTCCCTTTTTTTATTGTTTTTACAGCAGCTTCAAAATCACCCGGAATTCCAACAGATCTTCCCCAGTCATTTCCTGTTCCTGCAGGAATAACTGCAAGTGTAAAATCAAGAGGATCAACATCTGAACTCATAATGCCGTTTAATATCTCATTTGCAGTGCCATCTCCGCCAACCGATATGAATTTTCTGTATCCCTGTTTTATTGCATCTTTCGTCAAACTTATGGTGTGCATTTTCTTTTTTGACATAGCTTTGGTAAACGAAATACCGTGCTTGTTGAGCAACTTGGCAATTTCAGGCAGATATTTTCTGCATCGGAACCCGCCAGCAACAGGGTTTGCTACCAAATACCAACTTTCCATTTTCACGCCCCGTAATTATGTTCAGTACGCAACTATGCAGCGTACACTGCCGGGATTGTGGAAGCCACCGTC
>SLOD01000149.1 GCA_007132725.1 Candidatus Sumerlaeota bacterium
CTGAATGCCATTCAGATACTCTCCCAACTGAGCTACAGCCCCACCTTTAAAGAAAGTCCCCTTTTTATGATGAAGGGAAGCAAAAAATAATCTACATAAAATGTGTGCCCAGTCAACAAAAAATTTGGAATGTAGATTAAATTAAGTTTAGATAGTTGACTTTTAAGGATATGTCTTTATATAAAAGGGCGTAATTGAAGTTAAAAAGCTTTGATGTTTGTAAAAACAGGATGTTAGTTAAGTTTTTTTGTAATTCCCGGAGGAGAGATGAGCAAAAAAAAGAAAGAGGTTATGAGTGATCT
Organism: Candidatus Sumerlaeota bacterium; assembly: GCA_007132725.1. Classification (GTDB taxonomy): domain Bacteria; phylum UBP6; class UBA1177; order UBA1177; family UBA1177; genus SLGQ01. The sequence goes on from SLOD01000149.1 coordinate 303, forward strand.
TGAAAACCCCGGTAAAGATCCTGTGGAAAATTTAGAAGAAGAATTAAAAGAGTCGGAGGATGACAATATAGATCTCCAAAAGGAAATGTTTGATAAAGATAAGGGTGTTGACATGCAGGCTCTTGCAGATGAATTGGGGAAAGAACATGCAAAATCAAAGAAGTTGAATCTTTTCGGCAAAAAGAAAAAGGACGATGATGTTTCTTCAAAAAAAATTGAACAGTTAGATGAAAAACTTAAAGAAAAAGATGAAAAGATCAAAGAGATGGAGAATCATCTGAAGGTTTTGGTAGCTGAAAACAGAAACCAGAAAAACAGAATAGAAAATGAGTTCCGTAGCAAAATAAAGTTTGCTATGGAAGACTTTTTCAGAGATTTTATCACAATAAAAGATGACTTTGATAAGGCTATGGAGTTTCTTCCCGATAGTGAGAATTCTGAAAAAGACCCGTTTGTCGAGGGGATAAAAAATCTTCACAGGAAAATGGAAAATGTTATGTTAAATCATGGTCTTGAAGGTTACTCTTCTGTCGGGGAACAGTTTGATCCCGCCATTCATCAAGCCATGAGCATTGTTGACATGGAAGAAAAAAAAGAAAATGAAGTTGTTGCTGAATACATGAAAGGTTACAAGTATTATGAGAGAGTTTTAAGAGCAGCAATGGTCGTTGTCGCTTCCGGCAAAAATCCTGAAGTGAAAGAAGAAGTAATCCCTGAAGAAAACGATATTGAAGAGAGTGCTGATCCGGAAGATCAAGTGGATCCCGATGACAATAACGAAAAAAACGAAGAGTAAATAACTGTAGGAGGAAAAAATGGGAAAAGTAATTGGAATCGATCTTGGAACAACTAACTGTTGTGTAGGTATCATTGAGGGAGGCGAGCCTAAAGTTATAGCCAATCCTGAAGGTTCGAGGACTACTCCAAGTATGGTGGCTTTTACCGACAAAGGAGAGAGGCTTGTTGGACAGCTTGCAAAAAGGCAGTCCATAACAAATCCTAAAAAGACTCTTTATTCGATAAAAAGGCTTATCGGAAGAAAGTATGAGTCAACTCAGGTCATGAAGATAAAAACGGTTGTCCCTTTTGAGATTTTTAAAGCTGCAAATGGTGATGCATGGGTCAAAATTGATGGTAAAGAGCATAGCCCTCAGGAAATATCTGCAATGATACTTCAGAAAATGAAAGAAACGGCGGAAGAATATCTGGGAGAAAAAGTTGAAGACGCAGTTGTTACGGTTCCTGCCTACTTTAACGACAGCCAGAGACAGGCAACAAAAGATGCCGGCAAGATTGCCGGGCTCAATGTTCTCCGCATAATAAATGAGCCTACTGCTGCTGCGCTTGCCTATGGTATTGATAAAAAAGGAAAAGACATGAAAATAGCTGTCTATGACCTTGGTGGTGGAACTTTTGATATTTCAATACTTGAGTTGGGCGAAGGAGTTTTTGAAGTTCTTGCAACAAATGGAGATACTTTTCTTGGAGGAGAAGACTTCGATCAGAGAGTAATAGAACACCTTGTTCAAGAGTTTAAAAAAGAATCGGGCATAGACCTTTCCAGTGATCCTATGGCTCTTCAGAGACTGAAAGAAGCTGCTGAAAAGGCGAAGCATGAGCTTTCATCAACAATGGAAACAAATATCAACCTTCCATTTATTACGGCTGATGCAAGCGGACCGAAACATCTCAATATAAATATGTCAAGAGCTAAATTTGAAAGCTTAGTGGAAGACCTTGCAACCAAAACTCTGGAACCATGTAAAAAAGTACTTGAAGATGCTAAACTTAATGCATCCGATATTGATGATGTCATCATGGTTGGCGGTATGACCCGTATGCCGCTTATTCAAAAACTGGTTAAAGAATTTTTCCAGAAAGAACTCCATAAAGGAGTTAATCCGGATGAAGTTGTTGCTGTGGGAGCCGCTATTCAGGGAGGCGTTATTAAAGGTGATATCAAAGATGTACTTTTGCTTGACGTTACTCCGTTGTCTCTTGGTATAGAAACACTTGGCGGGGTTTTTACGAGGCTTATTCCCAGAAACACCACTATTCCCACTAAAAAAACAGAGATATTTTCTACTGCCCAGGACAATCAGCCTTCCGTCAGTATCAGAGTTTTTCAGGGAGAAAGGGAGATAGCTGCAGAAAACAAACTGCTTGGAGAGTTTGATCTTAAAGATATTCCGCCTGCCCCGAGAGGAATGCCTAAAATCGAGGTTAGTTTTGACATAGATGCAAACGGTATCCTCAATGTAAGTGCTAAAGATCTTGGTACCAACAAAGAGAATAAGATCGTTATTAAAGCAGGAAGCGGCTTGACCGATGAAGAAGTAGAAAGAATGGTAAATGATGCTGAAAAGTATAAGTCAGAGGACGAAGCCCGGAAAAAAGTTGTTGAAATAAGGAATAATGCTGATCAGTTGATCTACACTACGGAAAAATCTTTGAAAGAGTATGGGGAGAAAATAGATCCTGCCATTAAATCTGAAATTGAAAGTAAACTTGAAAGTTTGAAAGAAGCTGTCAAAAAAGATGATGCAGATGAAATAAAAATGGCAACGGACGATCTTAATCAAACTGTTCAGAAAATAGCTGAGGAAATATACAAGGCTTCCGACAATGCCGGGAACACCGGAGGAGGTGACGATGGTGGTGATCCCGCAACTGATGCAGGGGACACAGAAGATACAAAGGATACAGATGATGAAGACACATCAAAAAAACCGGAAGAAGATATTCTGGATGCTGACTATGAAGAAGAAGATCAGTATGATAAAGATAACTGATAATTGATGTGAAAAAAAGGACAGTGTGAAGATGAGCTTTTCCGGAGATACTGATATGGCCGACTACTATGATCTACTTGGAGTTTCAAAAAGTGCTTCAGCCGATGAAATAAAAAAAGCATATAAAAAACTGGCACTCAAATATCATCCTGATAGAAACAAAGGTGATAAAGGGGCGGAAGATAAATTCAAGAAAGTCAATCAGGCTTATGAAGTCTTGAGTGATCCGGAAAAAAGACAGATCTATGATCAGTTCGGAGAAGACGGGCTTAAAGGAAATCCTTTCCAGGGTAAAGGTGCCAATTTTTCCGACTTTGGAGACATGTTCCATAATTTCGGAGACATTTTCGGTGATTTTTTCGGCGGTGGACCGGGACGCAGAAGAAACTCTCCGATGCAGGGGAGCGATCTGTTAACCCGAATAACGATAAGCTTTGAAGAGTCTTATAACGGTGCAGAGAAAGATATAACCATAGCAAGATCCACCACATGCTCTTCATGTTCAGGCTCCGGTGCTGAAAAGGGAAGTTCAAAAAAAACCTGTAATACATGTAATGGTGCCGGGCAGGTAAGAATTTCACAAGGCTTTTTCTCGTTGGCACAAACATGTCCTACATGTCATGGGGAAGGTAATGTAGTTGAAAAGCCTTGTAAAAAATGTAGCGGAACCGGCTTTGTCAAAGAAGATAGGAACATAGCGATCAATATTCCGCCGGGGATCGCTTCCGGAATGAAGATGAAGGTGTCCCGTGAAGGCAACTCAGGCATGAACGGTGGTCCTAGAGGGGATATTTATGTCGAAATAAGGGTGAAAAAACATCCTCTCTTTGAAAGGGAGGGTGATGATATCTATATTGAAATGCCCATTTCATATTCTCAGGCTGTTCTTGGAGATAAAGTTTCTGTTCCCACAATGAAAGGAAAAGTAGAAATGAAAATCCCTCCCGGAACCCAACCCGGTACAAAAATGAGACTCAAAGACAAAGGCTTCGCTTCGCTTTCAAACCGTATGAGAGGATTCCAGTATGTAGTACTTAAGCTGGAAGTGCCCAGAAATATATCTGAAAATCACAAAAAAGCAGTTGAACAGCTTAAACCTTTTGAAAAAGATCATAAAGAGCGTCCCACATTTAAAGATTATCTTGATAAGGTAAAAAATCTTTTTAAATAACTTTAGGCTTAAAATGTGAAGTTCCCCTAAAAAATCTGAGAAAAAACAGAGAAATTTTAAAAAACCGGGGTATTTCAGAAACCATTTTTCCCTTGACATTAATTTTTTTATACAGTAAGTTTTTATGAATTAAGAAAAGGAAGGTGCATGAAAATCAATTCAGGGAAATCCCCTGTTTCATTTTTTTTGGGCATGGTTTTTGCTCCTTCCTGTCATCTTGTAAAAAGAAATTTACGGTTATATTTTGTCCTAGTCCCTTAATTGACTGTACTAAAAAAATGGTTAATCTTTCCCAATGGAAGGAGGAGCTAAATGAAGAAGCAGAGACGGTACAGTGCTGAAGAAAAATTCTTGATTCTGAGA
>SLOD01000217.1 GCA_007132725.1 Candidatus Sumerlaeota bacterium
CCTGTATCACCTGTGTTTCCTGTATTACCTGTGTTTCCTGTGTCACCTGTATTGCCTGTGTCGCCTGTGTTTCCAGTATTTCCTGTATCGCCTGTGTCTTCTGTTCCGTATCCACTTAAATATACTTTAAGTCCCGGTTGTTCTGGAATAAAGTTGAGTGTAATTTCCGCATCATGCTCCCCGACGCTCTTAGGACGGAATCTTGCTCTTATTGAGCAGTAAGTTCCGGCATAAAGGGTTCCATTATCCTCACAGGAGAATGGTTGACCTATATTGTCGGCAAAGAAGTTATCTATGTCTGAAAGTATCAGAGAAACAAAATTAACAGTCTCAAGGCCTTTATTCCATATTTTAATACTGACAAATGGAGTCTGGCTATCAACAACCTCTGTTCCAAAATCAATATCATCAGAATCAATTTCTATTAAAATTCCTTCCGGGGCAGACTCAAGTTCCGGTACAATTCTTGCTATAAGAGTGTCTGTATCTCCGCTTCCTGACCCGGACACACCCGGGATACTGCTTGAAGTTGTAAAACCGGCAACAACCGGATTTCCAAAAACATCGAATTTTACTGCAAAAAGTCTGTCATCTCCCCCACCACCAAGATATGTGGAAGCAACGAGAGTTGTGAGATCTAAAGACATTTTTGAGATAAATCCTTCCCATCCTCCCAACCTTGTTTCACTATACGCACCATCTGTTGTAGGAAAGTTGTCAGACCTTGTAAATCCGGCAACATAGATACTATTTCCGTCAGGGGAAATTGCAAGACCCTTAACATCATCGTGGTTATCATCACTTCCAAGATATGTGCATGCTTCAACAGGACCGAGGTCAAGAGGAAATCTTGCTATGTATCCTACTGTTCTCCACTGATTGCCAGGGCGGGTATTTGCAGTAGTTTTATATGCTCCTTCTGTAACAGGGAAATTGTGATTAGGCTGACTGTAAGTTGCACCGCCTACATAAACTTTTCCGGCACTGTCGGTTGTAATTGCATATCCGTAACTTGTCCACTGTCCTCCCTCATATCCAAAGTATGTTGCATTTTCAATATCAAGTGTAGAAGCATTAAGTCTTGCTACAAAAGCATCTCCTAAACCCCCTGACGCACCATAATGAATACTGTGTGCCCCTGTTGTTACAGGAAAGTTGGTTGAAGCAGTAAGCCCGGTGATGTAAACACCATTGCTATTGTAAGCTATCGCCATCCCCCTTTCGTTTCCGTTTCCTCCAAAAACATTTACTTTATCAAGCTCCAAACTGGAGTTAAATGAGGCGGCAAAAACATTTCTATCACCACCTATCGAATAAGTGTCTGTAGTTGGTAGATTATTGCTGCTGGTATCTCCGGTAATATATATATTTCCTGACGGATCGATAGTTGCCGCTCTTGGTCTGTCAATACCTGAGCCTCCAAAATAAGTGGAAGCTTCCAAAACCAGATCTTCATCAAATTTTGCAAGAACAACCGCTCCGTCACCCGGCTTTTCAGAGCCATCGGTCATATCAAGGTTGTCTGAATATGTTAATGCTGCAAGTATGATAGAATTTCCATAAGAAGTGAGTCCCGTAAAGTAAGATCTCCCCATATTTGTATAGTCCTCACTTGTATGGTTCTCATCAGGACTGTTTATAGCACACTCAGACCTGTCTCCACCATAGTAGGTGGCCGCCTTAAGAGATGTTGCCGAATTGTTGTATCTTAGAAGTACACAGTCCGGGCGACCACTTGTTCCCGAATAGTCTCCACTTGCCGGAAAATCGGTGGAACGGGTTGCTCCGGCTATCACAATATCTCCGTTTTCAGCAATGGTCATCGCTACTGTATCATCATAATTGTTCCCTCCAACTATAGCTCCACTTAAAAGAGGATCGATAACCAGTATATGGTTCGGGTTAAAATCACCTACTTTGAATCCGTAACTGTTTCCGTTGATTCTGTATTCAACAGGAATCTCAACTTTTTTACCATCTATTTCCTGCCAGGCAACAGGGGTTGTGAACGAAGCAATCCCTGAAGAAGTGTGAACAAGAAGCTGCCCTTCATAAATACTAAGCATGTCCGCATCTTCAATGGCAACTTTTATATTGTCCGGATTGCCTCCCGGAGCAACATGGAAGAACTTTTCAAAACTGTTGTATTTCGCTTCCAAAGTAAGAGAAATATTATCGGCAATTTTCTCAAAACCCAAAAGAGAGTAAGATGAAATACCGGTAATTGCCGTATCATTTCCCTTATACACATTTATCTTTGTGTTTGACCTGACAATACCGGCAGGCCGTGGAATAATATTTTCACTGAACCTTTCAGTGAATTCCGCTCCCGGCAGAGAGTATGTTATACTTCCATCATAAGCGACAAAAGCACTGCCTCCCGGAACAGAAATAGAATAAAGAACATTATAGGGATGCTGTCCTGCATTTTCAACAAACGGAATTGTTGTATTGCCCGGGAATCCTGCAGCTCCGACATAAAAAACCGGAATCAAAATGGCAATTAAAACACTGAAAATTTTTTTCATGATATTCCTCCAAAAAACTACACCCGGTTAATTTAACATATTCTTAGCTTAATTGCAAATAGAGCATTTATCATTCAGGCTTTTCAAGCATTTCTTTTACGCCCCTCCATTCAGGGAACACTTTGAAAAGAAGATCGTAGAATCCGTCACCATGATTTTTTTGTTTCATGTGACATAATTCATGCATCACAACATAGTCAATGCATTCTTTCGGTTTTTTTATCAGCTCAAGGTTTAAGGTGACATTCCCTTTTGTTGAGTAGCTTCCCCATCTCGTTTTCATCTTTCTGATTTTTAATGAGGGTTTACTAAAACCCATTTTTTCGAATTTCTCAAAACAGTTGTTTAAGCTTTTGCTGAAATGTTCCAAAGCCTTTTCTCTATACCACTTATCAACGATGTTTTTTATTCTTTCAGGGTCTTTGTTTTTGGCATGAACAACCAAACAACCCCTTGTGGCAACCACCTTTTCTTCGGAATGAATGTTTGTTTTCAGCCTGTATCTCCTTCCAAGATAAAGATGTGTTTCTCCGCTTATATACTGCCTTTGTGGTATTAATGGCTTAAACTTTTTAAAAAAATCTAAATGCTTGACTATCCACTTTGATTTTTTCTGAACCCTTTCTTCTATTTTTTTTTCTGATACTCTTTTTGGAGCTCTTACTAAAACTGAACCATCGGGATTTACAATGATCGTGAGAGTTTTTCTATCCGAATATAAAACTGAATATTCAATAGTTCTTTCACCGTATTTTATAGATTTTCTGACCATTATTTTCCGTCTCTACTTCTTGAGATTCGCATGATTTTTTCACTAAATCACTTGTTTCTCCTTTTTTCGGTTCTCACTCTGTAAAGCCGTTCAGTAAATCCACCCTCATTTTCAAAATCTTCCGCAAGTTTTGCAATTTGCCTGTCAAGCAAGTGACAGGCAAGATTTAAAAGTGAAAGTGCAGCATTTGCAACAAGGGAGGAAGAACACGGACTTACAGACTGACACGGACTGTCACTGACCGGCACGGACTTAATACTGATACTGTGTTCGTCCGTGGTTGACCTTGTCTGTCCGTGATCGTCCTTTCTTTCCTTCTTCCCAATTTCCCTTTCTTCCTTCACCCATGCTCTTACATCTTCAAGTGTTTTGCACTGTTTTTCCTTGAATCTGACAAGTGCCGGGTGATCATATTTGAGTTGTTCGAGTCCCCTTTGTCTAAGAAAATCTTCATAGTCGAGTTTCAGTTCCTCGAGGCTTGCACGGGCAACATTTGTCAGTTTGAGTTCGGTTTTTTTGGATGTTCTGGATGCTTGGGAACCTTCTGCGATGTTTTGGACCCCGCTTCTTGCGGCTTGTACCATCTGGTCACGGGTTCGGGAGTATTTATCAATGTAGAGTTCGCAAAAACGGACAGTTACATCATAAACCAGTTGTGAAATCTGGAAGCTTTTCAGTTTGCGGTAACCGCCGTGTTTCGGGATTAGGTTAGTCATTTAACTCTCCACTCTCCGGTCAGCAAATTCTGCATAAGTCCCTGTTTTTGTTCTGAGAGGGAAGAAAGAAGGACTTTGTAAGGATTTATATGCTTGTTATTTATTTGGGGAATGATGGTTTTTCCTGTTTTGACCATTTTGAGTACTTCCTCAATATGGTTTTTTATCATTTCGTTCTTTTCCACGAGATGATAAATCAATTTTAATAATTTTAAAACCGTCGAATTCGACGGAATTAAAACTTCTGCTTTCATTTCCCATTAACGCTCAATCTCCTTCAACTTTTCAGTCATTTTTGCTCTCACTTCTACAAGTTCTTTTTCAAGATGATCAATTATTTTTATCTTCCAACCATTTTTTCACATCATTGTAGAATTTTTCGGGTTGGTTTATGCTTACGCTGTGAGAGCTTTCAGGATAAAAGGGGAATGTGACTGTGATTTCCTCACCGTCTTTAAATTCTACGGTAAATTTTCCATTTTTCTCAATTACATTGGATACGGCGTCATATTCAAGAAGCGACGGCGGAATTCCGGGACTGTATATAACGATGTCCTCTTCGGCATTGGTTATGAATGTTTCAACATCCCTGATGTTTTCAAGAAACATCTCTCCGTTACCAATGCTGTAAGGGGTGAAATCCGAATAGTAAAAAGTGTTGGTAACATGGCTGTTGAGCCCTATGTAATACTCATCATAACTGCTCAGCTCTCCGAAAACTTCTTCAAGACTTTTACTTGAAAGAGGCTTAATGTACTGTTCATTATATTCCATTTCAGTTTTTATGGAATCAGGTATATGCGAAAGATCAAAGTTGCCGGAAAAAACTGAATGTGTCAGATATGTCATAGGGTATCTGTAAGCTTTTTCCCTGTTTTCTGCATACATCCATGACACTTCACGAGGGTCATTTTTCATCAACTTTGTCATAAGTTCAATATCCGTTATTTTTTTCCCGGCAGTTTCCACATACTCAAAAAGCCAGTTAGATCCTTTTCTGTAGCGATAAATATCTCTTTCTGCCATCCGGACATAATTCAAGGCATTATTATGCGGTCTGCATTGACTGTTATAAGGATTGCACGGGTTGAATTTTATTCCTGTCTCTGCTTCAATTTCATACATCGGACCCGGAGCTTTTTCAAGGATCAACCCCGATTGCTCAAACTGATAATGTCCCGCAACAAGAGGCTGAATATGAATTTGACGAAGAAATTGTTTTTTCACTTTTTCTTTGTCAGGAACTGAATCTATTTCAGGATATATTTTCCGGTAATGGGAAGAAATTTCATCAAAAAGTTTTTCATCGTAAAAAAATCTGTTCCCTTCAGAGTAATCCCTCACATTTAAAAGTATGTTGAGCATGGCTGTAACTCTTGTTCCGCCGTAGCTTTGACCTACAAGAACAACTTCATTGGAGCGGATATCAGGCTTTCTGTCCAGTATCCGCAAAATCACTCTGATAAAATCTGCGGCATCAATAAAAACATTGAAGTTGGCAGGAGAAAACTGCTCACTTCTTGCCACACCACTCTCCGGATTATCGATCAACCCATAAGAGTAGCCTGTTTGTCTTGCATCAATGTACAGAAGATTCCCGAAAGCTGTCCAACTGTAAGGATTGTCAATTATATCTTCTTGCGAAAAAGCCTGGTCCCCTGTCATTTTAGAAGTGTTATAGGTAAAAAGTATTGTAGAAGAAGCTCCGGGACCCCCATTAAAAAAGACAAAAAGCGGTTTTTTTTCAGGGTCTTCATCAGCAGGCTGGAAATTATACCACATTCTTACTTTTCCGGTAGTGAAAGAAGATGAGCCAAATTTATAGGAAACAGGCTCAAGCTCAACAAAACCTGACCTGAAAACAAGATCTGCCATATTTTCATCGTCATCAGCAAAAGGATCATCATCAATAAAATGGTCGTCGTCAATATCAGAAACATCCTTGTCATCATAATACTCTATATCCAGGTCACCTCCATGATCGTCATCTGTAAAAAGATGATCATCTTCATCATTGTCAGGAACTGTTATCGTACTGTTGTTGGAACAAGAAAAAGTTGAAAAAAAACAAAAGAGAGTTATAAAAACTACTGAAACCGAGAACTTAAAGTTGATCTTTCTCTTACCTAAATTCATCTGGATATATCTCCGCCTGATCCGGGAACAATTCAGCACTTCTCTCTCTTATAACATCACAGTCCCATGATGGATCAACCCTTTTATATATGAATATGCTGTCATTGGGGTCTCCATCAGGATCAGGATAGGTGGGGGCACCATTCCTCATCAGAATATTGTCTGTCCAAAGCACTTTCTGGTCCTCAAACCATTTGACAATACCCCTAATGTTGCCCTCCTCATCAATATAGCCGTTCAATTCAGTACTCACTTTCTGAACGATCTCTGCATTGCCGCTTACAACTCCGGAAGATCTCATTAAAAGTCCATTTATACCCGTGTCATCCGGATCAAACACATTAGGATGGTACTGGCTTTCCGGCAAAGGATCATTTTCTGGATCTTCAAGATAACATGACCTTACTTCCCATACTTTAGGCTGATAAAAAAGAACCTCCCCTTCTTCACCAATCGAAAGATGCGCCGGTTTTTCAACTACCGGAAGGGCTTTTGCAAAACTGTCAGGAATTATAGGTGTCAAAACAGGTGAATCAATACCTACTTTGAGTCTGCACATTTCATTAAAACTTGTTATTTCCGCATCCTGCTGCTCAACATCCACCTTCAACACCATCACGGCCCATGCTACAGGAGGAGATATTGAAGGTGGTTTGGCTTTCCCTTTAAATATCATCAGCTTAACCCAGCGACCTGATATGTCAGGAAAATAATGATCTGAAAGTTCATCTGAAAGTTCATCATAGAGTTCATCAGGAATTTCAACATGCTCATCATGTTCCGGTTTTTTTTCAAAATACTGGTCGATATTTTCGTTTTCATCAAAATCTTCTTCTATGTCTTCCACATCTCCCTCTTCAGACGCTTCACCCCCACTACCACTGTAAGTACAGGAGCCCAGTACGAACAGAAAAAGAAAATAGTAATAAAGAAAACCGTTGTCTTTAAATTTAAGTATTAAATGCATATCATTTTCCTCTACTGCATAGCGTCTGAAATTTTTATTTTAAAGCTGTTTTTCAGTCTTACCTGTGTAAGAAATCTGTTATATATTTCTTCTTCATTAAAATCTGCTTTGTTAAAAATTCTTCCTCCGGCCATATCAATGTGTCCTCCTCCGGAGCCAAACCCGTTCAACGCTTCCTGTATCATAAAATGTGCCGGGAGCTCAGGTGTTTTACTTCTTACAGAAAAAATGACCTCATCAAGATATTTGCTGGAAAGAACAACAAAATCAATTTCATCAAGTGTCAATATGTAGTCTGAAAGTATTGCCAGAAGATTTTTATTGCATCCATTATCAAAATAACAGTAAGCAAAGTTGTGATGAAATTTAATATTTTCCAGCAAGTATTTATACTGGGGCAGGTCATCTATCTTTATGGAGTTTTTAATAAGTGAGTTTACAAGAACTGTGTCACTAACTCTGTAAAGCATTGTAAGTGTCTCCACATCGACTAAACTTACATTTCTTGTCAATTGATGCGTATCAAAACTTATTCCCGCATGTAGAGCTGTCGCAACTTCTTTTGACGGCTCCAGTTTAAGATCGGCATAATATGAAAAAATAATGGTGGCACATGCCCCGTAATCGCTTCTTATATCACAATAAGGAACATCTTCGGGAGAATCTCCCTGGTGATGATCTATCACAGCAACAACTTTTCCTTTTAACTCTGCAACATTCCGGCTCCCCTTCGCTGCATCTATAATTACTGTGGCATCATCAGGATCTATTTCAAAACAGCTATGGTGTTTTAACTCTATTCCAAGCTTATCTATCATTTTTTGAAGAGAATCTCTTAAAATTTCACCGTGATAAATAATTGAAGCCTCTATTTTAAAATGTTTCAGTAACTGCTGAAGCCCGAAAGATGATGCAACAGAATCATGATCGGGGTAGTTGTGGGTCTGAATAAACACCCTTTTCTGCTTTTTCAGCACTTTGACCAGTTTTTTAAACTTTGGCATTTGCTATCCCTTCCCCTGCTTTGAAAATGCTTTAAGATCGTGACCGCTTGGGTTTTGAAAAATTCTCAGCCCGAAAAACTCTATGGAAGAGAGAAGATGATCAAAAATATCTGACTGAACTGCCTCATATTTTATCCACTCTGTTGTTTTGGTAAAGACATATATCTGAATAGGAAGTCCGTTTTCTGCAGGCGACATCTGCCTAACTATCGTTGTCATGTCTTTCCTGAGGCCTTCATGGTTAAGAAGATACCGCTTTATGTATTCTCTGAAAGTCCCTATATTGGTTAACCTTCTTCCGTTAACAGGCATAGATGTGTCTGCCTTGTTTTCTTCGTTCCACTTTTTTATTTCGCCTATCCTTTTATCAAGATAATCCGATATAAGCTCTATTTTTTTTAACTCCTGAATCTCGTTTTCATCAAGATAATGTATGCTTGACATATCTATGTTGATGTTTCTGCAAATTCTTCTGCCTCCGGACTCCACCATTCCGCGCCAGTTGGTAAAACTTTCTTCAAGAAATTTGTGGGTTGGGATACTCACTATGGTTCTGTCCCAATTTTGAACTTTAACAGAGTGAAGAGCAATGTCTATTACATCCCCGTCTGCTTCGTATTTTGACATTACGATCCAGTCACCTTTTCTGATAGAGTTGTTTGAAATGATCTGGATGCCGGCAACAAATCCGAGAATAGTATCCCTGAAAACAAGAAGCATTATAGCAGTCATTGCACCCAGGCCGCTTAGAAGCAGAGCCGGGGACCTGTCTATCAAAATGGAAATAATTATGATGACCCCGAGCAAATAAACCAATATAACAATTGTCTGCACTATTCCTTTAAGCGGTTTTTCTTTTGATATCTCAAATGATTCATATATTTCAAGGACAGCACTGCTTAAAGATTTAAATACAGCTAAAACAACAAAAACCATGTAGGATAGTGCAATTTTTTTTATAGCTTGCTCCCCGCCGGCAAAAGCATAGGACAACCAGTAAACTGTCAAAGCCGGAGCAATGTTTGCAAGCTTTGTAAAAACTTTTTTCTCATAGAGAGTGTCATCCCATGTGTTTTTAGTCTTTTTTACAGTATATTTAACAAAAGTGTTTACAAACTTTCGTGCTAACAGCCAAACAGCCAGAGATAAGAAAACTACTGCAGCAACATTGAACAGATATGAAGCCCAGATGTTTTCATAAAAAAATACTTCTGCCTTTTCCGGTAAAACCCAATCAAAAAGTAAAATCATTTTGCCGCCTTCATTTCATCTCAAAATGCCAAGAAGGATTATAGGTTGGAAATAAAATAAAATCAACTGCCATTCAAAATCCTGCTTAAAGTAATAGAACTGTTTTAAAATCATTGACATAATTTTTATTATCTGCTATTTTGACAAAATAATTGACCTGTTGCTGTGAATGGTTAAATTACTTAATATTGAGTGTTTTTTCTATCGGGGGAGATCATGAATAAAACATTTTTACTTTTAATTATCATTGCATCACTTTTTGCAACCGCATGTGCGACAAATCCTGCCCAACTTTATGAAAGAGGAAGTGCCTTAAAAGAAACTGACAGAGAAAGGGCGAGAAATCTTTTTGAAAGGGCCTGCAACGAAGATCATATTGAAGCTTGTTATGAGGCTGCTCTTCTATGGCAAAAAGGGGACGAAATAAGTGAAGAAAACACCAAGGCAAGGAATTTATTCAGAAAAGCATGCGACGAAGGGCATGATGAATCTTGTTTTATTCTTGCAGATATGTGGGCACACGGAAAAGGAGGTGTCTATCAGGACAGCATGTCGGCATTTAACCTCTATAAAGTGCTTTGTAACAGAGACTACGGAAAAGGATGCAGGGGAATGGCTGAAATGTATGCCAAAGGAGTCGCATCTATAGAAAAGGATGTGGAAAAAGCAAAAGAATTGTTTGACCGGGCTTGCATGAAAGGAGATATGCAAACTTGTGTCGATCTTGGTCAAACATGGTCAAAACTGTTTGATGATCCAGAAGGATATGCCAATATAGAAAAATATTGGGGCAAAGCATGTGAAGAAGGAATGCTTGATATATGTGTAAGATTTGCCGATATGATAGTTCTTAGAAAACCGAGAGAAGAAAGAGCTCAGCTTTCAAAGAAATATTTTGATGCAGCTTGTGACGGGGGCATCATTACTGCATGTTACAACTATGCAAGAACTGTAGTTGAAAACTCTCCGATAGGAGTAGATGTTGAATCTCAGGTAAAACCTTACTATGAAAAAGCATGTGAAGAAGAACATCCTGAGTCGTGTTATTATCTCGGTGTTTATCTTAGTGAAAAATATGGTGAAACGCTTGAACTGGATAAGCTTAGAGAAATGTACAAGTATTATGATGTTGCCTGTACTAACGGATTTCAACTTGCATGCACAAGTGCTGTTTCACTGAAAAACACTATCGAAGAGCAGGAAGAAGCTATCATAAAAGCAGAAGAAGACCGAAGATTCGCAGAAGAGGAAGCCCGCAGAGAAGAAGAAAGAAGAATAAAAGCTGAAGAAGAAATGCTCAGGCTTGAAAGAGAAAGGGCTGAACTTGAAGCACAGCTTGCGGAAGAAGAAGAAAGACGAATGGAAGAAGAAGAGAGACGAATGGAAGAAGAATTTTTTCAACCTGCCGATGATCCGGATGATCACTTTGATGATATTTTTGATGACAGCTTCGAAGAAGATTTTGCACCTGCGGATCCGGCTCCACACTATGACGATGATTTTGATGATTTTGGTGACTTCGGATTTGAAGAAGAAGAAGAAGAAGAGGAAGAGGAAGAAGAAGTTTTTCAAAGAAGAGAAAAAACTGCTGAAGAAGAACTTGAAGAGCTTTTAGGATTCTAATATTCAAAAATCCTGTTGTCTTTTTACAATAAATGCCTATATAGTATTATCAGGTGCTGATTGAACCACGGAGGTATCTATGTTCAATATTTTTAGAAGCGGAATGCTTATTATTGTTATGACTCTTCTTATGATCCTGGTTGGAGGGGCTGTAGGAGGAAGAGATGGAGCCATGACCTTCTTTTTCATATCAATGGCGTTTAATCTTTTCAGCTACCTTTACAGCGACAGACTGGTTATAACTATGTATCGTGCAAAAAAAGCGGATAGAGAAAAGTACCGGGAGCTTTATACAATACTTGAAGAACTTTCCCTGCAGGCGGAATTGCCTAAAACTCCTGATCTTTATATCGTTCCGATGGATGTTCCAAATGCATTTGCAACAGGAAGAAGTCCTAAAAAAGCAGTGGTCGCAGTTACAGAAGGGCTTCTCAGCTCTATGAGGAAAGATGAGATAGCAGCCGTAATTGCTCATGAACTCGGACACATAAAGCACTGGGACATGCTTATTCAGACAATTGTTGCGTCAATGGCTTCCGCCATCATGTGGATATCATTCATAGCAAGATGGGGAGCTATCCTTGGAGGCGGAGGAAGAGGAAACAGAAATAACGGAGGAGCATTGGGGCTTCTTTTCGTTATGATAATAGCTCCGCTTGCCGCAACAATTGTTCAGCTTTCTATCAGCAGATCAAGAGAATATATGGCAGATGATTTCAGTGCAAAACTTATGGGATCAGGAGAACCCCTTGCAAATGCGCTGCTTACTCTTCACGGACAGACAAGATACCACAGAAACGATGAGTCCATATCTCCTGCAACCGCACACATGTTCATATTCCCTGTGGGTATAGGCAGAGGATTCGGGAAGTTATTCTCAACTCATCCTTCACTTGAGGACAGATTGAAAAATCTTAAAGTTGATCACCGGAATTAACTTTCTTTAAAACTTTAAAAATTTTATTATTTAGGGTATAAACCTGAATAGAATTTTTCGCAGGGGGAAAAAATGAAAAACAAAGGCCTTTTAGCAGTTGTAGTTTTGTTAGCAATAACTTCTGTAATATCTCTGAGCTTATGGTACAGATCAACATTGATAAACTTGGAGCTTGAAAAAAAAATAGAACATTCCGACCTTGAAAGAATCTCAACTCTGGCTGAGCTTGAAAGATGCCTTATACAAAATCAAAAGTATCTCAAAAAAGAGCTGATAGACAAATATTTGGAGTCAATGATAAATCTCAGAAACAAAATAGATGGGGGATATACTCCGACAGAAAAAGATATTTCAAACTTTTTTGAAAGGAGCGAGTTTATTATTTCCAACCTTTCTTTGCTGAAGCTTTCTAAAGATAAAGCCATGCAGTATATCAGTTTCATAGAGTCTTCACAGAATCTTTTAAAATCCTTTTCGACATCTTCAGAATCCGAAGATAACGATTTGTAGACATCTTTGAAGCAGATTAATTTTGTAAGGAGAGGGTATGAAAAAACAAAAAACGGGACTTACAACAAAAATTTTCATAGCTCTTATAGCTGGAGCCATTATTGGAGTAACTATTAATTTAATTGCCGGTTTTGACTCAAAAGGGATTATTGACAGTTGGTTGGTAAACGGAATTTTTGATCTTGTAGGGAAAATGTTCATTTCAGCCATAATGATGCTTGTTGTACCGCTTGTTCTGACAAGTCTTATTTGTGGATCAGCAGGCATTGAAGATATCAGAAAACTTGGAAGAGTTGGAATAAAAACATTGGCTTTTTATATCTCTACTACTTCAATTGCAATTGCTCTTGCACTTTTACTTTCTTTTATTACAAGACCAGGTATCGGGTTTTCAATTGCTGAAAAAGGAGTTGCTTTTGATACACAGGATGCCCCGGGATTTGTTGAGACCATCTCTTCAATTATCCCTGCTAACCCTTTTATGGCATTCGCTGAAGGGAGAATGTTGCAGGTAATATTTTTTGCATTGTTGTTCGGATTTGCGATGTCAATGCTTGGTGACAAAGTTGGAACAGTGAGAAAAGGGATGGAAGAGCTGAACGAAGTAGTTATGAAAATGGTTGTTATGATAATGCACACAGCTCCTTACGGTGTTTTTGCTTTGATCGCCAATGTTTTTGCAAGAGAAGGTTTTGGAGCATTTTTGCCGCTTATTAAATATTTTTTGACAGTACTGGCTGTTCTTTGCATCCATTTTGCATTCATTTACGGTTCTGCATTGAAGTTTATCGGCAAACTTTCACCCATTGTTTTTCTTAAAAAATTCTATCCGACAATGCTTGTTGCGTTTTCAACAGCTTCAAGTAATGCAACGCTTCCTGTAACTATGGATACTGCTGAAAACAAAATGGGAGTTTCAAATAAAATTGCATCATTTACTTTGCCTCTTGGGGCCACAATAAATATGGATGGAACTGCAATAATGCAGGGGGTCGCCGTTGTTTTTATTGCTCAGGCTTACAGCATTGAGCTGACATTTGTCAATATAATAACTGTTATTCTGACAGCTACTCTGGCTTCGATAGGTACGGCAGGTGTCCCGAGTGTCGGACTGATAACCCTTGCTATGGTTTTAAGACAGGTCAATCTTCCGGTAGAAGGAATAGCACTTATTATGGGTATTGACAGAATTCTCGATATGACAAGAACTGCGGTCAACATCTCCGGAGACACGATCGGTTCGATCATAATTGCAAAAAGTGAAGGTGAACTTGACCAATCGGTTTTTAATCAATAAAAAAGGTAGGTCTTGCAAAAAGTGTAGGATTTCAGCGACAAAACCCACTACAAATCTTTAAGAAACTGGTGTGCTTCGATCATTCTGACTTCTTCTTTCATTTTACTTGTTTTAAGATTGAGGACGATCTGATATTTTTTTACTGATTCATCAAAGAATGATCCGAAATGGAATATATTCTTTGAGAAGTTGTCGTCATTGAGCTTCACTTCTATCATTTGTGAAGGCAATTTATCAACAACTGTGAGGAAATCAACTTCCCGTTTATCTTTGTCTTTTATGAAATGAAGAGAAGTCTTACATCCCTGTGTGTCTTCAAGAAAATGAAGCTTTTTAATGAGCGCACAGGCAACAGCATTTTCAAGAGATGCCGCTTCACTGTTTTCTACTGCTCCTGTATCATAGAAATAATACTTAGGTTCTTTGAGAATTGCTCTTGCTATATTTTTAGAATAAGGTCTGACAGGAAAAATAACAAACAGTTTTTCAAGGATCTCAAGCCAGAACTTCACCGTTGGAACAGAAACCTGAAGATCACCCGCAAGTGAGCTGTATGAAACAGTTGACCCAACCTGGTTTTTTAAAAGTTCAACAAGTATCTCAACACCTTTTATTTCACGCACTTTTTCAAGATCGAGTAAATCCTGCCTGATGATTATGTCTGTATGCTGCCGCCGCCACCTTTTTGCAAAAATTTCACTCCCCTTTAAAAAAGGTTCCGGAAATCCTCCGAATTTCATTATGTTCCCAAGTGCTTCTTTTGAATCCATGAAAGCAGATGCTTCTGCAACATCAACTGGGTGCAGACGATAGTAAAAATGTCTCCCCGCAAGTGACTCCCCACCTTTTTTGAAAGTATCCATCCGTGCTGAACCGGTAACAAGAAGAGCGGGACTTACCCCTTCCTTGTCATAAACCCCTTTTATCCATGATTTCCAGTTCTTCATTTTGTGCAGCTCATCAAAAACAACAAGCTCTTTTTCTCTATCCCACTCTTTTTTAGAGATAATTTCTCTATCTTCTGAAACATCAAAGTTCAAATATGTGTAGTCCAAGCCAAGTTGTTTTGAAAGTGTTGTTTTGCCAACTTGTCTCGGACCTGACAATAGAACTGCTTTTGATTTGAGATCTTTTAAAACAAAGGTTTCAAGGTATCTTTTCATTGACTTCTCCACAACAAAACTCTCCGACTATTTTAAACCATGCTTTAAATTAGTCAAGACTTTTTTTTAGTTCACTTTAAAATAGTCGGGGCTATTCTCTTCTTGACAATATATCATGTTTGTGTGAATATCAGGCGGATGTTATTTTGAATTTGTTTTTTAAGGAGACACTATGAAAGTGATTATCAGTTTTTTAGTTTTTTTTCTTTTTTTAAGTTGCAGCAGCAGCAAATCAGAAATGAGCGATGAAGATATTCCAGTTAATGACGATGAGGTGACTGATGATCTTTCAGAATACAATGATGAAGAAAATGCCGAAAACGATGAAATTATCCCGGATGATGACGATGAAAACATTATTCCTTTTGAGGAAAGTTGTGAATATTACAGAGCTGAATGTGGTGAAGTTGAGACTGCTTCGGGAAAACTGAATTGCGGAAAGTGTCCGGAAGGAATGAGTTGCGGTATGGACAATATCAGAAACATGTGTACAGCAAGAGTTTGCAAACTCGGTTACTGCTGGGTAAATCCCTATCCGCAGGGAGATTCCCTTTTTGCCGGAGATTTTCTTGATAACGGGGACATGTTTTTTGTGACCGATTCAACTGTTTTTTCAAAAAAAGGGAGCGAGTTTCACAACATTTCCTATCAACTCAGATCAGGAGGTGATTTTACATCCATTATTGTATTTGATGAAAATAATGTGTGGGCAAGTGCTACAGACGGCTCTCTGTTAAAACTTAAAGATAACTTCATAAGCTGTCTGGATGATAACGGGGATTATTATTCTCCTGTTGGAAGCGGAATATATGAACTTGCAGGAACTGCTCCTGACAATATTTATGCCGCAGCAAGGCTCGGAATACTCCATTATGATGGAACAGAGTGGAAGCATATTCACAAAACAGATAAAAAAATCAACAGTATTGCAATAGCCGGAGATTTTGTTGTAGGTGGAGGAGAAGGGATCATAACTGTCCAAAATGGTGAAACATGGTTGAACAGAGTTTTGGAAGGAGATATAGTTTCAACGGTCTATACTGAAAACGGGAAAGTTGCCGCCCTTTTGAGAAAGGATGAAACATCGGAAGTGATAACCATTAACTCAAATGGGGAGTGGGAATCCCTTTATGAACTTGAAGGAAAATTCAACAAACTGGCTTTTTACAAAGGAGACATCATTGCCGGTGGGGATAATGGAGTTTTTGCGGCAAATGATAAAGTCTGGAACTTCAGAATACCCCGCAACATAAACGGTTTTAAAGTAAATGACGGAATTTTGCACATTTTCGGATCTCACGGATGGATGGCTCAGTGGGACGGGATAAAACTCAATTCAAATCAGGGGTTCTTTAAAGGAACTGCAACCTCTGTTTATGCCGCATCTCCATCAAGTATCTGGCTTGCAATAGACAACTTAATATTACAGATACTGCCCAATTCAGTTAACTATTACCATTTTGATTTTAATATTGTTGATGTTTTGGGAAAAAGTGAAAGCGAAATATATGGAGAAACTGAAAGCGGTTTTTTGAAATACAACGGATTCTTCTGGAAAGAAGTGAAATCTCCTGA
>SLOD01000055.1 GCA_007132725.1 Candidatus Sumerlaeota bacterium
GAAAAAAACAGGGGGCTGAAAGAATCCCCTATAGTTGCTGTAACAGCCGGTACAGTCAAGGGGGAAGAGGAAAAATGTTTCAATGCCGGCATGAATGACTACATTTCAAAGCCTGTAACCGAAAACAAGGTGGCTGAAGTTCTTGGCAGATGGTTTGTCGGGAAAGATTTCAATGGAGCAGGCAGACCTCCTATAGAAACAGAAAAAAAAGTTGAAAAAGGTGAAGATATAGTCCATTTTGAAAATGACTATTTTAAAAAGATGATAGGCAATGATGATGAGCTTTTTGAAAAGCTGGTTGATTTTATAAAAAAAGATTTCCCTCAAAAAATAGATAACATTAAAGAGCTATTAAAAGAGGGAGATACTGAAAATCTTTTAAATACTCTTCATTCTTTGAAAGGTGCTTCATTAAGTATGCGGTTTATTCATTTGGGGGATCTGTTGTCAAATGTTGAAAAGAAAGTTAAAGCAAATGAAGATATAACAGAGGTCTTAACTGATGTGGAAAAAGAACTTTCTTTGTTGTTAACTATTATTGATGAGAAATGTTGTGAAGAAAAAAATAAAGGCTCTGAAAAATAAATGTCCTTTGTGTGGAACGGTTTCTCATATTTTGATAGATGTTGGCAGAAAATATTTTATTTGCAGAGGATGTTCTGGTATTTTTTGTGATCCTCAAAGTTATGTTTGTCCCGAAGATGAAAAAAAGCGTTATGAACAACATAACAACGATGTTTTTGATGCCGGTTACAGATCCTTTGTAAAGCCGGTAACTGACAGAATAGCAGATGCTTTCAGACAAACTGACAGAGGGCTTGACTTCGGTAGCGGAACAGGACCTGTGATAGCAGCTGTTTTAGAAGAAAAAGGGTATAACATAGAAAAATACGATCCTTTTTTTTGTGACAGACCGGAAGTCTTTAGAGATAGTTATGACTATATTTCCTGCTGTGAAGTTGTCGAACATTTTCATGATCCCTATAAAGAATTCGGGCTCTTAAGAACTTTGTTGAAAAAAGGGGGAATGCTTTATGTAATGACAGATCTTTTTACAGGTTCTCCCGATGAAGACTTTAAAAAATGGTACTATAAAGATGATCCGACACATGTTTTTTTCTATCGAGACCGGACCTTTAACTGGATATTTGAAGTGTTTGGTTTTCAAAAGATGGAAAGATGCGGAAGAGTGGTGGTTTTCAAAGGTTGAGCCTCAAAAAAACTTTTTTATTAATAATAAAAGCAAATAATATGTTGAAAAAAAACAACTAATGTGGTATTAAAACCGAACTGACAATGTTTTTTAGTTTTCAAGGGGGGTAACATGAAAAGGATTTTTATTATTTTTGTTGTTGTTTTAATGTTTGTTTCCTGTGAATCTTCAAAAAAAGAAGATCCCGGGGAAAGAGAAGTAATAAGCAGTACGAGCAAGATGATAACTGCTTCTGAAGGAGGAACAGTAGAAACAAATGACGGTGAGGCAAAGATCAGTATTCCAAAAGGAGCTCTTGATAAAGATACTGAAATAACATTGACTCTCTACAAGAAAAAAGGATTCCCCAGAAAGGATGATCTCGTCTCTAAAGTGGTTGAGTTCGGTCCTGTAGGGACAGTTTTTTCAAAAAATGTAACTGTCACTATAAAAGCCGATACCGAGTTGACAAAAGTTCCTGAAGGTAAATTGGTAACAGCCGGACTTTTAAGAGAAAATGACTGGGTTTTTGATGCATCAGGAGATCCCATAATGAGTGGCGATCCTATTATGAGTGGAGATCCGATAATGAGTGAAGATCCCATAATGAGCGGAGACCCAATAATGAGCGGAGATCCGATAATGATGGAAATGGGTCATTTTTCTGCTGTCGTTTTTCTTGTTGCTGATATAGAAGATAAAGATATAGTTGATGAAGATGCTATAGATGAAGACATAGATGAAGATATAGATGAAGACATAGATGAAGACATAGATGAAGACATAGATGAAGACATAGATGAAGATATAGATGACGAAGATACTGTTGATCCTTGTGATCCTAATCCATGTGATGAAATTGATAATAGTGACGGGGAATGTATAGAGATAGATGACATTTATTATGAATGCGGATGTGAAACGAACTATGAATGGGACGGCTTTGATTGTGTTCCTGCAACAAGAAATTTCAAATGTTCTCCAAAACCTGAGCCGGGGACAGTTTGGAATATTGTTGACAGCTACACTCAGACTTGGGACGGTTCCGAGTGGGTTCCTGCAGACAGTGCAACAGAGTACAGTACTGAAGAAGATACAGAGTCATGTCGCTATAAATGTGCCGCTGATTATGAAATGGCTGAAAACGGCTGTGTGCAGACAGGACTTTGGTCAGACCCGGGAGAAGCAGGTTTGAATCTTTGGGATGCTGTATTCCACTGTCATGGTATGTATCCTCAAGGAGAGTGGGCTTTACCGACAATTGATGAAATGAGGTATCTTGTCGCTGATTGTCCTGGAACTGTGACAGGAGGTGCTTGTGAAATATCTGACTACAGTATTGACTTAAGTTACTGGGATGAAGCAGACTGCGGTAGTTGTGCACAGCAAACTGACGGCAGATATTCAAAATTCGGTGATGTGGAAATATTCTGGACATCAGAATCATTGCCTTATGATCCCCATACAGGGACAGAGTTAGGATGGGCTATTGATTTCTCAACCGGAAACATTGTGCTTGAGGATGCTAATGAGCTTCATTTCATTCGCTGTATTAAAAGGCCATTGGGAGCAGAAAGGACAGTAAGGTGTCTTGAAGTTCCTGAAAATGCCGAAAGAGTAGGTAGTGACACGGTAGAGCAGGAGTGGACAGAACTTTCTATGAGTTATTATGACTGGTGGCCCCCAAGAAGAAATGAATACGATGGATGGGTGGGTGACGATTATGTTTGTCTGTTCAAATGCAAAGAAGGCTATTTTTTCAATGAGATGTGGTGTGAAAAAGATATGTTGATAGAGCCATAGCCGGAGTAGAGAGGTCAGTAAAACAAAGGAGTAAATGGTGCCGGGAACAGGACTCGAACCTGCACAGCCTTGCAGCCACTAGAACCTGAATCTAGCGTGTCTACCAATTTCACCATCCCGGCACGGAAAACAGTCGTTATTATACTTAAGGCCGCTTTTAGTCAAGAATTTTTAAGCAAACTTGCGTGATGCGGTTGAAGATAATATAATTATGTCGCATGAGTTTCCGGATTATGGAGTGATAAATGTTGTTGTTTTGTTTTTCTCTTTTTTTAAATGGAGCTATAGACAGCGATGCTGTTTTTGATAAAGCTCATAATGCAGGTTTTTTTTACAGAAGGGTTTCCTTTACAGAAGTTGATACCTGTGAAGGACATGAGCTCTGTTTTGAAGCTAACGGAGTGAGTTACAGCCTTAAAAGAAAAGATAAGGTTGAAATAAGTTCGGACATTAAAGATGGCAAGCTCAAAATAAATATTGTTCCGGACAATGCTTATATTTCCTACTACTTATACATTGAGCACAGGACAGGTGTCCATAGGATACAGATGACAAAAAGAAATATTGTTATTGACAAAGGTGTGGCAAATATTATCAGAATACAGGTAGTTGGGGAAGGTGCTAAAGGTCCGGTCATTCTTTATACAAGGCAGTTCAAAGAACCTGAAACAAAGATAGGGTATGTTAAAAATTTTGATGAATCACTTAAAAGATTGAGACAAAGGTATTCCAGACCTCTTTTAAAAAAAGATGTTTCCTTGAAAAAAAGTGCAGAAAAAGCATTGAAAAGATTACAAAAGGAAGGTTTGGTCCACTACTCTTCAAAATCGGGTGGACTTAGGCATACCGGAATAAGAAAAAGTGTTATAGGTGAAAACCTCTTTCATGCAGGAACAATTGAAAAGGGATGGGAGATGATGATAAAAAGTCCTTCCCACCTTTACAACCTAATTAATCCTTCTTATGCATCGTATTATATTATTGCAGTTAAAGATAAAGATTTTTTTTCCGGAGCAATAGTTTTTTCTAATTGAAATTACTTGACTGGTCTGATTATTTTGCTATCATCGAAATTTGAATCGGTTTGATTTAAAATTTGGAGTCATGATGCACGCAACTATTGATTTAAGTGCAATGCTTGCAAACAGTTTTTCTATGGCAGACGGGGGGAGGTTGCCGGCAAAACACTCTGCTGACGGAGAAAATGTTTCTCCCCATGTAGGTTGGCAGAGAATTCCAAGAAATACAAGGTCAATAGCAATAATAATGAACGATCCTCAGTCTTCAAAAGGGAGCTGGATACACTGGGGAATATTCAATATCCCTCACCACATGATAGAAATAGAAGAGGGACAGCCTAAAGAAAGGAATCTGGATCACGGCATAAGGCAGGTCGTCAATGATTTCGGTAGACCGGGTTATCATGGACCTTACAGCTCGTCTGAAAAACACAAGTATGTTTTTACGGTATGTGCTCTTGATGAAATGCTTGATGTCAAGTTTAACTGTACCGGAGAAGATCTCCTTAAAGCTATGTATGGACATATTCTTGAAAAAGCACTGCTGAGAGTCTATCACGGTAAGACTGGAAACTTTAACAAACTTTCTGTTATATGAC